>JACSRE010000360.1 GCA_014879945.1 Myxococcus sp.
CCCGAAGACCGCCCGCACCCTCTCGAAGGCCACCCGGCTGCGAATGCTGGCCCACCGCTGAGGTCGGATTCCTGAGCGATTTCAGAAGGTTTGGGCGATCCGCCTTCCGAAACACCGCGAAATCACATGGGGAGGGGTTCCCTTTGCCGAAGCGCTTCGTGTATTCCCGGCGGCCATGTACGACGACGTGAGGCTGGACACGAAGCTGTCGGAGCTGTCGCGTGAGCTGAATTCGCGGCAGTTGGGGGCGGGTTTCACGATCGTCGAGGCCTTCACCATGAAGGGCCTCGATGAGACCGGCCGGCCGGGCCTGTTCGCGCTGGTGCTGCTGGGGTTGAACCCGCCGCCCTCGCTCGACACCCTGACGGTGGTGCGGTCGCTGTTGACCGCGCGCCTGAAGCAGATCGACACCGCGATGCCGCAGTGGCCCATCGTGGTGCAGGGGGCTCCCGAGGTCATCGACGGCCAGGCCGTGGTGCCGGGCGGCCGCGAGTACTTCGAGCAGGTCAAGGGCGAGCTGCTCGCGCGCAAGGAGCGCCTGCGCGCTCACGAGGCCCGCCGCTACAGCCTCAAGGAGCTGCCGGCCATCACCGACGCCCCGCCGCCCGCGCCCAAGAAGGCCGAGCGCAAGCCCGCGCCCAAGCCCGCCCGTCGCCGCGTCGCGGCCACGCGGTCGAGCAAGGGCGCGCGCGCCGCCCGTCGGTAGCGCCCGCGGTGCTGCTCTTCCTGGGGCCTCGCGCCGCCGCGTTGGGGGTCTCGTTGACCTGGGCCATCCTCGCGCTGGCTTGCCGCTGGTGGGGCCGGCGGCTCGTCGGCGCGCACCGGTGAAGTAGCGGGCCGTCAGACGCCGCGGGCGTTCGGCTCCCACAGGTACTTGTGCTGCTGCAGCTGAAACCGCACCGGCAGCTTGTCGGCGATGATCCACTCGGCCAGCTGCACCGGCGCGAGCGACGAGAACACCGTCGAGAACAACAACCCGAACGGCCGCGCGTCGAGCCGGTGCCGGCGAATCATCTCGCGGCTCCAGTCGTAGTCCTCGCGCGAGCCGATGACGAACTTGAGCTCGTCGCGCTCGTTCATCGACTCGAAGTTGCGCAGGTCGTTGCGGTCGTGCTCCTTCGACGACGGCGTCTTCAGGTCGACGATCTTGTGCACCGCCTTCGGCACCTCGCGCACGTCGATGGCGCCGCTGGTCTCGAGCAGCACGATGAGGCCCGCGTCGAGGAACGACTCCATCAACGGGTAGACGCCCGGCTGGAGCAGCGGCTCGCCGCCCGTCACCTCGACCATCGGCGACCTCGTCTCGAGCACCTGCCGCAGCACCTCGGCGTTGGCCAGGCGCTGGCCGCCCTTGAACGAGAACTCGCTGTCACACCAGGCGCAGCGCAGGTGACAGCCGGTCAGCCGCACGAAGGTGCACAGCTTGCCCTGGTGCGACGACTCACCCTGGAGCGAGAGGTAGATCTCCTTCACCACCACGCTGTCGGCGGTCGGCACACGGCGGGGTTCGATGGTGGGGCGCGCGGCGAGCATGGGCTGAGGAGGGCGTCATGCGCAAAGACGCGCACCCGACGCAAGCGCGACCGGGGCCCAAAGGCCAAACCCGCGCCGCGAGGACTCGCTGGTACAGTCGGCCGCTCGTGACCGCGTACACCTTGAAGCCCGGCGTCCCCTATCCGCTGGGCGCCACCTTTGACGGCCACGGCGTCAACTTCGCCGTCTACTCCGGAGGCACCGGCATCGACCTGTGCCTGTTCGACGAGGCCGGCGTCGAACACCCGCTCCAGCTCGCCGACGCCACCAACTCCGTCTGGCACGGCTACGTGCCCGGCCTGAGGCCCGGCGCGGCCTACGCCTTCCGCGCCCACGGCCCGTGGAACCCGCGCGAGGGGCTGCTCTACAACCCCTTCAAGCTGCTGATGGACCCGTACGCGCGCGCCGTGCGCGGGCAGGTGCGCCACGCGGGGCCCCTCCACCCGGGCCGCGACGGCCAGCTCGACCTGAACGACTCCGCCCCCTTCGTGCCCCGCGCCCTGGTCGAGCACGACGACTTCGACTGGAGCGGCGAGCGCCGCCCCGAGGTGCTCTGGCGCCGCACCGTCATCTACGAGGCCCACGTCAAGGGCCTCACCGCGCGCCACCCCCTCGTGCCGCCCGAGCTGCGCGGCACCTACCTGGGCGTGTCGCACCCCGCCGTCATCGAGCACCTCACCTCCATCGGCGTCACCTCCGTCGAGCTGCTGCCGGTGCACGAGCGCGTCTCCGAGGGCTTCCTCGTCGAGAAGGGCCTCACCAACGCGTGGGGCTACAACACCCTGGGCTACTTCGCGCCCGACCAACGCTTCGCCAGCCCCACCGGCCAGGGCGCGGTGCGCGAGTTCAAGGCGATGGTGAAGGCGCTCCACGCCGCCGGCCTCGAGGTGCTGCTCGACGTGGTGCCCAACCACACCTGCGAGGGCAACCACGAGGGGCCGATGCTGAGCTGGAAGGGCCTCGACAACCGCGCCTACTACTGGATTCAGGACAGCGACCGCGCCCGCTACCGCGACTTCACCGGCTGCGGCAACAGCCTGAACCTGAGCAACCCGTGGGCGCTCAAGCTGGTGCTCGACTCCCTGCGCCACTGGGTCACCGAGTTCCACGTCGACGGCTTTCGCTTCGACCTCGCCACCACCCTCGCGCGCGCCGGCGGCGGCGACTTCTCGCAGGCCTCGCCCTTCCTGCAGGCCATTCACCAGGACCCGGTGCTCTCGCGCGTGAAGCTCATCGCCGAGCCGTGGGACGTGGGGCCCGACGGCTATCGCCTGGGGCAGTACCCGCCGCACTTCGCCGAGTGGAACGACCGCTACCGCGACAGCATTCGGCACTTCTGGCGCGGAGACCCCTGGCAGGCCGCCGAGCTGGGCTACCGCCTCACCGGCTCGTCCGACCTCTTCAAGGCGTCGGGCCGCCGCCCCACCGCCACCATCAACTTCGTCACCGCCCACGACGGCTTCACCCTGCGCGACCTCGTCAGCTACTCGCACAAGCACAACGAGGCGAACCTCGAGGGCAACCGCGACGGCACCGACTCGAACCACTCCTGGAACTGCGGCGTCGAGGGCCCCACCAGCGACCCGGCCGTCAACGCGCTGCGGGCCAGGCAGCAGCGCAACTTCCTCGCCACGCTCTTCTTGTCCACCGGCACGCCGATGGTGAACGCCGGCGACGAGCTCGGCCGCACCCAGCTGGGCAACAACAACGCCTACTGCCAGGACAACGAGCTGCTCTGGCACGACTGGCGCGTCACCCCTGAGGTCTCGGAGCTGCTGGCCTTCATGCGCCGGCTCGCCGAGCTGCGCCGCCAGCCGGTGCTGCAGCGCCGCTACTTCTTCCTCGGGGCGACGCTCGACGACTCGCACTTCCAGGACCTCATCTGGTTCAACGCCGACGGCACCGAGATGCAGCCCGCTGACTGGAAGACGCCGCGCCAGTTCATGGGCTGGTTCCTCGGCGGTGACGCCATCGGCACCCGCGACCCCGAGGGCAAGCGCATCGTCGGCGACAGCCTGCTGGTCTACCTGAACGCCTCGGCTGCCGACCTGGAGCTGCGGCTGCCCGGCCCGCAGGTGGGCGGCTCGTGGGAGGTGGTGCTCGACACCGCCCTCTCGCTCGAGGGCCAGGGCTTCTCGCACGGCGGCTCCTTCAGGCAGCAGTCGCGCTCGGTGGTGGTGCTCAAGGCGATGAGCGTGCCGCTGCCCCTCGGCCCCGGGGGCGCGCCGCTCAACGGGTCGTCTTGATCTCGCTCGGCCTGGGGCCCACCTTCACCGCCGCGCGCTTCTTGAGCGTCAGCGCGACGCTCAGGTCGGTGGAGTCGGTCAGCGTCGTCTGCGACGCCTCGTAGCCGTCGCTCGACACCTTCAGCAGCATGGGCAGAAGGCTCTTCTCGAGCTTCAGCTCCAGCGGCGTCACGCCCTTCTTGTCGCCGCCCAGCTCGACCTCGGCGCCCGCCGGCTCCGAGGTGATGGAGAAGGTGAGCACCTCGACGACCTTCGGCGGCTCCACGGGCTTGACGACCTGCACGGGCTCCACCGGCTTGACCACCTCGACCGGCCTGGGGGCCTCGCGGTCCTTCAGCAGGTACCCGCCGACGCCGATGGCGACCACGCCCAGCACGCCCAGGCCCGCCCACAGCCCGGCGCGAGACTTCTTCGGGCTCGCCAGCGCCTCGGTGTGCTGCGCGCTGGTCTGCCCCTGCGGGAAGACCTGCCCGCCCTGGCGGCTGCGGTCGACGATGGTGGGGCCCTGCGCGTTGCGGGGCAGGCCGCCGGCGTCGAGGTCGGTGAGGCCCGAGTCCTCTTCGAGCGAGCGCGGGTCGCTCTCTTTCGCGATGCGCTCGGCGTACAGCCGCTGCATGAACTCCACGAGGTGGGCGTTCGACGCGGGAATGGCGTTCTTGAAGGCGAAGTCCTCGAGCGCCATGCGGAAGGCGGCGGCGTCGGGGTAGCGCTCGTTGACGTCTTTGGTGAGCGACTTGAGCACCACCGCGTCGAAGGCCGGCGGGAGCGACGGCTCGACCTGCGAGGGCGGCGGCACCTGGCAGGCCTTCACCAGCCGCTGCGTCATCAGGTCGTTCTCGCCCTTGAAGAGGCGCTTGCCGGTGAGCAACTCCCACAGCACCACGCCGAGCGCGAAGACGTCGCTGCGGGCGTCGATGTCGAGGCCGTCGGCCTGCTCCGGCGACATGTAGGGGAACTTGCCCTTCAAGATGCCGGTGGCGGTGTGCTGCGCGCGGCCCGCGGCCTTGGCCACGCCGAAGTCGATGAGCTTCACCGCGCCGTCGAAGCCGACCAGCACGTTCTGCGGCGAGACGTCGCGGTGCACCAGGTTCAGCGGCGCGCCCTTCGAGTCCTTCGCCTTGTGCGCGAAGTCGAGCCCCGCGGCGGCGTCGGCGATGACGCGAATGATGACGCCCAGCGGCAGCGAGGTGTTCGCCATGCGCGCGCGCTTGTCCACCCGCCGAATGTCTTCGCCCGAGACGTATTCCATCTCGATGAAGTGCACCCCGTTCTCGACGCCGAACTCGTTGATGCGCGCGATGTTGGGGTGGTCGAGGCGCATGGTGATCTTCGCCTCGTCGATGAACATGGTGAAGAACTCTTCATCTTCGACCAGGTGCGGGAGGATGCGCTTGATGACGACGAGCTTCTCGAAGCCCTCGGCGCCCTTGCGCGCCAGCAGCACCTGCCCCATGCCTCCGGCGGCGATCTTGCGCAGCAGCTCGTAGCGACCGAAAGGAATGCCCATGTGAGGGGCGCGAGCCTACCCCGCCTCGGGCGGCGTCAGCGGGTGAACGTACAGGCGGTGGGGTGGGCGCGGACTCATGACTTCACCCGGTAACCCACGGCGAGCATGCGGTGCGCAACCGTGGTGGCGACGACGGCCAGGCCCAGGAGCAGGCCCAGGCCCAGCGGCGAGCCCTCGTCGAGGCCCAGCATGCCGGCGCGCAGGCCCTCCACCATGTGCACCACGGGGTTGAAGAGGCTGATGGTGCGGAACGGCTCGGGGAGCGCGTGCACCGAATAGAAGACGCCGCCGAGGAAGGTGAGCGGCAGCATGAGGAAGGTGGGGAAGAAGTTGATCTGCTCGAACTTCTCGGCCCAGATGCCCGCCACCAGGCCCAGCACCGAGAAGACGTAGGCCGACAGCCCGAGGAAGAGCAGGGTGGTGGCCGGGTGCACCAGGTGGGCGCCGGTGAAGACGAGCGCCGCGCCCCAGGTGAGCATGCCGACCAGCAGGCCGCGCACCATCGCGCCCGCGACGAAGCCGATGAGGAGCTCGGCCGGCCCCAGCGGCGCCGCCAGCAGGTCGACGATGGTGCCCTGAATCTTGGTGATGAAGAACGACGACGACGCGTTCAAGAAGGCGTTGTTGGCGATGCCGAGGAACACCAGGCCCGGCACGATGTACGAGACGTAGCTGACGCCCTCGATGTCGGCCTGCCGGCCCCCGAGCGTGTAGCCGAACACCACGAAGTAGAGCGTGGTGCTGATCAACGGCTGCAGCACCGTCTGCCCCGGCACGCGCAGGAAGCGGCGCACCTCTTTCTTCAGCAGGGTCTTCGCGCCGATGACGTTCACGGCGCGGCTCCCGGCCCGCTGCTGCGCAGCACCCGAATCAGCACGTCCTCGAGCCTGGGCGGCGCCATCGACACGTCGGCCACCGGGAGCTGCGCGGCGTAGAGCGCGCCCAGCACCTCGGCGCACGACGGCGAGCCCGCCCGCTCGATGAAGGTGAAGGCGCGGCGGTCGGGCGAGAGGGTGCCGGTGGTGACGGCGGCCGGCAACGCAGCGACGGCGTCGCGGAACGAGACCTCGAGCTTGCGCTCGCCCAGGCGCTTCATCAGCGCGCCCTTCTCTTCGACGAGCATCAGCCGGCCCTTGTCGATGATGCCGACGCGGTCGGCCAGCTCCTCGGCCTCTTCGAGGTAGTGGGTGGTGAGCACCACCGTGGTGCCCTCGGCGCGCAGCCTGCGCACGTAGCTCCAGAGGTCGCGGCGCAGCTCGACGTCGACGCCGGCGGTGGGCTCATCGAGGAAGACCAGCTTCGGGCGGTGCACCAGGGCCTTGGCGATGAGCAGCCGCCGCTTCATGCCGCCTGAGAGCGTGCGGGTGGGCAGGTGGGCCTTCGAGGTGAGCGCGAGCGCCTCGAGCACCTCGTCGACGCGTTTGGCGTCTGGCGGCCGGCCGAAGTAGCCCAGCTGCAGCTCGAGCGACTCGCGCACCGCGAAGAAGGGGTCGAAGTTGATCTCCTGCGGCACCAGGCCCACGTCGCGGCGGGGCGTCACCGGGTCGACGTCGAGGTCGACGCCCAGGAGCGTGATGCGCCCGCTCGTCTTGCGCACCAGCCCGCAGATGGCGCCGATGAGGGTCGTCTTGCCGGCGCCGTTGGGGCCCAGGAGCGCGAAGATCTCTCCGGCCTCGATCGAGACGCTGACGTCGTCGAGCGCGGTGAGGGTCGGGTAGCGCTTGTTGAGGTGTTCGACGACGAGGACCGGAGCCACGGCCGGCCCATGACACAGAAGTCCAGACTCACC
>JACSRE010000431.1 GCA_014879945.1 Myxococcus sp.
GCTCATCGCCGAGGTGCGCGCGGCGCAGGCGCAGGCGTGGTGGCTCCAGGGCGGCCTCTACGGCGCGGCGTCGTTCCTCGTCTTTTTCTTCTCCGGCGCGCTGGTGGCCAACGCCCGGCCGGTGCTCGGGCAGTGGCTGCTGGCGCTCGCGCCCCTGTCGGCCTTCGCGCTGCTCCTCTTCTTCGGCGTCTTCCTCATTCGCCGGCGCCTCGGTGACGACGAGCGCACCGCCCGGCTGCTGGCCGAGCGCGCGCCGGAGCTGTCACTCGACCTGCTGGCGGCGGTGGAGCTCGCGCGCGCGATGGGGCAGCGCGACGACTTCTCGCCCGAGCTCGCCCAGGCCTTCTTGCGTGACGTCGACGCGCGGGCCTCGCGGCGGAAGGTGGCGACGCTGCTCGACCCGCGGCCGATGCGGGCCGCTGGGTGGACGCTGGCTGGCACCGTGCTGGCTGCGGTGCTCACCCTCGCCATGGTGGCCGAGTACGTCGCCGCCGGCGTGCTCAAGGCCTTCGCCTCGGCCGAGGTCAACGCCATCAGCCGGCGCGAGCCCATCACCGGCGACTTCGAGCTGACCTACCGCTACCCCGAGTACACCGGGCTCGAGGCGCGCGTGGTGCCGGGCACCGCCGGTGACGTGGCCGGGCCCGCGGGCACCGAGGTGTCGCTCAAGACGCGCGCCGACCGCGACGTCGACGAGGCCGTGCTCATCGTCAACGGCGCGCGGGTGCCGCTCACCGTGTCGGGGCGCGATCTCTCGGGCTCCTTCATCCTCACCGAGACCGGCCAGTACCATGTGGCCTTCGTCGACGGGAAGACGGTCGAGGCCGAGGGGCCCGACCTTCCCATTCAGGTCGAGGCCGACGCGGCGCCGCAGGTGCGGCTGCTGGCGCCCATCGACACCGTCGAGCTCGACGCCAAGGCCACCAGCGTCACCCTGCAGTACGAGGCCTCTGACGACTACGGCCTGGCGGGCCTCGAGCTCGTCTACAAGCCCACCGGCGGGGTCGAGAAGCGCCGGGCCCTCTCCATCGACGAGGCCCGGGCGGCGCGCGGCAAGCTGGAGTGGGAGGTGGCGAGCCTCGGCCTCAAGCCCGGCGGCGAGGTGCGGTACTTCCTCGAAGCCAAAGACGGCAACACCGTCAAGGGGGCGCAGAAGGGCGTGAGCAAGACGCAGGTGGTGAAGCTGTACTCGGCCGCCGAGCACCGCCGCGCCGCGCTCCGCAAGGCCGAGGTGCTGTGGGAGGGCCTCATCTCTCACCTCGCCGACCGGCAGGAGGCGCCCGACCGCAAGGCGCCGCTCACGCTCGACGCGCTCAAGCCCGGGGCCGCCATCGACGAGCGCGCGGCGCTGCTGTCGAAGTCGTTCGCCGAGCTGGCCGACACCCTGGGCGAGGAGCGCGAGCCGATGCCCGACCTGGTCGCGGCCATCACCATCATCGGCAACGAGCTCGAGACCGACGCGCGCTTCGTCGCCCAGCGCCGCGCGTACCTCAAGCGCAACGCCGACGTCGCCATTCGCAACGGCACCTACGAGCAGACGATGAGCTTCGCGCTCACCTCGCGGCTGGCCACCGACATCGCCAACTCCGAGAAGAACGTGCTGTACCTCGAGGCCCTGCTCGACCGGGCGCGGCTCGACGCCATTCGAGAGCTCGCCAAGCAGCTCAAAGAAGACCGCCGCGAGCTGACCCGCCTGGTCGAGGAGTTCCAGAAGTCGAACGACCCGAAGGTGCAAGAGGCGCTGCTGGAGCAGATGGGCCAGCTCAAGGAGCGCATGCGCGAGCTGCAGGAGCGCATGGCCGAGCTCGCCAAGGGCATTCGCGACGACTTCATGAACCAGGAGGGCCTCGACCAGCTCCGAGAGGACTCGGACCTCAAGACGCCGCTCGACGAGATCGAGCGGCTGGTGCGCGAAGGCAAGGCCGACGAGGCGCTCAAGAAGATGCAGGAGCTGTCGATGAAGCTCGACGAGATGTTCGAGAACATCGAGACGGGCGCCGACGCCGCCGAAGAGAACGCCGACCCCGAGCTGGCGAAGGACTTTCAGAAGTTCAACGACGACCTCGCCAGCACCATCGACGAGGAGCAGCGGGTGGCCGAGCAGACGCGCGCCCTCAAAGAGAAGGCGCAGAAGGCCGCGAAGGAGCGCATCTCGAAGCAGGGCGAGCAGGTCAAGCGCGAGGTGGCGCAGAAGCTCGACGACCTCGAGCGCTCGTACCAGACGCTGGCGCCAGACCGGTACGGCGGGCGCATGGAAGAGACCCAGCAGAAGGCGCTCCAGAGCATTCGCAACACCAGGCAGGCCCTCGACTCGAACGACTTCGACCTCGCCGCCGAGTCGGCCCGCGAGCTGGTGGAGCGCGCGCAGCAGCTCGAGGGCGCGGCCGAGGCCCAGCACAACCAGGACCGCGCCTTCCACAACCCCGAGAGCGTGGTGAAGGAGTCGAAGCGGCTGGCGGAGCGCCTCTCACGCGACGAGCGCAAGGCCGAAGACGTGGCGCAGCAGCTCGAGTCGCTCTTCCCGCCCGCGTCCCAGTCGCTCGACCAGGGCGATCAGCAGCAGCTCAAGGAGCTGGCGAAGCAGCAGCAGAAGCTCGGTGAGAAGGGCCAGCAGCTCAAGCAGCAGATGCAGCAGCTCGGCGAGAAGGCGCCGCTCTTCGACGAAGAGGCCCAGCGCCAGATGGACCAGGCCGGCCAGCGCATGCAGTCGGCGGGCGAGCGGCTCCAGGCGAAGGACCCGGGCCGGGGCCACGGCGACCAGCAGGGCGCGCTGCAGTCGCTGCGGGCGCTGCAGCAGGGCATGCAGCAGAGCCAGCAGCAGCGCGGCAAGGGCGGCAAGGGCATGCCCATGCCGATGCGCGGGCCCGGCCGCGGCCGCATGCCGAAGGACCAGAAGGTCGAGATCCCCGAGGAGGACCCGAACGCCAACCCGCGCGAGTTCCGCAAGGACGTGATGGACGCGATGAAGCAGGGCGCGCCCGACCGCTACAAGGAGCAGAACAAGAAGTACTACGAGGAGCTGGTGAAGTGACGCGCGCGCTCCCGCTGCTGCTCCTCCTCGGCGCCGTGCGCGCCCTCGCCCAGGCCGAGCCGACCGGCGACGAGCCGGCGCTCCAGCTCAAGGGCGAGGCCCGGGCCCGCATTCAGAACCTCGAGCAGTACCTCGAGGACTGGGACGTCGAGGCCGCCAAGGGCGAGCTCGCCGCGCTCGAGAAGCTGGCGCCCGCAGACGTCGAGCCCCTGCGCTACTTCAAGGGCCGGGTCGCCTTCGAGACCGGTGACTACGAGACCGCGGTCACCGAGCTGACGGCCTCGGGCGTGCGCGACCGCCCGGGCAGCTGGCTCCGCCTCGTCACCGACACCCGCGACATCGTGAAGGACCACGCCCGCGTCGAGAGCGAGCACTTCATCTTCCTCTACCCGAAGGGCAAAGACGCGGTGCTCGCGCTGTGGGCCCTCGACGCGCTCGAGGGCATTCACGCCGCGCTCGAGGCCGACCTCGGCTACGCCCCCAAAGGCAAGGTGCGCGTCGAGATCGTCTCGAGCGCCGGCGAGCTGTCGAAGGTGTCGACGCTCACCAAAGAGGCCATTCGCACCACCGGCACCATCGCCATCTGCAAGTTCAACAAGCTGATGGTGACGTCGCCGCGCGCGGTGCTCAAGGGCTACGACTGGCTCGACACCCTGGCGCACGAGTACGTGCACCTCGTCGTCTCGCAGAAGAGCCGCAACACCGTGCCCATCTGGATGCACGAGGGCCTCGCCAAGTACCTCGAGTCGCGGTGGCGCGGGCCGGCCGGCGGCGCCATGACGCCCTCGACGCTGGCGCTGCTGGGCTCGCGCGTGCGCAGCAACACCCTGGTGCCGTTCGCCAAGATGCACCCCTCGATGGCGCTGTTGCCGACCGCCGAAGACGCCGCCACCGCCTTCGCCGAGGTCTTCTTCGCCATTCACCTCATCGACACCGAGTCGGGCCCGCGCCCGCTCGACCGGCTGCTCACCGAGATGGCGAAGGGCACCAGCGACAAGCTGGCCGTCGAGGCCGTCACCCGGAGGAAGTGGCCCGACTTCGAGCGCGCGTGGATGGCGCACCTGAAGAAGCAGCCCTTCCCCGCCGAGCTGATTCCCCCCTCGGCGCACGAGAAGAAGCAGCTCGTCGAGGGCGGCAGCGACAAGGCGCCCGAGAAGAAGAACGCCCGCGACGTGTCGTTCGGAGACTTCGCCGAGGTGAAAGAGACGCCCGCCCGCAAGGCCGCGCACCTGGGCGAGCTGATGCGCGAGCGCAAGCGCATGGTGGCCGCGGCCGAGCACTACGAGCGCGCCGTCGCCCTGGTGGGCGACCGCTACGAGTCGGTCAGCAACAAGTACGCGCTGACGCTGCTCGAGCTCAAGCGCTACGAGCTGGCCGAGAAGGTGCTGCGGGGCAGCCTCGTCACCCACCCCGGGAGCGCCACCACCAACACCCACCTGGCCCGCATCGCGGTGCGCGCGCGGAAGTTCGACGTGGTGAAGACGGCCGCCCTCGACGCGCTCGCCGTCAACCCCTTCGACCCCGAGGTGCACGTCTCGCTCTACTTCGCGGCGAAGGCCCTGGGCGACGACAAGCTCAAGCAGCGCGCGGTGGACGCGCTGGTGACGCTGCTGGACATCAAAGAGGCCCAGGTGGCCGAATTGGCCCGCCGCCTCGAGCAGTCGGACCTGGTGAACGTCGACGTGTCAGGCCCCGCGAAGGCCGCGCCCGACGCCGGCTGAGCCGGCTACTGCCGCCACTCCATGCCGAACGACACCGCGGGCCCGCCGACGAACTCGCGCGAGGGCCCGTCGAAGAGGGCCGCGTAGCCCAGGCTGGCGCGGAGCATCACCGTGCCGGGGGCGCCGGCGCCGCCCAGCGAGGTGCGCACGCCCAGCTCCCCGCCCGCCCAGCCGTTCTCGCCGCCGCCGCCGCCCGCGAAGAGGCCCAGCCGGCTGGTGAGGGGAATCGCCACCTCGCCGCGCCCCACGCCGAAGACGAACTGCGCCGGCCTCGAGAAGATGGAGGAGTGCCACGAGAGGTGGAAGCCGTCGAGCGAGCCCAGGCGCAGGTGCTGGTTGATGGTGAAGCCGGTGTTCACCTCGCAGGTCGTCACCCCCAGCTCGTTGGGCAGGCAGGGGCCCACGTTGCCGGTGAGCGCGCCGACGCCGAGGCCGATCTCGAAGAAGTCGGTGGCGTAGCCGCCCAGCAGCGCGAAGGTGCCCGGGTAGTGCGGCTCCCGGCCGTTGATGACGAAGCCGAACGGTGACGCCATCGCGGTGACGCTCAAGGGCAGCGACGTCGGGTACCAGGACACGAAGGCGTCGACCATCACCCCCACCGGCTTGGTGGTGCCCTCGAGGCCCAGGAACGGCCGCAGCACGAAGCCGAAGCGCCACTCGAAGGGCGCGCGCCGCGGGAAGAAGAGGCGCTCGCTCACCGGCTCGCTCGTCAGCTCCACCAGGTCGCCCTTCTCGGCGACGTCGCCGCGCCCCAGCACCGCCATCGCGCGGTTGGCGTCGGCCTGCTCGATGGCCAGCACCGCCGTCACCTCGCCGCTGGCCACCTCGGTGAGGGCGCCCGTCACCAGGTCGGGCTTGGGCACCTTGCGCTGCGACAGCACCTGCACCCGCGCGCCCTTGCGAAAGCCCTTGTCGGTGCCGCCCTCGAAGATGACGCGGCCCCCGACGACGTCGATGACGACGCCCGAGGCCACGGCGGGGAGCGGCGCCACTTCGCCGGGCGAGGGCACGGGCGCCACCACCACGGGCGCTGCCGACGCGCTCACGCCGCGCACCAGCTTCGGTCGCGACGGCTCCGCGAGCGACAAGACGAGCGCTTCTTCCTTCGCCTCGAGCGCGACCAGCCGGTCACCGTCGAGCAGCAGGCGGGTGATGAAGCGCCCCTCGAGCACCGTCACCACCACCTTCGGCGCGCCCGCGACGCTGGTGTCGACGACCGCCACGCCGCCGGTCGTCAGCGGCACGTAGAGCGTGGCGCCGCGCTGCACCGGGGGGCCCGAGGCCTCGAGGCCCTCGGGGAGTTGGGAGAGCAGCGTCACGACGAGGAGGAGCGCGTGCATGCCTCTCGCGAAAGCATCGGCCATGCCGAGGCCGCGCACCTCGAGCGCCGGGGCGCGCCCGCAAAACCTGCGACGGCGGCTACTTCTTGTCCGCGCCCAGCCCCAGCTTCTTGTCCATCTCGGCGGCCTCGTTCACCTCGCCGCCCTGGTCGATGCTGACGTCTTTGGGGCCGGCCTTCGCGTCGCCGCTCTTCTTCGCCGCCGCCTCCTTCGCGCTCAACGCCTTCTTCGTCGCCTCCACCGTCGCGCGGTCCTCGGCGCTCAGCCTCGCCGACGCCTTCACCCACTCACCCGGCTTCACGCCCCGCCCGTCGAGCACCGCGCGCTCGGCCGCGGCCTTCTCCTTCGACATCGCGCGCAGGTCGCTCGCCGAGAGCTTGCCCTTGCCCGCGTACTTGTCGTCGATGGCCTGCGTCGCTTTGGCCTGCTCAGTCTGAATGGCGGCGACCTCTTCAGGCGAGAGGTCGGCGAAGGCCGGCGCGGCGCCGACGAGGACGACGAGCGCAACCACAGGGAGCGTTCTCATGGCGGCGACGATAGCGGGTTCGGCCCACGCAGAGATTTCGTCGCGCCCCTATTTCAGCAACCACGGAAGATTCCATTGCCGCCACCGCTCGCGTTCGGCACCATCGCGTCCTTCTTCTTCTCGTGAGGTGCTCGTGGCCCGACTCAAGCTGGTGGGACTGGTGATGGCGTTGGCGTCGTGTGGGCTCGCCGGCGGCCGCAGCGCGCGCTGTGACATGCAGCCGACGACGCCGCAGTGCACCGACTGGCGCAACAGCCTGCAGCCGGTGTGGACGACGCAAGAGGCGCTCTGCAAGACGCTCGGCGGCACCAGCGTGGGCGGCACCTTCACCGCGAACCAGACGTGCCCGACGACCGAGATGTGGGGCGGCTGCCAGGCGCGCATGGCCGACGGCTCGCTGCAGACCAACTGGTACTACAAGAGCGACAAGTACAAGACGAAGGAGTCGGCGCAGGCCGAGTGCGCGAGCGCGATGAGCTTCGTCGACCCGAGCTGAGGCCGCTCAGCCACAGGAGCCGTTGCTGCGACAGGTGCGGCCCGTCTCACAGCCCGACACCGAGCACCCCTCACGCCCCGGGCTTCCGTCTGGCTCCGGCAGCTCGAACTGCACCTGCCGCGTCATCGGGGCCGTTACGCAGACCTGCCGCTCCATCGTGCCGAGCCCGGGGATGGACACCACCACCGGGTAGCACCCCGTGGGCAGCGCGACGTGCACCTCACCCTCGCGGTCGAGCAGCTGGGTGAGGGTGACGCTCCCCACCTGAATGCGTGTCTGGAGCCGGCTCTGGTTCGAGGGCACGTGCACGACGATCTCCAGCCGCGCGCCGGCCTTCGTGCCCACGGCGCCCGTGTCCACCACGTCGCCCCCGCGCACGGTGACGGTGAGGCGCTCGGCGTTCGAGGCCGAGGCCAGCACCAGCAGGGTGACCTCTCCTTGCGGCACGTCCACCAGCTCGAAGCGGCCCTGGGCGTCGGGGCGGGCGCTGAGCGCCGGCTGCTGCTCCACCAGCACCACGGTGTTGACCGTCGGGTTGGGCACGACGCCGCGCACCACCCCCACCCGGAACGGCGTGTTGTCGAAGCCGCCACAGCCGGCGAGCGTCACGGCGAGCGCGACGAGGAGCGCGCGCCTCACAGCCGGTACCCCACGGCCGCCCAGCCCCCGACGAAGCCCATCGGCCGCATCACCCCATCGACGGTCAACACGGTGAGCATCGGCTGTACGTTCAAAGAGAGCTCCCAGCGAGGGCCCAGGTGCACCGCGCTGCCCAGCCACACGCCGGGCATCACCGAGAAGGCCGCCTGCGTTCCGCTGAACGCCTGCAGAGAGAAGGACCGCTGAACCCACAGCCCGGCCACGCGCGGGCCGAGGAAGAAGGACACCACGCTCCAGCGCCACTCGAACGCCACCGCCGCGCCGGCCTGAACGCTGGCCCAGGTGAAGGGCACCGGCGCACCTCCGCCCAGGGGGAGCGCCGTCTGGCCACCAAAGCCGCTGGCGTCCACCTGAAGCGAGAAGCGACTGCCTCCGAGCCGATCGACCCGCACCGACGCGCCGACGTTCGGGCCGCCCGGCAGCACCTCGGCCCGGCTGCGCTCGTCGACGAAGGCGAAGCCGCCCGCCAGCATCGACACGGCCACGTTGGGCTCGGCGCGCTCGAGCAGCGACTCCACGTCGAACCGCTGGCCCACCTCGAGCGACACGTCCTGGCGCAGCAGCAGGTCGGCGCCCTTGGTGAGCTCCACCACGTGCCGGCCCGGCGTCACCGCGGCGCCCCCGGGCAGCTCGGTGCGCTCCTCGCCGTCGACCTTGAGCGCGAAGCCGTCGAGCCGCGCCGCGTACGAGAAGAGCTCCGGCCGCCCCACCTTGTCGAAGTGGCCCGCCAGCACGATGGGGTCGGCGCCCACCTCGAGGAGCTCGGCCGAGGGCCGCTGCCGCCCGCTCGAGAAGGCCCATGTCTTGCGGCGCGCGAAGTCGTGCGCTTCCGTCGCGGTCACCGCGCCGTCGCCGTTGCGGTCGCCGGGCCCACTGAGCGCCTCGACCAGGAAGTGGGTGTACACGTCGTTCTGCAGCCCTTCGTCTTCGCGGGCCGGCTCGCCGAAGTCGCTCGCCGACAACACCATCGCGGCGCGCGACGCCTCTTCGAGCGGGTGGACCGGGCCCTTGAGCGACGCGAGCTCTCGCTGCACCTCGTCGGACAAGAGCGACTTGCCGCCGCCCGAGTGACAGGTGGCCAGCACCAACACCCGGCGCTTCGACGGGAGCTCCGCGAAGGCCCGCTGGAGCGCCTCGAGGGGCAGCGCCGTCTGCGAGGGCTTCGAGAAGTCGGCGTCGGAGGTGACGACGTAGCGCCCAAGCTCGCCCCGCCCGTCGCGCGCGAGGGTGCCGTGCGCCGACACGTACAGCACCACGATGTCGTCGGCGCGGTCGGCCTGCCTGCCCAGCGCGCCGACGGCCTCGAGCAGCGCGGCCTTCGTCGTCTGCTCCGGCGCCGTCAGCGTGGTGACCGACTGGTAGTTGCCGCCCAACGGGTCGCGCAGCACGCGTGAGAGGTCGGCCACGTCTTTCTCGGCGAACTGCAGCGCGCGCCAGCGCGCATCGGCCGCGCGCGGAATGCCCACCACCAGCGCGAAGCGGCGCGCCTCGAAGGCCGCGTCGGCCTGCCCCCTCGGAAGGCGCACCACCGTCGCGCCGCCCTTCTCGAGCGGCCCGTGCGCGCACGACAGCGCGAGGCAAGCGATGGCGATGACGGGCTTCACGGCTCGACGAACACCTCGACGCGCCCCACGGCCAGGGGCGACCCCGGCGAGGCTATCGCCTCGAGGGCTTTCCCGACATCGAACGGGGTGGCATGGGCCACCACCCACACCGTCACCGGCCCCTGCTCGTCCTCCAGGTTCACGCCGAACAGGCCGTTCTCCTGCTCGAGCTGTCCCACGCCGGCGCGCACGCGCAGCTGGGCCAGCTCCTCGGGTGGCTCTTTGGCGCGCTGGAGGAAGACGCGGGCCGGGCCGTCGACGGGTGAGGTGACGCGGAACGCGAGGGTGGCGCCCCTCGGCACGCGGCCCGACGCCGAGAGCTGCTCGAACGCGCCGGTGGGCAGCTGGCGCGCGGCGACCACCGTCATCAACGCGCGGCCGTCTCCCTTGACGCCGGGCTCCGTCAGCGCGGCGCCACGCCTCAGCACGAAGCCCGCGCCCACCACCGCCGCGAGGCTGGCGGCGAGCGCGAGGAACAAGGCGGGGCGGCTGCGGCGTGGGCTCAGCCGCGCCCTCAGTCGCCTCCAGCCCAGCTCGTCGAGCGGCGTGGGGCGGGGCGTGAGGCTCAGCAAGAGGCGGTCGACCTCTCCGTCGAGCTCGGGGCGGCCGGCGATGAAGGCGTCGCAGACGTCGCACCCTTCCGCGAGGTGCTCGAGCATGGGGCGCGCCGTCGTCGGGTCGCTCCAGACGCGCTGCCAGGTGGCGTCATCGAGGTGCATCGCTCACACCCTCCCCGCCAACACGCGGAGCATCAGCTCTCGCTTCACCCGGGCCCGAAACCGCTCGAGCCGCATGGTGATGGCGCTCTTGCCGACGCCGAGCTTCTCGGCGATCTCGCGCGCCGAGAGCTGCCCCTCGACGTAGAAGAGCGTCACGGTGTCTTTCTCGGGGCCCGAGGGCAACCGCGCCACGAGGTCGCGCACCACCGAGAGGTCCACCTCGAGCTGCAGCGACTCGGGCACCGGGGGGACTTCGAGCACGGCTGCGCTGGTGAACTCGGCCATGGTGCGGTCCTCGTTGCTTCGTTTGGCGAGCGCCGACTTCGCGCGGTTGCGGGCGATGGTGTAGAGCCAGGCCTCGAAGGACGAGGGCGTCGAGAGCGACGACAGCGACTTGAAGGCCCTCGCGAAGGTGTCCTGCACGATGTCCTCCCGCTCGTCGAAGTCGAGCGTGCCGAAGGCCTCGAGCAGGCGCACCACGCCTGGCCGGTAGCGCTGGTAGAGCGCCCGGTACGCTGACTCCTCGCCGCGCCGCGCGGCCTCGATCTGCCCACCAGGGTCTTTCATTCCCTCGGTCATGAATGGACCCATGAGAGGCGCTGGCGGCCACAGGCGGTGCAGGCGTGGCCAGGCGCCCGCTCGCCGGGTCGTGCAGTTCGGCCGGCTCGCCCTCCTTGAGGTCCACCCATGAAACGACTCCTCCCGCTCGCCCTGGCCATCACCTGTGCGGCCTGCACATGCAACAACGTCGTGGTCGACCCGTCGACCGCCGACTCTGGCGCCGCTGGAGGAGACGGAGCAGCCGGCGGCGCCTCGGGGACCGGCGGAGGAGACGCGTCGGGGGGCGGGGCCTCGGCAGGAGGTGACGCCGCGGCGGGCGGCGCCGCAGCCGGAGGAGATGCCACCGCCGGAGGCGCGGCGGGCGGCACGGCCACCGGCGGCGGGGGCGCGACGTGCGGCCTCGCGGGCCAACCGTGCTGCGCAGGCAACGCCTGCACGGCGCCCAGCTCGAGCTGTCGCAACGGCACCTGCGCGCCGTGTGGCGCCGCTGGGCAACCGTGCTGTCCAGGCCGTCAGTGCGGGGCCTCACTCGTCTGCAACACGGCGGGCGGGCTGTGCGCGCCGTGCGGCGGGCCCGGTGAGGCCTGCTGCGCCGGCAATGCGTGTGGGAGCAACGGCTGCTGCGTCGCCAACGCCTGCGTCGCCAGCGGCGCGAGCTGCCCCAACGTGGGCGGCACCTGCGCCAACGGCAGTTGCGGGCAGTGTGGTGGGCCCGGCCAGACCTGCTGCCCTGGCGCGACGTGCACGGCGACGGGCGTCACCTGCAGCGCCGGCACCTCGTGCGCGGCGTGCGGTGGCGCGGGCCAGCCGTGTTGCAGCAACGCCGCGTGCACGGCGGCCGGCACCGTCTGCAGCCAGGGCGGGTGCGCCCAATGTGGTGGCCCCGGCCAACCGTGCTGTCCGGGCGACGCCTGCGGCGCCAACACGGCGTGCCGGGCCGGCCAATGCCAGGCGTGCGGCGGCCCCGGCCAGCCGTGTTGTGCCGGCGCGTCGTGCAGCGGCGGGTGCTGCGACGTCGGCGGCACCAACCTCTGCGTGGCGACGGGGCAACAGTGCGCGCGCGGCGATCTCTGTCAGGCCTCGGGCCAGTGCGCGGCCTGCGGAGGGCTGGGGCAGAGCTGCTGCAACGGGACCAGCTGCAACCGCCCCACCCTCGCGTGCTCGGCGGGAACCTGCGCGCCATGCGGGGGCCCGTTTCAACCCGCCTGCGGCGGCTCCCAGTGCGCCGGCGGGGGGTGCGTCGACAACGGCGCGTGCGTGCCCACCGGAGGCGTTGGCAGCGCGGGCACCCTCTGCGTCGCAGGGGCCTTCGTCGCGTGCGGCGGTGCCGGCCAGCCGTGCTGCACCAACTCGACCTGCGCGGCGGGCGGCTGCTGCGCCGGCACGACGTGCGTCGCCTCGGCAGCCATGTGCGGCGCGCTGCTGGGCGTCTGTGGCCAGGGCGCGTGCTCGAGCTGCGGCGGCCCCGGCCAGCCGTGCTGTCGCGGGGGTGGAAATCAGGCCGACTTCTGCACGGCCTCGGGGTTGAGCTGCGGGGCCAACAACACCTGCAGCGCGTGCGGCGGGCCCGGCCAGCCCTGTTGCAGCGGCAACGCCTGCGCAGGCGGGGGCTGCTGCGACAACAACACCAACCGATGCGCGGCCCCCGGGGCGGTGTGCTCGAACGGCAGTGGGCTGTGCGCCAGCGGCGGCTGCCAGGGCGGCGCGTGTGGGCGCTTGGGACAACCCGCCTGCAACGGCGACGTGGCGTGCACGGCGCCCTACGCGGTCGAGGCGGGCGGCCAGTGTGTCGCGTGCGGTGGGGTCGGCCAACGCTGCTGCGACGGGCAGGGAGGCTCGTTCTGCGGTGCCGGGGCGGCCTGCGGCAACAACAACCAGTGCGAGGCGTGTGGTGGGTCGGGCCAGCTCTGCTGCCTGGGCCGGTTCTGCGCGGCCACGACGTGCCTGCCGGGGACCGGGCGGTGTCAGTGAGGCGGTGACGCTTCGACGCCAGTCAGCGGGTCACGGTTGTGCCGCGGCTCCAATTCCCTCAGCGTACGGGCCATGCCCAGCTCGGCTGCGCCACCGCGCGCCTCGACCCCGGCCCGACGGCGATGGCCACCAGCGCGCCGCGACCGCCGTGTGGCCGATCGACGGCGAGCCGAGTCTGACAGGGCGCTCCAGACGTTCGGAGCTCGAACTTCGCGGTTTCGTTGATGCACACCACGCTCGTCCTCGCCGTGCTCGAGAAGGTCCCCGTGCTCGACCTCCTCCTCCTGGGGGGGCTGGTGGCCTTCGGCCTGGGCCTGGGCTGGTTCATGCTCCGGCGCCGCGCGCGGCGGGAAGCGGCCGACACCGCGACCCTGGCCCAGGCCGTCAAAGAGGGCCGCGCCGAGCCGATGACGCTGCACCCCGTCGTCGACCTCGACCGCTGCATCGGCAGCCTCTCGTGTCTGGCGGTCTGCCCCGAGGGCGACATCCTCGGCGTCATCGACGGCAAGGCCGCGCTGGTGAACCCGAGCGCCTGCATCGGCCACGGCAAGTGCGAGCTCGAGTGCCCGGTCAACGCCATCTCGCTGGTGTTCGGCTCGGCCAAGCGCGGCGTGGACCTGCCCGAGGTGAACGAGTTCTTCGAGACCAGCCGCAAGGGCCTGCACATCGTCGGTGAGCTCGGCGGCATGGGGCTCATCAAGAACGCCATCACCCAGGGGCTGCAGGTCGCGCGACACCTCGGGCCGCAGCTGAAGGCGAGCCCGAAGGACATCGCCGACGTCATCGTGGTGGGCGGCGGGCCGGCGGGGCTCGCCACCGCGCTGGGCCTCAAGGAGCAGGGCCTCACCTTCCACGTGCTCGAGCAGGAGTCGCTGGGCGGCACCATCGCCCACTACCCCCGCCAGAAGGTGGTGATGAGCGAGCGCGTCGAGCTGCCCTTCTACGGGAAGTTCGGCGACGCGCTCATCTCGAAGGAGCAGCTGCTCGAGAGCTGGCAGAAGGCGGTGGAGCGCGGCGGCTTCAAGGTGCACACCGGCGTCAAGGTCGAGAAGATCGACGGCGACGACGGCGCCTTCACGGTGCAGACGAACAAGGGCCCGGTGAAGGGCAAGAAGGTGGTGCTGGCAATCGGCCGCCGCGGCACCCCGCGCAAGCTGGGCGTTCCCGGAGAAGAGCTGGGCAACAAGGTGACGTACCGCCTCATCGACGCGCAGCAGTACGAGGGGGCGCGGGTGCTGGTGGTGGGCGGCGGCGACGCGGCGCTCGAGGCGGCCATTCAGCTGGCCGACGAGACCGAGGCCGAGGTGTCGCTCAGCTACCGCCAGCCCGAGTTCGGCAAGGCCCGTGAGGCCAACAAGAAGCGCTTCAAGGAGCTGGTCGAGTCGGGCCGCGTCTTCGCCTTCATGGCCTCGCAGGTGAAGGCGGTGAAGGAGCGCTCGTTGACGCTCGAGTTCCAGGGCAAGCAGCTCGACCTGCCCAACGACTTCGTCATCGCCTGCCTCGGCGGCGAGCTGCCGACCGAGTTCCTCTCGAAGTCGGGCGTCAACCTGGCGCGGCTGCACGGCGAGTCGCTCACCGCGAAGGCGAAGCGGGGCAGCGCGCTGAAGGACGCCTCGGAGAAGAAGCACCGGCGCCTCTCGTTCGGGCTCTTCGTGGTGGCGGCGCTCATCGTCGCGGGGCTCTTCGTGGTGGGGCAGGACTACTACCGCACGCCGGTGGCGGCGCGGCTGCACCACCCGGGGCACGGGTTCCTCAAGCCCGCGGGCCCGTGGGGCCACGGGGTGGGCATCGTCGCCACCATCGTGATGATGTCGAACTTCATCTACGCCGTGCGCAAGCGGTGGGACCGGCTCAAGGGCTTCAGCAGCATTCGCACCTGGCTCACCTTTCACCAGTTCGTCGGCTTCTTGAGCCCGCTGGTCATCGTCTTCCACGCGGCGTTCCAGTCGAAGAACCAGCTGGCCACGCTGACCGCCGCGGCGATGACCATCGTGGTGTTGACGGGCGTGGTGGGGCGCTACCTCTACGCGCTGGTGCCCTCTGACGCGAAGTCCGACGACCTCGCGTCGCTCTCGCGCAGGTGGAAGTCGCAGGGGGAGCACCTGGAGAACGAGGTGACGCGGCTCGAGCTGCCTGAGTCGGTGCGCGCCCTGTTGGGGCTGGCGGAGCGGCGGCCCGAAGAAGACTCGCTCGCCAGCTTCTTCATGCACCGGCCCCGGCAGTGGCTCACCGACACCCGGCGGCTGCGCGAGGTGTGGCACCTGTTCCCCACGCCGGCGCACGGCCGCGAGTTCCGCAAGGACTTCTCGAAGCTGCGCCGGCTGCAGAGCCAGGTCGCGTTCTTCAGGTCGCTCAAGCGCGTGATGGGCGTGTGGCGCGTCTTCCACGTGGTGCTGGCGGTGCTGCTCGTCATCCTCATCGGGGGCCACATCGCCCTCTCGCTGGCCCTGGGCTACCGGTGGATCTTCAGTTGAGGCGCGCTGGCGTCGTGGCGCTCCTGGTCTGCTCGGCGACGGCCCGGGCCGACCTGTTCTCGCCGGGCGACCTGACGAAGGCGCACTCGAACCTCTCGGGCCTGGGCAGCTGCACGAAGTGTCACCCGGTCGGCGGGCAGCTCGACCAGGCGTCGTGCCTGGACTGCCACAAGGAGCTCTCGCCGCGCATCGACAAGGGCGCGGGCTTTCACGGCCGCATCAGCGCCGACAAGCGCGCCTGCGAGACCTGTCACCACGAGCACCAGGGCGAGGGCCACGCGCTCATCGACTACGGCCCTCAAGGTGAGAAGGGCTTCAACCACCAGAAGACGGGCTGGGCGCTCAAAGGCGCGCACGGCCCCGCGAAGTGCACCGCGTGCCACGAGGGCCGGCTGGTGCAGTCGGCGGCAATACGCACGCTGATGGAGAAGCGGCCCGCCACGCGCCTGGGGCTCTCGACCGCGTGCACGGCGTGCCACTTCGACGAGCACCGCGGCCAGCAGCAGGAGGACTGCGAGTTCTGCCACGCCGAGAAGGAGTGGAAGCCGGCCGCCGGCTTCAAGCACGGCGACACCGAGTACCCGCTGCGCGGCAAGCACGCGAAGGTGAAGTGCTCGGGCTGCCACCCCAGCGAGCGCGACGGCGAGGCCCACGGCTTCCCCGCGCCGAAGTCAGAGACGTTCATGCGCTTCGCGCCCGTGGAGCACCGCAGCTGCCTCGACTGCCACAAGGACGCGCACGACGGGAAGTTCGGCCTGCGCTGCCAGAGCTGCCACGTGCCCGACGGGTGGAACGTGCTGCGCAACGTCAGCGGCGAGCGCGCGTTTCACGAGAAGACCGACTTCCCCTTGAAGGGCGCGCACGCCGACGTCGAGTGCAAGGCGTGCCACGGCCCGTTCCCCGGCGTGCCCCCGAAGTTCAAGGGCCTCAAGCACGAGCGCTGCACCAGCTGCCACCCCGACGCGCACGCCGGCCAGCTCGGCACCGGCAAGGACGCGCCCGACTGCAGCGCCTGCCACTCGGAGCAGGGCTTCACGCCGGTGAAGTACGGCCTCGAGGCGCACGCCAAGACGCGCTACCCGCTCGAAGGCGCGCACCAGGCGGTGGCCTGCAACAGCTGCCACGCGCAGAACCCGGCGCTCAAAGACAAGGTGCCGAAGGCCACCCTCGCCGACCTCAAGCGGCGCCACCGGCAGGAGCTCTTCAGCCTGGCCGCGTTCGACTGGAGCAAGCCGCTCGAGGCCTGCGAGAGCTGCCACGCCGACGTGCACAAGGGCCAGTTCAAGGACGTGGCGAAGGGCTGCGTCGCCTGCCACGACGTCTCGAGCTTCCGCCACCTCGCCTTCGACCACGACACGGCCTCGCGCTTCCCCCTCGAGGGCGCGCACCAGAAGGTGGCGTGCAGCAAGTGCCACGCGGCGAGCGCCGTGGGGCAGCCCGTGCGGTACAAGCCGCTCGAGACGAGCTGCCGAAGCTGCCACGCCGACGTGCACGTGGGGCAGTTCTCGAAGGCCGGGCCGGTGGCGTGTGAGCGCTGCCACGCGTCGAAGGCGTTCAAGCCTTCCACCTTCGAGCACCGGCCGCCGTTCACCGACTTCCTGCTCGACGGGCAACACCAGCGGGCGAAGTGCGAGGCCTGCCATCGCGCGCTCCCCGTCGGCGGTGGGCACACCGCGGTGCAGTACACGCCGCTGCCGCGCACCTGCGAGGGTTGCCACCAGGACCACCACGACGGCGCCTTCAAGGGGTTCGAGCCATGAGCGCGCTCCTGCTGGTGCTGCTGGCGGCGGCGCCCCTGGACGCGGGCGCGGGCTCCGTCGACGCCGGGCGGCCCTTCGTGGTGCCGTCGCTCGGCGCCCTGACGAGGCCGACGTCGTCCCACGCGGGCGAGACGGCCTGCGCGTCGTGCCACGGCACCTCGAGCTGGAGCGAGGTGCGCTTCAACCACGACCGCACCGGCTTCCCCCTGACGGGCCGGCACCAGCGCGCCCCCTGCAAGTCGTGTCACGTCACCGACTTCAAGACGCCGCTGACGCGCACCTGCTCCGGGTGCCACCGCGACGTGCACGCCGGCGACCTCGGCGCGCGCTGCGAGAGCTGCCACGACACCGCCGACTGGCGCTCGCGCTTCGACGCCGACGCGCACCGCCGCACCAACTTCCCGCTCCTGGGCGCGCACGCCGCCCTGCCCTGCGTCGAGTGTCACGCCGAGGCCCGAGAGCGCCGCTTCACCCGCGCCACCGTCGACTGCGCCTCGTGCCACCAGGGCGACACCGCGCGCACCCGGGGCACCGCGGTCGACCACGCCGCGCTGGGCTTCGAGGTGCGCAGCTGCCGCGAGTGCCACGGCCCCTTGCGCTTCTCACCGGCGCGCCTGCCCGACCACGACCGCTGCTTCCCCATCTCGGCGGGCGCGCACGCAGGCATCGGCTGTCAGGCCTGCCACTCGTCGCTGCAGGTGATGACGGCGGCGGGGAGCTGCCGCACCGGCACCGCGGCGTGCACCTCGTGCCATGAGCACCAGTGCACCACCGCCGGCGGCGTCACCGAGACCGACCGCCAGCACGCCAACGTCGCCGGCTACCAGTGCCAGGACCAGCGGTGCTTCGGGTGCCACCAGCCGACGGGAGCCCGCCCGTGAGGCGCCTCCTGCTCCTCCTGCTCCCGGCCCTCGCCGCGATGGCGGAGGGCGCGCCGCGCCGGTCGGCCGCCTCGAAGGCGCGGCCCTCGACGAAGAAGGCCACGCCCTCGAAGCAGGCGAGCACCGCGGGCGCCGTGACGTGGGTGGGCGCGGAGTTCGCGTTCGTCAACCGCGGCACCGCCGAAGGAGTGGCCGTCGGCCAGCAGCTCCTCCTCTCTCGCGGCGGGAGGTCAGCGGGCACCTGCGCCGTGCAGGCGGCAGCCGAGCACTCGGCGCGGTGTACCGGCACCAACCTTCGAGTCGGCGACCTCTTCACCTCGACGCCACCGAGGGCCGAAGCGAGCGCGGGCCCGCCGCCGCTCCCGACCGAGGCCGAGCTGCGCCGCCAACAACGGCTGGTGGAGGCCACGCCGTGGACGCTGCGGGCCTTCGACGGCGCCGGCAGCGGCCTGGGCGCCGGGCTCCGCGCCGAGGCGGCGCTCTCGCACACCACCTTCTTCAACCAGGCCTCGACGCGCGGCCCCACCGGCCAACAGCGCGTCGACGTCGTCGTGTCAGACCTCGAGCTCTACCGGGGCCTGCGCGCCTCGGCCGACCTCACGGTGCTCAACTTCAGCCAGCGGCCCGACGCCACGCGCACGCTGTACACCCAGACGCCGGTGCTGCTGGTGCGCCAGCTCGAGCTCGGCTTTCGGCGCGCCGACGTGCCCATCGCCGCCGCGCTCGGCCGCACCTGGCTGTCGACGGGCGCGGGGCTGCTGGTGCTCGATGGCGCCCACGCCTCGTACAAGGTGGGCGGGGTCGAGGTGGGGGCCTTCGCGGGGCTCTTGCCTGATGGCGCGCGCCTGACGCCGTCGCTGAGCCAGTCCAGCGCTGGCGCCTTCGCGCGCGCCCAGCTGGCGAGCGGCGAGGGCGCGGCGTCGTCGGTGGTGCAGTTGTCGGGGCGCGCGGGCTACGCCGTTCGTGACGCGGTCGGCTCCCGCTTCGAGGCGGCCGTCTCGGCGGGGCTGTGGAGCGGGCGCCGCTTCGACGCGCACGCGTCGGTCGAGCTCGGCCTGGGCCAGTCACAGGCGCCTGGAGGCATCGACGCGGCGCGCGTGGACGTCGGTTGGCGCCCCCTCGAGAAGCTGCACCTGATGGCCTCGGGGCGGTACCGGGGACTCCCCGTCAGTGGCCTGACCGAGGTGGGCCTCGTCTCTCCGGGCCTTCGCGCCCTGCACGGCGACGTCTTCGGGAGCTGGGAGGTGACGCCCGGGCTCCTCGTCGGCCTGCGTGCCGGCGTCGCGACCGACTTCCACTCGGCCCTCACCCAGCTGCGCGGCGGCCCCGAGGTGCTCGCGCCTTCCCTCTTCGGCGGGCCGGTCTCGCTCGGCGCCGGCTACAGCGAGGAGCTCGGCTGGCTCCGCGGCCGCTCGGCGTGGTTCAGCTTCGGCGTCAGCGCGGGCTCGGTGTTCCGCGTCGTCTCGCGCACCAACCTGTTTCAGCAGCAGGCCACCGCCGAGGCGGCAGGGCTGTCGGGCTCGGAGCTCGGCCAGTCGCTGGCGATCGAGGTCGCGCCGTGGCGCTTCCTGCGCGCGCGCGTGGTGGTGATGGGCCGACAGACCACCGGCGAGCGGTTCGCGCCGTTCGGCAGCCTCGGCGCCCAGGTGTCGGGAGCGTTCTGACATGGCCTCTTGGAATCAAGGCGGTTGCGCGCGCGGTGTGGCCGCTCTGGTCTGGCGCGGGTCAATTCCTGTCACGATGGAACGAAGGGGGCGCGGGCTCGGCATGCGAATGGAACGTCGCCGTCATTGGCTGGTGCTGGTCGCTCTCGCCGCGGCCTGTACGCCAACGGGCCCCGGCCCGGGCACGCTCAGTCGCGTCACGCCAGAGAGCCACCCCTTCTTTCCCATCGCGCCGTCGCTCGACGGCGGCCACAGCATCGGTCGCGGCACGCCCCTCGACGGCACCTTCACGTGCGAGTCGTGCCACCCGGCGACTGCCACGTCCTTCGCCGACTTCTCGTGCACTGGTTGTCACACCCACGCTGACGCCATCAACGCGCTGCTGCACCGCGGCGCCATCTCGGCGCCAGCCCAGGCGCTGGCCCTCACGCCCAAAGGGTGCATCACCTGCCACCCGAAGGGCGAGCCGGTGCCGTACGCGCACACCTCGATCGTGGCCGGCGAGTGCGCCACCTGTCACGCCGAGGCGACCGCCTTCGCGGCGCTGCCAAAGCCCGGCTTCACGCACCGAGACACCGGCGGGGCCGACTGCGGCTCGTGCCACGTCACCTCATCGTGGACCGAGGTGAGCGGCGCGCCCAACGGCGTCTTCGACGTCGCGGCCAACCTCACCGTGGCGACCCTGCTCCCGCGCTTCTCGGGCACCAGCATCGTCAGCCTGACGCCCAACGCCGAGGTGCTGCAGATGACGATGCGGCACTCGACGAGCGCCCTCGACGCGGGGCTGCTCAACGCCTGCTCGAGCTGCCACGCCGAGGCCGCCAGCAGCGTCTACTACCCGGGCACGCTCCACTCGGCGCTCGCCAACCTCAAAGAAGCGCAGCCCACGCAGTGCGTCGAGTGCCATCAGCGAGACCTGGTGCGCAACGTCGGGGCGCGGCCGACCGGCTTCGTCGGCCCCTTCGCCACCTCACCGGTCCGGGAGCCTGCCTCGGGCGAGATGCGGCACGAGGCCACCGCGTGGGTCGACGGCGGGCCGGGCGGCGCGGCGCTGGTGCCCGCCGAGTGCAGCGCCTGCCACGTGCCCCCCGACGCGCGCACCTCGAGCTGGAGCAGCGGCCGCTTCGACGGCGGCGTTCGTTTTCACCGCTCGCTCGACGCCAGCGGCCTGCCCCAGCCCGCGGCGTGCCTCGACTGTCACGCCAACTCGCGCCCGAAGGCGTTGCTCACCTCGATGAACGCCGCCGTGCCCGCTGGCTTGACCTTCGACCACCAGGGCGCTGACACCCTCGGCGAGTGCGCCGAGTGCCACGCCAGCACCACCGCCTGGAGCGGCGCGCGCTTTCACCCCGCGGGCGCCTCCACCCCCTCGACGTGCCTGCCCTGCCACGCGCAGGAGCGCCCCACCTCGACCGCGACGTGGATGCAGCCGGGCTACCAGAACGCGCCCTTCGACTACGTCACCAACGACGCCGGAGTGCGCCACGGCGCAGGAGAAGACTGCGTCGTCTGTCACGCAGGCCCGGGCTCGGGCGCGTGGGGCTCGAACCAGAACTGGCAGCGCGGCCACTTCCCCCACGGGCCCAACACCATCGCCGCGACGACGTGCCTCACCTGCCACACCACCCAGCGACCTGACCTGCTCCCCAACCCGGCCGCCATCGCCATGGCCATCGGGTTCGACCACCGCCTCAACGGCACCGGAGAGTGCGGCGCGTGTCACCAGGCCACCGTCGTCGCCAACCAGTACGCGCGCTACTTCAACCCGACGACGATGACGCTCCCCGGCGGCGACTGGCAGGGCGGCACCTCGTACCCTGGCGACTTCCTCGTCAGCTCGCCTCAGCAGTTCCTCACCCTGTCCACCACGCGCCTGACGCGCGCTTCGCCCACCGCGCTCATCACCGGCACCACGACGCAGTCGGTGACGCTGCCCAACGCGATGAAGCACACCTCGGCCGCGATTCCCTCGCAGCTCCACCCCGGCCCGGCGAACGCGCCCAACAACTCGACCTGCTGGCATTGCCACACCCACACCAACGGCACGGTGACGTCGTTCTCGAGCGGCGTCTTCCACTCGGCGCTGACGAGCTACGCCGCCACGCCAGGCGGCGCCGTCACCGCGCTGCCGCAGCCCACCAGCAACTGCCGCGACTGCCACGCGCAGATGTTGCCCCCCAACATCGTTCAGCGCGCCGGCAACGCCCTGCTGCCGATGGACCATCGGGCGCGCTTCACCTCGACCGTCACCATCGGCGGCGCCATGGTGAACGGCGTGGACGGCCTCGACTGCAGCGTGTGCCACCGCACCTCGGGCGTCGCGTGGACGGACGGCCGGTTTCACAACAACATCGGCAGCGCCACCCCACAGGACTGCGCGTCGTGCCACTACCCGCTGATGGCCTCGACCGCCGCCGACGTCACCAGCACCACGCGCTACTCCATGCGGCACCGCTCGGGGCAGCTGACGACGCAGGCCTGTCAGACGTGCCACGCGATGTCGTTGAGCCGAGCGGCGATGACGCCGGCCACCGCCTCGCTGTGGAGCCCGGGCCAGCTGCACCCCGTCTCACCGACGCAGCCGACGCAGTGCCTCGACTGCCACTCGAGCTCCGAGCCGGCGACGACGACGCAGGGCACCGTCACCTACGCCTTCACCCGGGGCGGCGGCTCCGCCACCAACGGCGGCCAGTGGATGAGCCACACCGTCGCGTCGGTGGTGGGCCGCGACTGCGCCGACTGTCACGCGTCCGACGCGAAGGCCATGGGCAGCGCGTGGAGCCGGGGCACCGCCTACCACCCGCGCGCGCCAGGCCTCACCCAGTGCGCCGTCTGCCACGGCACCGCCAACGGCCGGGGCGCCACGCCCGGCACCAACAACAACCTGCCCGCCGGGCCCACCACCTCGGCCACCGTCACCACCTCGTCGGCGTCGCCCGGGGTCTTCGCGCAGATGAACCACGCCGACTTGAACGCCACCGCGCACGACTGCAACTTCTGCCACACCCAGCAGGGGGCCTCGACGATGGCCGGCGTGCAGGGCCGCGAGTGGGCCCAGGCGCGCTTCCACGTCCGCTTCACCGCCGCGACGCCGCTGGTGATGAACGGCTCGACCGCGCGGTGCAGCAACTGTCACCTCAACGAGAAGCCGGGCCCCGCCTTCGCCACCTTCGACCACGCGGCGTACACCGGCGCCACCTCCACGCCTGACTGCGGCACCTGCCACAGCTACCCGGGCGCGGCGACGCCTCCGACGCCGAACTGGCGCGGCGCGGCGGCCATGCCGGCCTTCATCTCGGTGGGCGGCTTCACCATTCCATCGCCGCCTGCAGCGACCGCGGGCACCGTGCAGGCCGGCATCGCGAGCTTGCCGCACCCTCCGGTGGCGACGGGCGTCGCGTGCACCTCGTGTCACACCCAGGCCGCCGGCGGCCGGCGCGCCTTCGGCTACCCGCACGCGTCCACGACGCTCATCAACAGCAAGTGCAACGCCTGCCACGAGGCGGGCAGCGACCTGGTGGGCACCGCGTGGAACAACGCCACCACCGTCGCGGGCGGCGCGGGCGACACCCGGCCCTTCACGCTCACCTCGGTGCAGGCGACCTACAAGGGCAACACCACCACCGAGACGTACCCGCGCCACTTCTTCCCCATCGACTGCGCGCAGTGCCACGTCATCCCCGCGGGGGACGGCAACGTGACGACGGGCGCCGCCTACCGCACGGCCTGGCGCTTCCCGCACACCACCTCGCGCATGACGAACCCCTCGACGTGCCTGACCTGCCACCCGCGGGGCGCGCCGGACTGAGCCGGCGCGAAGGCGCTGCTCCCCGCGCGAGTCCGGCCAGCCTTTACCCACGCGACGAGGCGGTGCGGCGCCGGCACGCCCCGGCCGCGCCGCCGACTCGACCCGAGCGAGACGAGCTCGACCTCGGTCTGTCGAGGGCGCGCGCCACCAGCCGATCATTTGACGGCAGGGGCAGCGCGGCGAAGTCAGCGCGGGCGCGGCGCGAGGAGCTGCGCAGGTCCTTGACGACGTTCGGAGGCGAGGTCGATCAGCTCGTCGCCGCGCGGCGGGAGTGGAAGCGGGTTGAAGTGAAGCGCTTCGCGGCGAGCCCGGGCACCGTGGCCGCGAGGGGAAGCCGCACCTCGCGTGGTGGCGTGGCGCCGACCGCTGCCGGCGAAGCACGCCGCGGTTGCAGTCCGGAGGCCGCTGCTTCACGGTGCGCGCTCGTGGCGCAGGCGGCTCCAGCACGTTGGCTCTTCTCGGGCCCCCTCGACGGCGCGCTCTTCGCCGGGAGCGCGCTCGCTGCTGCCCTGGTGGTGCTGGGCGGCCGCGCCGCGGGCGTCGCCGGAGACACCCCGCTGTGGGCCTGGCTCGTCTTCGTGCTGGGCATCGACGTCGCGCACGTCTGGGCCACCCTCTACCGCGTGTACTTCGACCAGGCCGAGCTGCAGCGCCGCCCCTTGCTGTACGCGGGCGCGCCGCTGGTGGCCTTCGGGCTGTCGGTCGCCGCGCACGCGGTGTCGGCGGAGTTCTTCTGGCGGTGCCTCGCCTACGTGGCGGTGTGGCACTTCATTCGCCAGCAGGTGGGGTGGATGGTGCTCTACGGCCGGCGCGCGAAGGACGACGAGCGCACGGTGCGGTTCGACCAGGCGGTGATGTGGGCCACCACGCTGGGGCCGGTGGTGTGGTGGCACGCGCACCTGCCGCGCCCGTTCTGGTGGTTCAAGGAGCACGACTTCGTCAGCGGCCTGCCCGCGTGGGTCGGCACGGTGGCGCTGGGGCTCCACGGCGCGCTGCTGCTGTCGTGGCTCGTCGTGCAGGCCGTTCGCGCGGGGCGGGGCGTGGCGTGGCCGGTGGGCAAGGCGCTGCTGCTGCTGGCCACGTGGGTGACCTGGTTCGGCGGCATCGTGGTGGCCACCGACGACTTCACCTTCACGGTGATGAACGTGACGCTGCACGGCGTGCCCTACCTCGCCCTGCTGTGGCGCTACGCGAAGGGCCGAAACGCCGAGCAGGGCTACGGCGCGCTCGGCCTGCTGGTGCGCGGCGGCGTGCCCGTCTTCTTCGGCGCGCTGCTCCTGCTGGCCTTCGTCGAGGAGCTCGCCTGGGACAACCTGGTCTGGCACGAGCGCCCGGCGGTGTTCGGCGACGCAGGCCTCGACTTCGGCGCCGCGCTGCTGACCCTGTTGGTGCCGCTGCTCTCACTGCCACAGACGACGCACTACCTGCTCGACGGCTTCGTGTGGAAGACGCGCACCGACCCGTCGCTCACCGCGCGCCTGGGTTGGTCGCCTGCGCCACCGCCGGGCTGAGGCCGCCAGGTCAGTCGGCCCGCTCCTCGAGCACCGGCGCCGCCGTCACCAGCAGCTCACGTCGCGCCCGAAACGAGAGCTGCCCGCCCTCGCCCGCGCCGAAGGGCTGCACGTCGCCGCGCAGGCCGACGTCGAGCCAGGTGCTGCCCTCGCGCCACCCCAGGTGCCGGTAGACCAGGGGCGCCTGAACGCGCGCCGAGCGGCGCCCGCCCGCGTCGCTGACGATGTCGGGCGCCAGCACCACGCCCTCGGCGAAGCGCCGCTGGCCGAGGAAGAGCTCCCACCGCAGGGTGGTGACGCGCGCGACCTGCCGGGGCAACACCACCTCGAAGTAGAGGTCGCCCTGCTCCTCACGCGGGAACGAGAGCGTGAGGTTGGCCACCTCGACGGAGGCAGACGTGTCGGCCGCGGGGAGCCGGTGACAGCCGCACAGCAGCAGCAGGCCGGCCAGCGCCCCACGCATCGTCGTCACCCGCCCAGCAGCGGCGTCAACGCGTCGACCGTGGTGGGCCAGCCGTTGCGCCGGGCCAGCACCTCGAGGGCCTTGGCCATCTCGGCGGCGGTCTGAAAGCGGAGCGTTCGGTCGGCGAGGGTCGCGCGGCGGATGATGCCCGCGGCCATGTCGGGGGCCTCGCGGTTGAGCGTGTGAATCGAGGGCACGCGGCAGTCGCGCACCTTGTGCATCATCTCCATCTCGCTGGCGCCGGCGAAGAGGCGCTCGCCGGTGAAGAGCTCCCAGAGAATGGTGCCCGCCGCGAAGATGTCGGCGCGGTGGTCGACGGCCTGGCCCAGCACCGCCTCGGGGCTCATGTACGAGATGGTGCCGCGCAGCGCGCCCTGCTCGCCCCGCATCACGCCCTCGACCTCGGCCACGCCGAAGTCGGTCAGCTTCACGTCGCCGGCGACGCTCAGGAGGATGTTGGCGGGGTTGACGTCGCGGTGCACGATGGTGGCCCCGCCTTCACCCACCTTGGCGCGGTGGATGTAGTCGAGGGCCTTCATCAGGCAGATGCCGATGTACGCCGAGGCCGACATCGGCAGCAGCTGACCGGCCTGCTTGTACGCGTCCATCATGTACTGGAGCGTGCGCCCGGCCACGAGCTCCTGCACCATGAGGTAGTCGCTGCCTGCCTTGAAGCAGCGGAAGGTGCGCACGATGTTCGGGTGGCGCAGGCGAACGGTGAGCTTGGCCTCGTCGACGAACTGCTTCACCCACGCGGCGTCGTTGCGGTAGCTCGGCAGCAGCCGCTTGATGACGATGTCGTCGGGCTCGCCGGGGCTGCGCTGCGTCGTGGTGCTCGGCTTGGCCTGGTACACCTCGGCCATCCCGCCCACGGCGAGCCGCCCCACCAGTTGATAGCCGCCGAGCTCGGTCTCCTGCGCCACGTCGGCCTCCACAGTAGTCGACGCGCCCGGTGGAGCAAGGCCGCGCTGCGCTTCGTTCCAGTGGGCGTGCCCCGACCTGGCCAGGGGGGCGCGGCAGCGGTCAGGGACAGGCGGGCGCCAGCGGAGGGAGGGTCCTCCACCAGGGGCCCCCGCGCTCGCCAGCCAGCGGCTCCACCGGCTCTCCCAGCCGCGGCGTCACCACGCTGGCGCCGGTCTTCGCGGCCTCGGTCACCAGCGTCTCGGGCGGCTCGTTCCACGCGTGCAGGCCGAGCTCGAAGGTCGCCCAGTGCACCGGGAGCAGGTGCGCCGCGCCCAGCATCGCGTGCGCCTCGAGCGCACCTCTGGGGCCCAGGTGAATCGAGCCCCACGACGGGTGCCACTGCCCAATCTCGAGCATCGCCAGGTCGAGCGGCCCGTACCGCTCGCGCACCTGCTTGAACTGGTCGGTGAGCCCGGTGTCGCCGCTGTAGAAGACCCGGTGGGCGGGGCCGACGAGGGTCCACGACGTCCACAGCGCGCGATCGTTGCCGAAGCCCCGGCGCCCCGAGAAGTGCCGCGCCGGCGTCGACGCGATGACGAGGCCGTTGGGCAGGGTGCGCTCTTCCCACCACTCGAGCTCGACGATCTGCGCGGCCGGCACGCCCCACGCCTCGAGGTGCGCGCCCACGCCCAGGCCCACGAAGAAGGGCACCCCGCGCGCCGAGAGCGCCTGGATGCTGCGCATGTCGAGGTGGTCGTAGTGGTCGTGCGAGATGACGACGGCGTCGAGGCGCGGCACGTCGCTCAACGCCAGCGGCGGCGGGTGAAACCGGGCGGGCCCCACCAGCGTCGAGGGTGAAGCGCGCTCGCTGAACATCGGGTCGGTGAGCACCACCGCGCCGTCGAGCTCGACCAGGGTGGTGGAGTGCCCCAGCCACGTCACCCGCAGGCCCGACGCGACGGGCTTCTGCAGCCGCGCCGCGACGTCGCTCACCACCGGGAGCTGGCAGGACGGCGCCCGCATCACCTCAGACGAGAGCCACTGCAGCAGTGTGCCGGCGCTGCCCTCTTGCATCACCAGAGTCGGCTCGGCGTTGACGAACCTGCCCTCGCGCCAGTGGGTCGACGCCTGCATCCGCGCCAGGCGCTGCCCCTCGGGGAGCCCGCCGAACGAGGCGCAGCCCTGGGTGGTGACGACCAGCGCCAGCAGCAGGAGGACCAACAGCCCGAGGGGAACGGCGAGCCAGCGGCGCCGACGCGTCATCGGGCGCCCTGGGCGTAGACGGCTTCGTACGCGGCCGCCGAGCGCGCCCACGAGAAGTCGCGTCGCATGCCGCGCCGCTGTACCTCTGCGTACGCCTGCGGTGACAGGTAGAGCTCGAGCGCCCTCGCGAGCGCGCCCTGCACCGCGTCGACGGTCGCTCCCAGAAAGGTGATGCCGGTTCCGTCACCGCCCCGCAGGTCCGTCACGGTGTCCGCCAGACCGCCGACCGCGTGCACCACCGGCACCGCGCCGTAGCGCTGCGAGTAGAGCTGATTGAGGCCGCAGGGCTCGAAGCGCGAGGGCATGAGGAAGAAGTCGCTGCCGGCCTCGATGAGGTGCGCGAGCCCGGTGTCGTAGCCGAACCGCACCGAGACGCGCAGCGGGTAGCGGGCGGCCAGCGTCTTCCACCCCTGCTGCAGGGCCGCGCTGCCAGCGCCCAGCACCACCACCGCCGCCCCGTGCTCGAGGAACACCGGGAGCGCGGCGTGCAGCAGGTCGGCGCCCTTCTGCTCCACCATGCGCCCGATGACGCCGAACAGGGGCATGCCCTCGGCGGGAGGCTGCAGCCGCAGCTCTTCCAGCAGCCGCTGGCGGCACACCGCGCGCCCGGCGAGGTCGGCGTCAGAGAAGCGCGCGGGGAGGTAGACGTCGGTCGCGGGGTTCCACTCGGTGGTGTCGATGCCGTTGACGATGCCGACCACGCCGCCCTGCTTCGCGCGCAGCACCCCGTCGAGGCCCATGCCGCCCTGAGGCGAGGTGATCTCTCTCGCGTACGTCGGCGAGACGGTCGTCACCGCGTCGGCGAAGACGATGCCGCACTTCAGCATCGACAGGTGGTCCCAGAACTCCACCCCGCCGGGCACGAAGTCGGACCACGGCAGCCCCAGCTCGGGCAGCGCGCTCTTGGGGAACCCGCCCTGGTAGGCGAGGTTGTGAATCGTCAACACGCTCCGGGTGTGCGGGAAGGCGCGCGCGTAGCCGCGACGCAGGGCCAGCGGCGCCAGGCCCGTCTGCCAGTCGTGACCGTGGAGCACGTCAGGCACGAAGCCCGCGGCCTGCGCGTCGGTGAGCGCCGCCATCGACAGCACCGCGAAGCGCCGCGCGTTGTCGGGGTAGTCGCCGCGCGCATCGCCGTAGAGCTGCTCGCGGTCGAACATCGAGGGCACGTCGAGGAACACCACGGTGACGCGCTCGGCGACCGTCGTCTCCCAGGTGCGCACCGGCACCTCACCGAAGGGGAACTGGAGCGTGAAGGCGCGCGCCGTCTGGGTGAGGCCCGCGCGCGGCACCGTGCGGTACAGCGGGGTGACGACGCGCACCTCGTGCCCGCGTGAGGCCAGGGCGACGGGCAACGCACCGGCGACGTCGGCGAGCCCGCCCGTCTTCGAGAACGGCTCGACTTCACTGGCTGGGAAGAGAATGCGCACGGGGTGGGAGGCTGACCGCGATGCTCTCCCGCCAGCGGGCAAATTCAACTGAAAGAAACTGGCGCCTCAGGGGTCGCCCGGTCGTTTTCCGGGCCCGACGCCGAAGTCGACGCCTCGTATCGGGTTGACGGTGCCGTCGACGACCAGCGTCGTGCCCTGCGTGATGTCGGTGATGGGGCTCGCCGAGGTGCCCTCGAAGTAACCGAACTGCGAGTACGAGTAGTCGTCGCTGCGCGCGCCGGCGCCGAAGTTGAAGGTCGAGCCCGGGTCGACATCGAAGCGATAGCGCACGCGGGTCGGGTCACGCAGACAGCGAAGCGCTCCGCAGCACAGCTGGTTGCTGCCGCTGAGCGTGAGGGCGCCCTGGAACATGCTGCGGGGGAACACCGGCATGGGGGCGGGGCTGGCGAGTCGAACGGTGCCGCACACGCTGACGCGCACGGGCGACGTCGAGTCGACGAAGGCCACGTCGATGGGCTCACCGTCGCAGCCCACCGCCAGCGGCCCACCGTCGGTGAAGGTGTAGCCAGGGTGCACGCCGCCGTCGTAGCCGTCGC
>JACSRE010000361.1 GCA_014879945.1 Myxococcus sp.
CCGCGTCGAGCTCGTCGTCGGCGAAGCACCCGCCGGCGATGCACCGGCGCGGCTCGCGGCAGGGAGACGCCTCGTCGCACGCGCGCCCGGCGCGATCATCGAGATCGACGAAGCAGCCAGCGAGGAGCGCGACGGCGACGCACCAGCCGAGGCGGGTCGAGACAGAGGCCACTGACGCTCTCGTACCACCCGCCCGGCGTCGTGGGTACTCGTGACGTGCGCCTCCGCGGCGCGGCGCCGGCGCTTGCCACCTTTGGCGACGCGCGCGCTAGAACGTGCGCCCGTGGGACTCTCTGACACCATCAAGCAGGGGCTTCGGCAGTGGACGCTGGCCATGGGCGGAGACGATCTCGACGACCGGCTCCGCGAGGGCCGCACCGCCAACGAGTACGGCGTCGACCCGTTCGGCTTCTCGCTCGAGTACGCGCTCTCGGCGGTCGGCCCGTTCCTGTGGCTGTACCAGAACTACTTCCGCGTGCAGACCTACGGCCTCGACCACGTGCCGCAGGGCCGGGTGCTGCTGGTGGCCAACCACGGCGGCCAACTGCCGGTGGACGGCGCGATGATCGGCGTGGCGATGCTGACCGAGGCGAAGCCCCCGCGCATCATCCGCTCGATGGTCGAGAAGTGGGTCGGCTCGCTGCCCTACGTCTCGACGTTCTTCTCGCGCATCGGGCAGATCGTCGGCACGCCCGAGAACTGCCGCCGCCTGCTGGAGAAGGACGAGGCGATCCTCGTCTTCCCCGAGGGGCTCAAGGGCATCTCGAAGCTCTACTCCCAGCGCTACCAGCTGCAGGACTTCGGGCTGGGCTTCATGCGCCTGGCGCTCGAGACGAAGACCCCCATCGTGCCGGTCGGGGTGGTGGGCAGCGAGGAGCAGGCCCCGGCGCTCCTCAACCTCAAGCGGGTGGGCAAGCTGTTCGGCATGCCGGCGCTCCCGGTGACGCCCTATGGCCTGCCGTTGCCGCTGCCCACCAAGTACCGCATCTACTTCGGTGAGCCGCTGACGTTCACCGGCCGCGCCGACGACGAAGACGCCGAGCTCGAGAAGAAGGTGAAGGTGGTCAAGGCCGCCATTCAGTCGCTGCTCGAGAAGGGCCTGGCCGAGCGGAAGGGGGTCTTCTTTTGAGCGGCGAGGGCGTGGTGGTGGTGACGGGCATCTCGGGCAACCTGGGGCGCGTGGTGGCCAAGCTGCTGCACCGCACCGAGCGCGTCGCCGGCATCGACCGCCGCCCCTTCATCGGCAAGCCCAAGGACGTCGAGCACTTTCAGATCGACCTGCGAAAGAAGAAGACCGAAGACGTCTTCCGCAAGCTGCCCGTGAAGGCCATCGTGCACATGGGCATCATGCACGACCCGCGCATGAGCGCGGAGGACCACCACAACTTCAACGTGCTGGGCACCACCCGCGTGCTGGAGTGCGCCGCCAAGTACGGCGTGAAGAAGCTGGTGGTGCTCTCGAGCGCCAACGTCTACGGGCCGTCACCCGACAACTCGAACTTCCTCTCGGAAGAGGCGCCGCTGATGGCGGCCAGCCGCTTCCCCTCGGTGCGCGATCTGATCGAGGTCGACATGCTCGCCCACGGCTTCTTCTGGCGGCAGCCGAGCGTCGAGACGGTGGTGCTGCGGCCGGTGCACATCGTCGGGCCCACCATCAAGAACGCGCCGTCGAACTACCTGCGGCTCAAGCGCCCCATGACGCTGATGGGCTTCGACCCGATGGTGCAGCTCATTCACATGCAGGACGTCGGCGCGGCGCTGGCGGCGGCGCTCAGGCCCGGCCTCAAGGGCGTCTACAACCTCACCGGGCCCGGCGAGGTGCCGCTGTCCACCTGCTTCAAGGAGCTGGGGGCCCGCCCGATTCCGGTGCCGCACCCCATCGCCCGCGGGCTGCTGAAGTCGATGTTCAAGTACCGCCTCGCCAGCTACCCGCCCGAGGAGCTCGACCACATTCAGTTCCTCTGCATGGTGGACGGCGCGCGCTGGCGGCACGAGACGGGGTGGACGCCGGGCACCTCGATGCGCGACACCATTCGCGGCGTGCTCTCTGATCTGGCCTGATCCGCTCGTCCGCTACCATCGAATTTCGGTCGATCATGACGTGGCTGTCAGGCTGGAGCGGCCGCATGTCGCAGTCCCTTTGCCAGACGACGCCTCAACCCGCTGATGTTCCTGATGGAATGTGGCGTGGCTGGCATGGCACCGGTGTTGCTGAGTAATCCCCTCGGTAAGGGGGTTCCATAGGGGAACTCCCGACGCCCGTCGCCTCGGCCGGCCCCGAGTCGACGGGCGCTTTTTTTTGTCCGCGCGTCGGCGCCGCGCTGCCGCCCGGGTGTACGGGTGTACGGGGTGGCGTCGGTAACCGCACTCGCGGGTGCGCGTAGTCGGAGCCGATGACAGCGCTTGCCATCTCGTGGGAAGTCGACCGGGCCATGTCTGCTCCCCAGGTCGACACCGACGAGGCGCTGATGGAGCGGTTTCAGCGCGGTGAGCGGGCGGCGTTCGACCAGCTCTTCCGGCGCTACGTGGCGCCGCTGACGAGCTACCTGACGCGCCTGACGGGCAGCGCGGCGGCGGCCGAAGACGCGGTGCAGCTGACGTTCTTGTCGGTGGTGCGGTCGCGCGCGCAGTTCGTCCCAGGCTCGAAGGTCAAGCCCTGGCTCTACGCCATCGCCTCGAACGCCGCGCGCGACCGGTTCCGGCGTACGCGCCGCGAGCAGCCCGGCGCCCAGGAGCCGCCCGAGCGATCGGCGGAGGACAGCCACGGCGACGCGGGCCTGCGACGCCGGCTGCACGAGGCCCTGCAGCAGCTGCCCGAGGCGCAGCGTGAGGCCGTGGTGCTGCACCGGCTCGAGGGCTGGAGCTTCGGTGAGATCTCCGAGGCCGTCGGCGCGAGTGAAACCGCCGTCAAGGTTCGCGCGTTTCGAGGCACGCAGGTGCTGCGTGAGCTGCTGAAAGACGTCTGGGAGTTCGAGTCATGAGTCCATCGCACCCGTTTGGGAGTTCGTCAGCGCCGGTGTCGCCCGAGCTCGAGCTGCGCCTGCAGCAGGCCCTCTCGACCGAGCTCGATCAGCCGGTGAAGCACTGGGGGCGAGACGCGGCGCGCTTCGCGGCGGTGACGGTGGCCCTCTTCGGCGTGGGCGCGGTGGTGTTCAACGGCGGCCTCTCGCCCCTGAACGTCAGCGGCGCGGTGTGGGGCCAGTCGCTGGCGCTGCTGGCGGTGGCGCTGGTCGCCGGGGTGGCCGCGATGGCGCCCTGGCCGCAGCGCACCTCACGGCCGCTGGTGCTCGGCGCGCTCCTGGGCGGCACGGTGCTCTTGACGCAGGTGGTGTCGATGGAGCTGACGCCGTTGAGGCCGAACTTCGGCTGCCTGGCGTGGGAGCTGGTCTGCTCGCTGGTGCCCGCGGGCGTGGCGCTGCTGGCGGCCCGGCAGCACGCGCCGAGGTTGTCGCGGGCGCTGGTGCTGGGCTGGGCGGCGGGCACCATGTCGCTGGCGGTGATGCAGCTGAAGTGCCCGCACCGCGACGTCGGGCACGTGCTGCTGTTCCACCTCGCGCCGCTGGGGCTGGTGGTGGCCGCGACGATGCTCGCGCGCCGGCGCCTGCCGACGACCAGCTATACGCCCTGACGGGGGAGTGGAGCCGGTCAGCGCGCCGACGGCTCGGCGACGCCGCCGTCGGCCTCGAGCGGGGGCGCGGGCATCAGGTCGGGGAAGGGCCCGTCGTCCTGGCTCTCGAGCCACCACCGCCCGTCGCTCCACACGAAGACGCTCGTCACCGTGGCGGTCTTCTCGACGTTCGAGGGCAGCCGGTACCAGCTGATCCGCGACACCACCTCGGCCGTGCCCGCGCCCGACACCTTGGCGTCCTCGAGGTCGAAGTTGGTGATGAAGAGGTCGCGCTCGTCATCGGTGCGGGTGCGGGCCTTCACGAAGGGCTTGCGGCGATCGGGTACCAGCAGGTCGGCCGCGCCGCGAAAGTCCTTCCAGCGCGCGCGTTGATGGAACAGCTCGATGGCCGGCTTGAGATCGTCGACGTCGGGTCTGGCCCGCATCGCCGCGCAGGCAGAGACGATCGACAGCAGCGCCACCATCACACCGATTCGCATGGGCGGGCACGGTACCACCGGGCCTGCGCGCGGCCAGTCTCGGGCCCGCGAATGTGCATGGCCGACCGGACCGGGAAGGGTATGTTTCCGCGGCTGTTTTCGCCCCTCCAGAGAGCCTTTCGAGCCCCCATGTCGAAGTCGATGGTTGAGAAGTACGAGCAGATGCTCTCGCAGGACCCGACCTCGACCGTCTTCGTCGAGCTGGCCCGCGCCTACCTGGACAAGGGCGACAACGCGAAGGCCATCGAGGTCTGCCAGCAGGGCTGCGCGCACCACCCGGCGTCGATCGCCGGGCGGGTGCTGTGGGGCAAGGGCCTCATCAACAGCGGCAAGGCCGCCGAGGCGATGCAGCAGTTCGACGTCGCGGTGAACATCGACAAAGAGAACCCGCACGCCTACAACCTGATCAGCGAGGTGCTGCTGCGAAAGGGGCTGTACCGGTCGGCGCTGCCCATCTTGCGCAAGGCCTCGGCGCTCCAGCCCAACGACGCGCGCATCAAGCAGTGGGTGGAGCAGGCCCGCGCCGCGCTCGCGGGAGGCCCGGCGCCGATTCTGTACGACGAGACCTCGGTCAGCACCAAGGCCCTCTCGGCCGAGCCCGAGGCGACCCCCGTGGCCGAGACCCAGCCGGTGGCCGCGCCGTCACGCCCGAGCAGCCCGCGCCCCCCCGCGCCCGCGCCGTCGCCGCCGCCGGTCTCGTCGCCTTCGGGCGAGTTCCCCAACTCCGACCCCGACGTCTTCGCCGCGTTCACCCCCGCCAAAGAAGACCCCCGCGCCGAGGCCACGGTGCTGATGGCGGCCTACGACGCCTCCGCCCCCACCGGTCGCGCGACCGTCGAGATGCCGACGCAGACCTCGAAGATCCCCGAGGCGTGGCCGTCGGCGCCGCGCCCGATGGATCACAAGCCGGGCCCGCCGGTGCCCACGGTGGAGCTGCCCGCGGTGCCGGGCGCGGCGCGGGCCGCCGACGACAACCGGCCCACCATGGAGATCCCCGCCGCGGCCGCCGCCCAGCTGGCCAGCGACGAGTTCCAGCTGCCGACAGTGATGGGCGATCTCGAGGAGCGCTCCTCGACCGCCGAGCTGCCGTTGCAGGGCATGGCCCTCGAGGCGCCCGACCCGTTCGCGGCGCTCAGCCGCCGCACCGAGTCCACCGAGACGTTCCGCGGGTTGACCAGCACCTTCCAGGCCCTCGAAGAGGCCGAGCCCGGGCCGCTGCCGGTGCCCCTGCCGCCCGCGCCGCCGGTGCCCAGCGACCCGAACATGCCGTCGGTGATCCCCTCGGCCGAGCTCGAGCTGCCGGCCTCCACGCCCGCGCTGCCGGCCACCGGCGGCCTGCTCGACGAGGTGGTGTCGGCGCAGTCCGAGGTGCCCACCAGCGAGTTCCAGATGCCGGGCCTCAACCAGGGCCCCGCGCGCCCGCCGCCGGTGCTGGCCGCGGCCGCCGGCTCGGGTGGCCTGCTCGACGAGATCCCCGACTCCATCGAGCCGCCGTCGGCGCTCGAGGCGCCCCGGGTCGAGTTCTCGACGCAGGCCACCGAGGCCATCGCGAATGAGTACGAGCGCGAGCTGCGCGAGAAGCTGCAGGCGCGCCAGCAAGAGAAGACGTTCTTCCAGAAGCACGGCCTCAAGCTCGGCCTGGTGGCGGGCCTGGTGGTGGTGGCGCTCGCGCTGGGCGGCTCGTTCCTCTACACGCGCCAGCAGCACGGCGGCGAGAACCTCGAGCAGGCCCTGGCGCGCGGCCTCTCGGCCATCAACGCCGACACGAAGGAGCAGTACCTGCTGGGGCTCCAGGCCCTCGAGCAGGCGCTGTCGATGGACGAGTCGAACGTCGACGCCTGGGCCAACATCGGGCTGGCGAAGGCGATTCTGTACGCCGAGCACGGCGGGGCGCTGTCCGATCGCGAAGCGGCGCTCGCGGCCATGAACAAGCCGAAGGTGCGCGAGCTGCACCCCGACCTGGCGATGGTGGTCGACTACCTCACCGCCGACGCGAACGAGCTGGCCGGCCGCCGACAGCAGCTGCTCGGCGCCACCTCGGACAGCAGCGTCGTCGAGGCGCAGGCCGGCCGGGTGCTGTTGGCCGACAAGAAGCTCGACGAGGCCTTCAAGCACCTGCAGCGCGCCACCGAGCTCAACAGCCGCAACCTGCGCGCGCTGGTGGCCCTGGGTGAGTACTACCTGCGCTCCGAGGACTACGAGAGCGCCGCCCGCATCCTCTCCACGGCGTTCAACCTCTCGCGCTTCCACCCCGAGCGCGTGATGGGCCTGGCCGAGGCGCGGCTGGAGCTGGGCCGCGAGGCCCCCGAGGCGCTGGCCGAGCTCGAGGGCCTGCCCGCCAACGCCGCCGTGCCCGACGCCCTCAAGGGGCGCTACGCGCTGGCGCTCGGGCGCGCGCAGTCGGCCAACGGCAGACACGACGAGGCGGCGAAGACGCTCGCCGAGGGGCTGGCGAGCAACAAGGAGCTGGCCTTCGACTTCGACATGGCCCGGGCCCAGGTCGGGCGCAACGCCGGCAAGATGGCCGAGGCGCAGCAGGCCTACGAAGACGCGCTCAAGGTGCGGCCGAAGAGCGAAGAGGCCAAAGAGGGCCTGGGGCGCGTGCTGCTGGCGCGCAGCCGCGAGAAGGAGCTGCTCGAGCGCGTCAGGGCCGACGGCGACCAGCGCAAGGTGTCGCTGGTGCGCGGCATCGCGGCGATTCGGCTCGACGACCCCCGCCGCGCCCGCGCCGAGCTCGAGCGCACCCGCGTCAACGGCAAGTACCCCGCCGAGGCGGTGGTGTACCTGGCGCTGTGCGACGCCGCCGAAGAGGGCGGCGAGAAGGCCGTGCAGACGCTCGAGAAGGTCGTCGCCACCACCAGGCGCCACAAGGCCACCGCGCAGATCGCCCTGGCGCGCGTGTACA
>JACSRE010000247.1 GCA_014879945.1 Myxococcus sp.
TCTTCGCCGTGGGCCAGGGCACCGACCTGCTCGGCGTCTTCTCGTCGAGCGCCGACGGCCTGTTCCTGATGGGCACCGCCTCGCCCGCCGACGGCTTCACCTCGACGCGGCTGGTGTACACGCCGCCCGTCAAGCTGCTGCAGTTCCCGCTCCGCGCCGGTGACAGCTGGAGCACCGCCGCCGCCGTCTCGGGCACCGCCAGCGGCATCGCGATCTTCGGCACGACCGACACCTACACCTCGACGGTCGATCGCACCGGCGACGCCATCACCCCCTACTCCCGCTTCCCCGTGCTGCGGGTGCGAACGACGATGGAGCGGAGCGTTCCGCTCAACCCGTTCGCCAACACCAGCTTCAGGCAGTTCCAGTACGTCACCGAGTGCTTCGGCACCGTCGCCACCATCCGCTCCCTGGACCGCGAGACGAGCACCGAGTTCACGACCGCCAAAGAAGTGCGAAGGCTGTCGCCGTGACCCCGCGCGCGTCGCTCAGCCGGCTGCTGCCCTGGGTGATGCTCGCCGGGCTGTGCACGTGCAGCATGGGGTGCCTCTCGCACCACCAGGGCGCGATGAAGGGCGAGCCGGTCGACGCCACCTTCCTCACGGTCGAGGGCGCCCGCGTTCGCTACCTCGACGTCGGAGAGGGGCCGCCGGTGGTGCTGCTGCACGGCTTCGCCTCGAGCATCGAGAACTGGGTCTCGGTCATTCCGGCGCTCAAGAAGACGCACCGGGTGCTGGCGGTCGATCTCAAGGGCTTCGGGTGGACGGATCGGCCGGTGGGCGACTACTCGCCCGCGGCCCAGGCGGCGCTGGTGCGGGCCGTGATGAAGGAGCGCGGCATCGACCAGGCCGCCATCGTCGCGCACTCGTGGGGCAGCTCGGTCGCCCTCGCCTTCGCCCTCGCCTACCCTGAGGCCACCTCGCGCATCGCGCTCTACGACGCGTGGGTCTACGAGTCGCAGCTGCCGTCGATGTTCCAGCTCGCGCGCGCCAAGGGCGTCGGTGAGTTCCTCTTCGCGGCCTTCTACTCGGAGCGGGGCGAGGAGCGCCTCTCGCTGGGCTTCTACGACCCCGAGATCATCCCCGAGAAGCTCGTCGAGGCGGTCGAGCTGGCCATGGAGCGCCCCGGCACCCGCGCCGCCGCTCTCGAGGCCGTGCGCGGCATGGCCTTCACCGAGGTGGAGCAGACGTACTCACGCATCACTGCGCCGACCCTGCTGTTGTGGGGCCGGGAAGACGTGGTGACGCCGCTGTCGATCGGTGAGCGGCTCTCTCGGCAGCTGCCCAACGCGCGCCTCGTCGTCTACCCCCGCTGCGGCCACTTCCCGATGATCGAGGCGGTCGCGGCGTCGAACCGCGAGCTGCTCGAGTTCCTGGAGGGCAAGTGATCGGCGCCCTCCTCGTGGCCGTGCTGGCCACCTCGCCGTCCGGCCTGGGCGCGCACGGCGAAGATCTGCTGGTGCGTGAGAAGACCGAGGTGAAGGTCACCGGCTTCTTCCGCGTGCGCGGCGACCTGCTCCACAACCTCGACCTCGACCGCGGCACCACGCCGTCGGGGCTGCCGCTGTTCTCGGTGCCGCTGTCAGACCCGCTCGCGCAGGACATCGCGCTGGCCGACATGCGCCTGCGCACCGATCTCGCCGTGTACGCGCCGTTCGCCGCCGCGGCGGTGAAGATCCGCGCCGACCTCATCGACAACCTGGTGCTGGGCTCGACGCCCACGCTCTCGCCGGGCACCGGCAACGCCCCGACGCCGGCGGCCTCGCCCGGCCAGCTCCCCGCGTCGATCTTCCGCATCAAGCGCGCCTACGGCGAGGTGCTGACGCCGATCGGCTACTTCGCGGCCGGGCGCATGGGGAACCAGTGGGGCCTGGGCATGCTCTCGAACGGCGGCGACTGCCTGGACTGCAACCTCGGCGACGCGGCCGACCGCCTCGCCTTCGTCACCTCGCTGGGCGGCCACCTCTGGGCCTTCGCCTATGACTTCAGCGCCGTCGGCCCCACACCCTACCGGCGCGACGCCCAGCGCCAGCTGGTGCTCGACAACGCCCTCGACGTGAAGAGCGTCACCTTCGCGTGGATGAACGTGCGCGACGATCTCTCGCGCCGGCGCCGCACCCGGGCCGACAAGCTGACCTTCGAGTACGGCGCCTTCGTCTCGCACCGCTGGCAGGACTTCGACGCCCCCGAGTCGTACCTGCCGGTGGCGAACCCGCGCCCGCTGACGCCGGCGTCGGTGATGCGCCGGGGCTACCGGGCGGTGGCGGCCGACGCCTGGGCCCGGCTGACCGCCCCCTCGTTCCGGGTCGAGCTCGAGGGCGCGATGCTGTTCGCCGAGTCGGAGCAGGCGTCGCTGCTGCCGGGCGTGCTGCTGCGCGACAAGGTGCAGTCGGCGCAGTTCGGCGCGGCGCTCGAGACGCAGCTCGGGGGCAACGACGCGGTGTTCGTCGGCGGCCTCAACGCCGGCTACGCCAGCGGCGACCCGGCGCCCGGCTTCGGCGCCTTCCCCAACGCGGGCGCGGTGGCGGCCCCGGGCGAGCTCGACGGAGCGCAGGTGAACGTGCCCCGCGACAACCGCGTCGACAACTTCCGCTTTCACCCCGACTACCGCGTCGACCGCATCCTCTACGCAGAGATCATCGGCACGGTGACCGACTCGCTCTACGTGCGGCCCTGGGGCCGCCTGCGCCTGCTCGACTTCAGCAGCACCCAGCTGAACCTGAAGAGCTCGGCGACGCTGGCGCGCTCGATTTTCGCGCAGTCGACGCCCAACAACGACGCGCTGCTGGGCCTCGAGCTGTGGGGTGCGCTGACGTGGGAGTCGAAGGACGGCTTCGACGTGCTGGCCGAGTACGCGGTGCTCTTCCCCTTCGGGGCCTTCAACAACCCCTCGCAGAACCTCACCGCGACGCCCGCCCAGCTGGCGCGCGTTCGCCTGGCCTGGAAGTTCTGAGGAACGACATGACGACGCGCGCCATCACCCTGCTCTGCCTCGCCCTCGTCGCCTGCGACCCCAACCGCACCGTGCCGGAGCGCAACGCCTACGTGCCTCAGGCCGTGGCGCCGCTGGAGTGCGTGCCCAACCTCGACGGGAAGATCGAGGCGTCCGAGGTGCGCACGGCCTTCGGCGTTCCCGTTCGGTACCTCGTCAACCCGGCGGGCACCCGGCGGCCGGTCGACCTCGCGGGCGTCACCGACAGCGCGGGGCGGCGGGTGTGGCAGCTGTCGACCGACTACGCCGACGATCAGATCGCGACGCTGAGCGCTTCGACGCTCGAGGGCAAGTGGTACCGCTCCAGCTTCCCCACCGGGCAGTTCGTGGCCGCGCTCGATCTCGCCGGCTCCATCGAGGGCGTCTACCTCAACGACGGGGCGACGCTGTTCCTCCTGGGCTACGCGTCGGCGCAAGAGAGCCCGGCCGTCGGCAAGACGCTCGTCGTCTACAGCTCCCCCATCGCCACCTTCCGCTTCCCGCTCGAGGCCGGCGCGCAGTGGGTCTCGGCGAGCGAGGTGCGCAACGCCACGGTGCGCGGGCTGCCGTACGCCGGCCGCGACACCTACCAGCAGCGCGTCGACGCCAGCGGCACCCTCGAGCTCCCCGACGTCTCGTTCACCCAGGCCCTGCGCGTTCGCACCACCTTGTCGATCGAGCCGGCCGTCGGCGTGCCGCTCGTTCGCCGGCAGGTGGGCTTCGTCTTCGAGTGCTTCGGCGAGGTGGCCCGCGCGGTCAGCCTCGACAACGAGACGGCCGACGACTTCACCCAAACCTCCGAGCTGCGACGGCTCGGGTTCTGACCAGCAGCACCACACGCAAGGAGCAGTCATGATCTGGGAGACGTGGAAGAAGGGCTTCGACACCTGGGAACAGAAGACGGCGGAGCTGATGGAGTCGATGCTCAAGAGCCCCGCGGTGCTGCAGCCGATGGGCTCGATGCTGACGGCGACCATGAAGGTGAAGACGGCCACCGACAAGGCCATCGGCAACTGGTGGGAGCTGATGGGCCTGCCGACCCGGCGCGATCAGGAGCGCACCCTGCACGCCCTCAACCAGCTCAACAGCCGCCTCATCGATCTCGAAGAGAAGCTCGCCGACCTCAACGCCGCCAAGAAGCACTAAACCAAGCGCCTCACCACCTCCGGGGGTCTCCAGATGGACATCACGCCCTACCTCGAGCTCAAGCCCGCGCCCCGCGCGATCTTCGACACGCTGGAGGAGCGCCGCACCCGCGTGCGCTTCATGCTGCCCACGCCCGACGGTGACTGGAGATCGGTGACCTGGGGTGCGTACGCGAAGGGCATTCGCCAGGCGACGCTCTTCCTCGCCTCCAACGGCGTTCAGCCCGGCGATCGCGCCGCCATCTACGCCCCCAACTCGGTGGAGTGGATCTCGGCGGCCATGGCGATTCAGGCGGCGGGCGGCGTGATGGTGCCGGTGTACCCGGCGAACACGGCGCCGCAGGCGGCCTACGTGATCAAGCACTCGGACACGAAGGTGGTGTTCGTCGACACCCCGGCGCTCCTGGGCCGCATCTTCGAGGCCTGGGCCGACTACGCCAACGTCACCCGCATCGTGACGCTGGGGCTGGCGCCGATGGAGGCCGGGCCGATCATCGAGCGGCTGCGCGCCGAGGGGAAGGCGGTGCCGCCCATCGCCGACGTCGAGCGCAAGCTGGTGTCGTGGGAGCGCGTGCAGACGATGGGGCAGGCGCGCGATCAAGAGGCGCCGCGTGAGTTCGAGCGGCTGCTCGACTCGGTCTCGCTCGATCAGGTGGGCCAGATGCTCTACACCAGCGGCACCTCGGGCAACCCCAAGGGCGTGCCGCTCACCCACCGCAACGTCGGCGTCAACGGGCAGGACTGGCTGCGCTGCAACGGGCCGCTGCTCCAGGCGTCGGGCGACGTCGATCTGCTGTGGCTGCCGATGAGCCACATCTTCGGCTTCGGCGAGGCCTGCCTCGGCAACACCTTCGGCTGGGTGACGTACCTGTCCGACCCGGCGAAGGTGATGAGCCACCTGGTCGAGGTGAAGCCGACCGTCTTCATGAGCGTGCCGGCGGTGTGGGAGAAGCTCGCGATGACCGCGCTCGCCGAGGATGACGCGGCCAGGAGCAAGGCCGCGCTCGAGAAGGCCTCGGGCGGGAACCTGCGCTTCTGCCTCTCGGGCGGCGCCGGGCTCAAGCGGGCCGTCAAAGAGGTGTTCTTCAAGGCGGGGCTGCTCATCACCGAGGGCTACGGGCTGACCGAGACGTCGCCGACGCTGACGCTCAACCGGCCCGACGCGTTTCGCTTCGACTCCGTGGGCAAGCCGCTGCCGTCGGTCGAGCTCAAGCTGGCCGAAGACGGCGAGATCCTCGCGAAGGGGCCCAACGTCTTCAGCGGGTACCACAAGGATCCGGCGGCCACCAAAGAGGCCTTCACCGACGACGGCTGGTTCAAGACCGGCGACGTCGGCCGGTGGACCGACGACGGCTTCCTGCAGATCGTCGATCGCAAGAAGGACATCCTGGTGACGGCGGGCGGCAAGAACGTCGCGCCGGCGAACATCGAGATCCGCTTCAAGGACGACCCCTTCATCGCCCACGTGGTGGTGTTCGGCGACGCGCAGAAGTACCTCGTCGCGGGCGTGTGGCTCAACGACGCGGCGGTGAACGCGCACCTCGACAAGAGCGGCGTGGCCCCGGGCGCCAGAGACGAGGCGCGGCGGGCGCTGGTGCAGCGGCGCGTGGACCAGGTCAACAGCGAGTTGGCCAGCTACGAGACGGTGAAGAAGTTCGCCATCCTCTCGGAGCCGCTCACCGTCGAGGCGGGCCTGCTGACCTCGACGCTCAAGGTCCGTCGCAAGCAGGTCTCACAGAAGTTCGGCCACACGATCGACGCGCTGTACGAGGGCTGACATGCAGCTCAAGAGCCTCACCAACCTGCTGTCGCTCCCCACGCGCCCGAAGCCGCAGGTCGGCGGCACGCCGGCCGACGTGGTGTGGGAAGAGAACAAGTGGAAGCTGCTGCGCTACCGCCCCCGCGCCGAGGGCCTCGCGTACCGCACGCCGCTGCTGCTGGTGCCGTCGCTGATCAACCGGCACTACGTGCTCGATCTCATGCCGGGCAAGTCGTTCGCCGAGTTCATGGTGAAGCGCGGCTTCGACGTCTACTGCATCGACTGGGGCAGCCCCGGTGACGAAGATCGCTACGTCACCTTCGACGACGTCGTCGACCGCTGGCTGGGCCGGGCGATTCGGGTGGTGGCCAGGACGGTGCCGCACCAGCAGGTGCACCTGCTCGGCTACTGCATGGGCGGCACCCTGACGGCCATTCACGGCGCCGTGCACCCCGAGCGCATCAAGTCGATGATCGCCCTGGCCGCGCCCGTGCGCTTCAACGACGGCAGCCTGCTGTCACGGTGGACCAACTCGAAGACCTTCGACGTGGACACGCTGGTGGCCGCCGTGGGCACGGTGCCCTGGCAGCTGCTCCAGTCGGCGTTCCAGATGCTGCGGCCCACGCTGGCCCTCTCGAAGGCCGTCTCGCTGCTCGATCGCGCGTGGAACGACGAGTTCCTCGACGGGTACCTCGCGCTCGAGACGTGGGGCAACGACAACGTCTCGCTGCCTGGCGAGTTCTACCGCCGCTACATCAAGGAGCTGTACCAGGACGACGGCCTGCTCGACGGGCGCCTGCGGCTCTCGGGGAAGAAGGTCGCGCTGGGGAACATCACCTTCCCCACGCTGGCGGTCAGCTTCGAGCATGACAACATCGTGCCGGGGCCGAGCGCGGCGCCGCTGATCGACGCCATCAGCTCGAAGCAGAAGCAGCACCTGCACCTGCCCGGGGGCCACGTCGGCGCGGTGGTGTCGAAGCACGCCGCCAAGACGCTCTGGCCGCAGCTCGAGGCGTTCTACGCCGCCCATGTCCACGGCCGGCTCAACACCGATGTCTTTGCCGAGTTCCTGCCGGACGAGGCCGACCCGCAGGGCCTGTCCGACGCCAAGGAGGCCGAGTTCCGCC
>JACSRE010000364.1 GCA_014879945.1 Myxococcus sp.
CTCACGGTCTCATGATCGACCGCGATCAGCCAAAGTTGCGGGTGGGCCTATTTCGCGACTGCTCTTGAGGCGCTCCCTTCCTCGCACGCCAGGCTGATCAGGCGACCTCGCCGCCGTGCCTTCAGTCACTTCGCGGTCGTCGCTCGAGGCTGGGTGGAGACGAGGGTCGCCGTCACCGGGTAGTGATCGGAGCCACCCGCCCGCACGGTCTTCGCCTCGGTGAACGTCAACCCCCGCGCGAAGACGTGGTCGATGTTGAACACCGCCGGCCACGCGAACACCGGGCCGGGAAAGGTCGCCGTGCACGACGACTTCGACAACGCGCAGCCCCGCGTGAAGCCCGCTGCCTCGAGCGCTCGGAGCCCTTCTCCGTTCGGCTCTTCATTGAAGTCACCGAGCAACACCACGGGCCGCTCCGTCTTCTCGAAGCGCGTGACGAGCGTCTGCGCCTGCTTCTTGCGAACGACCGCGTTCTTCTCGAGCGCATCGAAGAACGTGTCGCTCTTCTGGTGCTTCCCGCCCGGCGGCATCAGGTGCACGCACACCAACTGCACCGAGCGGCCGTCGAACTGCACGCGCGCCTCCATCGCGGGGAGCTTCGATGGCGCGACCGGGCCTGTCCGAACGTCGGCGAGCGGCCGCTTCGAGGCGAACCCCACGCCCCACGTCCCCGCCTGCGGAACGAACGCGCGGTACGGGTAGGTCTTCGACAGCGCGCCCTCGAACGCCTTCACGAAGTGGGGCGTGAGCTCGGTGAGACAGACCACTTCGGGCGATTCGGTCTCGATCGCCTTCACCGAGGCGGCGTCGTCCGAGCCCGTGAACAACACGTTGAAGGCCATGAGCTTCAGCGGCCCCTCGGCCAGCGCCACGTGGCTCAGGAGCGACGCCGTGAGGGCCAGCAACCATGTGCGCGTCATGGGCGGCGAACATGTGCACCGCTCGTGCCGTGAGCTCCTTGCGGCCCAGGGCGCGCTGGCCTGATCAGTGCGACAGCCAGCCCGCGTCCATCTTCTGCTCCGTGCCGGTGATGCTCCACGCGCCGTCGCTGCAGAGGAACGCCGCCAGCTGCGCCACCTCGTAGGGCTCGATCAACCGCTTGATGGCGTTCTGCGTGAGCATCACCTTCTCGAGCACCTCGCCCTCGGCGATGCCGTGGGCCTTCGCCTGCGCGGCCATCTGCTGCTCCACCAGCGGCGTGCGCACGTAGCTGGGGCAGATGGCGTTGACGGTGAGGTTGGGGCAGCGGGCGCCGGCCTCGAGGGCCACCGTCTTCGTCAGCCCCATCACGCCGTGCTTCGCCGACACGTAGGCGCTCTTGAACGGCGAGGCGATGAGCCCGTGCACCGACGAGACGTTGATGATGCGCCCCCACTGGCGCTCGTACATGCCCGGCAGCACCGCCTGGATGAGCTGAAACGGCGCCGTCAGCATCACCTGCAGCAACAGGTCCCACTTCTCTTGAGAGAACGACTCGACGGGGCTGACGTGCTGCAGGCCCGCGTTGTTGACGAGCACGTCGATGGGCCCGGCCTCGCGGCCCAGCACCACCACCTCGTCCTTGTTCGCGAGGTTCGCCGCGACGCAGCGCACGCCCGGCAGCGCCTCGAACGCCGCCTGGAGCTTCTCGGCCGACACGTCGCTGGCCACCACCTGCATGCCCAGGCCGTGGAACTCACGCACGATGGCCAGGCCGATGCCCGAGGCCGCGCCCGTCACCAGGGCCCGCTTCGACTGAAGAGTCTTCATGTGTACAGCTCCTGCACCGCGCGCGCGGTCTGGGGGTGGTTCATCACGCCGTAGTGGTTGGCCGGCACCTCGAGGGCCCGCGCCCGCGGCGCCACCTCGAGGAAGGCCGCGCGGTCGGCCGCCGTGATGATGTCGGCGCCCGGCGCGAACGGGAGGCCCGCGCGAATGAGCAGCGTCTGGGTGACGGCGTGCGGCCAGAGCGCGCGCACGTCGGTGGTGCCCGCGTACTGCAGGTCTTCGACGACCGCCTCTCGCGAGGCCCGCTGGCGCACGCCGCCGTCGGCCTCGACCAGGTCTTCGCGGTAGTGCGCTTCCCAGAACGCGTCCCACGGCACCACGCCCATGCCCTTGACGAGCGAGAGGAAGGCCTCGACCGACGGGTACACCGTGCCCAGGCGCTGCGCGGCGGCGAGGATGGGTGGCATCGCGCGCGGGTCGGGCACCCCCACGGCGTCGATGAGCACCAGGCTGCGCACCCGCAGCGGGGCGATGGCCATCAACGACAGCCCCACGAAGGCCCCCATGCTGTGGCCCACGAAGTCGAAGCGCTGCGCGCCCAGGGCGTCGGCCACCGCCAGCACGTCACGCGCGTGGGCCGCCCACCCATGCGTGCCGCGGCGGCCCGGCGCGCTGCGGCCCCGGCCCCGGAGGTCGAGCGCCGCGAAGCTGCGCCCCGTCGCCGCCACCGCCGGACCCAGCGTGTTGAAGGTGAAGCAGTTGGCCGACAGCCCCGGCACCCCGATGGCGAGCGGCTTGCCTTCCGCGCCGTGCTGCCTCACGCGGAGCTGCCCCGAGGGCAGCTCGAGGAATCGGTCGACGCCTGGGGCCGGGAGCGCTTCGTTCACGGCCCGCGAATAGCAGAGAGAATGGTGCAGCGCAACATGGCGCATTCCCTCGGGGTTGACGTTTGGTTGTTGCGGCGCAGCGAGCCTGCGCGGGCGCAACGTTTCTCAACGGCGGGCCCCGCCCCGCCCGCTACCATGGCTCCCATGACCGACTCCGAGTCGAGCGACACGCACCTGAGCGACCGCGCCGCGCTCCCGCACCAGGCGGCCACCGGCACCGACTCGTCACGCAGCACGGTGCTGCCGCTCATCGAGTGGTCGGGGCCTGAGCCCCGCGTGCAGGCTGGCAGCCGCGAGCGCTTCGAGGTGCTGGGGCTGCTCGGCGCCGGCGGCATGGGCGAGGTGGTGCTGGCCAGGGACTTCGACATCGACCGCAAGGTGGCCCTCAAGCGCCTGCCCGAGAAGGCCGACCTCGGCCGCGTCTTGCGCTTCGTCGAAGAGATTCGAACCGTCGGCCAGCTCGAGCACCCCAACATCGTCCCCGTGCACGACGTCGGGGTCGACGCCTGCGGGCGCTACTACTTCGTGATGAAGCACCTCCACGGCCAGACGCTCGAGTCCATCATCACGCGCCTCTCGGCCGGTGACGAAGAGGCCCACGCCCGCTTCAGCACGCCGGTGCGCATTCAGGTGATGTTGGGCGTGATGAACGCGCTCGCCTACGCGCACCAGCAGGGCTTCATTCACCGCGACCTCAAGCCCGCCAACATCATGGTGGGGCCCTACGGCGAGGTGACGGTGATGGACTGGGGGCTCGCCAAGCGCCTGAACGTGCCCGAGCGGCCGCGCCTCGAAGAGCCCACCGCGCCCCGCACCGTGCTGCAGACGCAGCTGGGCTCGGTGATGGGCACGCCGCTGTACATGTCGCCGGAGCAGGCCCGCGGCGCCCACGACGTGCTCGACGCCCGCAGCGACCTCTACTCGCTCGCCGTCACCTTCCACGAGTTCCTCCACCTCGAGCACTACCTGCACGGGCGGCAGGGGCTGCAGGCGGTGCTCGAGGGGGTGCAGACGGTCCACCCGGAGCTCCACCGGCGCAGCCCCCGGGGCCGCCAGTTCCAGGTGCCCGCCGAGCTCGACTGGTTCCTCAAGCGGGGCCTCGCGAAGGACCCGGCCCAGCGCTACCAGTCGGTGAGCGAGATGACCGAGGAACTCCAGCGCATTCTGCGCGGTGAGTGCCGCATTCAGTGCCGGCGCACGATGATGAAGCGCGTGATGGGCGAGATGCAGAAGCTCATCGACCAGCGCCCCATCGTGGCCGCCGTCATCGCGTCAGCGACGGTCGCGCTGGTGCTGGCCGCGGTGGTGAAGTCGGTGTTCGTGCTGGCGAGCTGAGACGCCTCGTCATCGCGTCGGCGCAGGGTACACCCGCCACGGCTGGTCGGTGCAGCGCGCCTGCCATCGCCCACCAGGCGGCGCGCTGTCGAGACGGGCGTGCGCGGCCTCACCTCGCCGTGGTCGTCTTCTCGAGGGTGCACTGCCCGCTGCGGCAACGCGCGGCGTGTTCTCGGCACGGGTCAGCGACGCAGGCCGCCTCGGTCGCGGGGCACTTCGCGTCGGCCGGCGCGCAGCCGCACTGTTCGGTTGGGCACGCGCGGCACTCGGCGTCGGCCGTGCAGGTCGCAAAGACGGCACGGGGCGAGGCCGTCGGGCACCCCAGCAGCGCAGCAAGGAACAGCGAAGACCAGGCGCGTCGGAGCATCTGCACAGCGTCGAGTCTCAGCTCGCGAGGGTCAACTGCCCGTCACCTGCGACGTGGGCCTTCTCGCTGCGCCCCGACACCGCCGTGCACGGCAATGACAGACAGAGCCTCGAACGACTGGTGCCGCCTGCCCCAGCCAGGAGGCCTCGCCCCGACGCAGACTCGACTCGTCAGTGCAGCCCGCGCAGGTACACCCGCCACGGCTGGCCGGTGCAGCGCTCCTGCCACGCGACGTACACGGCCTGCTCCAGCGCCACCACCCGCGGGTGGGCGGCGATACAGGCGGGGTTGGCGTTCAACGAGCTCGCGCCCCCTGGAGGCGGCACGCGTGAGCTGGGCCCGAGGGCCTGGGTGGCGAGCGTGTAGTAGAGGTCGAGCTGGCCCGACTGGTCGACCACCGCCCACCAGCGGGCGAGCTGCCCGCCCACCAGGTAGGGGTCGAGGGCCACGTCCATGCTCGAGACGGTGAAGGCCGTCGGCGGGTACTGGATGTTCCCCGTCGTGGAGAAGTCGCCCACCGGCGCCTCGATGAACGCGGGCCTGTCGTCGGCGCCGATGAAGGCGACGTGACACCTGCCCGAGGTCAACGAGTACACCCAGGCCTCCTTCACCGCGTACGAGCCGAGCGGCGGGTTGTTGTAGTTCGGCGAGCCGAAGGCGGCGGTGCTCTTCGTGAGCACCCGCACCGTGCTGCCATTGACCCAGGTGGCGCAGGCCACCCGGCTCGATCCGGCGCCGAACGTCGCGGCCGTCACGGTGGGCGAGGCCGGCACGCCGGCGTCTTGAACGGGGAGCTCGTTCGCGAAGTCCCAGCCGCCGTCGACGAAGCTGGCCAGCCGCAAGGTGCCGCTCGAGGCGTAGACCGTCGCGAGGGTGCCCCGCCCTTCGAGGAAGACCGGGCCTGGCGCCGCAGGGAGCACCTGCGCGGTCGCGCCTCCATCGTGGGCGAACACCACTCCGGGCAGGGGCTGGTAGTACGAGACGCCGTCGACGGTGAAGGCGTTCGGCCGCACCCCGACTGGCGCCCCGCTCGCGCCCAGGGCGGCGGTGCTGGTGGGGCAGGGGAGCGAAGGACACAGGCTCAACACGCCGGTGCTGGTCGCCGCGGGGCTCACTCCGTCGTGCGAGGACACGCGCGCGAGGTGCTCGGCCAGCGTCGGCGTGGCCACCACCGACAGCCCGGGCCGGGGCTCGAGGGAGAGGTCGCCCGTGGCGGCGAGGTACAGCGGCGTCCACCGGTGCTCGGGCGCGTAGTCGACGCTCAGCGCGGGGCCGCTGGCCACCAACGCGTTCCCCACCACGTCGGTGACCGGCTGGGTCAGCTGAAGCCGCCACACCTCGCCGAGGAAGGGCGGCCGGGTGACGTACAGCACCCGCTCGTTCCGGGTGAGCTTGCCCACCGTTCGCAGCGGAAACTGCGACGGGAGCACGCCGACGGAGCAGCTCGCGTTTCCCACGCTCATCAGGCAGGTGGACGGCCCGACGTCCATCGGCTCCGAGAAGTCCAGGGTGACGCCCATCGCGCTCCCGGTCGCGCTGGCCGAGGCGCCGGTGATGGCGGGGCGCTGGCGGTCGAACAGCAGCACCGAGAGGTTGGCGCTCGAGGTGCCCGGGGTGAGCGGCGGGTTGGTCGAGGCCGTCACCTGAAAGTCGTAGCGCTGCGGCGGCCCCTCGATGATGGGCAGGTAGACGCTGGTGTTCTGCGCGTTCGGGTTGCCCACCACGAAGCGCGGCGGTGAGCCGGCGTCAGTCAGCGAGGTCCACGAGAAGGCGTAGTTCATCGGGTCGGCGTAGAGCGGCCCGTTTCCTCCGGCGTCGAGCCCGGCGAGGAGCGAGACGAAGGTGCCGCCATCGGCCATGAGCGCGCCGGCGGTGGTGACGGCCCAGGGCGTCGGCATGGGCACGGGGCCCGAGATGGCCGTGAAGGTGTGCGTGCGCTCGAGGCTCTCGAAGCCCAGGCCGTTGGTGACCCAGTGTGAGACCGTCACCATCTGGGTGGCAGGCACTGCCTGCGTGGTGAGCGTCAGCGTGGCGCCGCCATCGAGCGCCGACGTCGTCACCGGCGCGCCGGCGGACACGGCCCAGCGTCGTGAGGCGAGGCCCGAGTTCATCGGGTCGCGGCTCGGCGTGGCGTCGATGACGACCGTCTGGTTGCCGTAGAGCGTCGAGGGTAGCGAGCCTGCGTCGAAGAGCGCGAGGGGGCGGTCGCCCACCACGAAGGCGGCCGTCGCCGGCGCGCTCACCGTGCCCGAGAGGTCGGTCACCCGCAGCGTCACCGACACCAGCGCCGGTGGGAGCGGCAGTGACAACGTCGGCGCCCACGCGACGCCGGAGTCGTTCGGCGAGAGCGTGACGACGCCTCCGTCGGGGAGCCGCGCGAGGCCGGTGTCGACGGACCAGGTGTAGCGGCTGATGGCGGGGAAGCCGGTGGAGCCGAGGCCGTCGAGCTGGAAGGGCTGGGTGCTGTACAGCACGCGCGCGGGCAGCGGGCCGATGACGGCTGAGGGGAGGATGAGCATCGGCCCCGCGTCCGAGGCGCCCGCGTCCGTCACGCCTGCGTCCATCACGCCTGCGTCCATCACGCCTGCGTCCATCACGCCCGCGTCCATCACGCCCGCGTCCATCACGCCTGCGTCCATCACGCCTGCGTCCATCACGCCTGCGTCCATCACGCCTGCGTCCATC
>JACSRE010000257.1 GCA_014879945.1 Myxococcus sp.
GACCATTCTCGGCGGCGAGGTCGTCTACGGGTACGCGTCGGCGGTCGCCGGAGACCACCCGCCCATCGACGACGTGGTGGCGCAGGCGCTGAAGGCGGCGCGCGCCTGAGGGTGGTATTCGCGTCGGCCATGCGCCGACTCGCTCCCCTCGTCGTCCTCTGTGCCTGCCTGGGCTGCCCGAAGAAAGAAGCGCCCGTGGCTGAGCCACCGAAGCCGGCGCAAATGGAGGCGCTGCCCCTGCCGCTGCCCGAGTCTCCGAAGCGCACCGACGCGGTGGCGCCGCGCCCTGACGTCGAGGTGGAGGTCGTCGGCAAGTGGTCTTCGACGGTGAAGGCCGCGAAGGTCATCGTGGTGGCGCAGCTCGAGCCGTGCGTGCCGGTGCCGGCCCGGCCCACCCGGTTCGGCGGCGAGCAGGCCATCGAGCCGGGAGGCCTGTTCGCCGAGTTCTTCATGCCATGGGGCACCACCGCGTCGGTGTGCGTCTACGCGCTCGACGAGCAGGGCGTGGTGGTGGGCGCCGTCACCTTCCCCGAGACGCCGAAGACCTTCGAGGGGCTCGGCGAGCTGGTGGTCGGCCCGCACACGGTGGTGGTGGCGCCGCTGCCGAAGGCGCCGTGAGCCGCCGATGCCCGACTACCAGGAAATCTACGCCAACCACGCCGACCGCTACGAGGCGCTGGTCTCACACGAAGACCACGAGGGGCACCTCTCGCGCGCGCTGGCCGAGGTGGCGCCGGGCACCGGGCTTCGGGTGGTGGAGACGGGCGCGGGCACCGGCCGGTTGACTCGCCTCTTCGCGCCGCGGAGCAGCCGGGTCGACGCCTTCGACGGCTCGGCGGCGATGATGGCCGTCGCCCGGGCGACGTTCGCCGCCATGCCCCACGTGCAATGCGGCGTGGCGTTGCACCAGGCGCTCCCGGTGCCCGACGCGAGCGCCGACGTGGGAGTCGAGGGCTGGGCCTTCGGCCACGCGCTCTCGTGGAACGCGGCGGGCTGGCAGGCCGACGTGCGGGCCTGGGTCGCCGAGCTGGAGCGTGTGGTGCGGCCGGGCGGCGTGCTGGTGCTCATCGAGACCATGGGCACGGGCGTCGAGGCGCCGTTCGAGGGCGGGCACTCCCTGGAGCCGTTTCACGCCTTCGTCCTCGACGCGCTGGGCTTCTCACACCGCGCGCTGCGCACCGACTACGCGTTCGCGTCGGTCGACGAGGCCGCGCAGACGCTGGGCTTCTTCTTCGGCGAGCGCCTGGCTGAACGGGTTCGAGCGCACCAGTGGCGCGTGGTGCCCGAGTGCACCGGGCTCTACTGGCGCGCGCGCTGACGCGTCACTCCACCGGGCAGGTGTACTCGAGCGACTCTTCGGCGTCGGCGGCGACGGTGATGGACTTCGTCGCGCCAGGCACGGTGTTGCCCGCGGCGTCGTAGCAGTCGAAGCGGACCTTGTGCGTGCCCGCGCGTACCTTCAGGCCCTCGATGGGCGAGCCGCCCACCTTCTTGCCATCGACGAAGACGTCGGCGGTGTCCGAGGCGCGCAGGTTGACGGAGCCCTCGCCGGCGGGCGGCGCAGGCGGGCGCACCACCGCGGCGGGCGCCCCGGCGTCGGGCCTGGCGGCAGGCGGAGGCGGAGCGGGCGGGGCCACGGGAGCGCCGGCGTCGATGGCCACGACCGGCGCAGCGGCTCCAGCGTCGGGCGCGGGGTCGGCGGTCGGCCCGCCGTCGGCGACGGCCACCTGGGGCGTCGCGCCGCGCGCCGTCGGGAAGGGCCGCAAGGACACCTCGAGCACGGTGACGGGGGGTTGCGGGCCGGCCGCTGAGAGGCTCAAGCCCCCCAGCACGCCGAGCGCGAGCGCACCGATGCCCAGGAGCACCGTCAGCCCGATGAGAATCGACTTCGCCACCGCCATCACCCGTCACTTACCTCTGCTGCCCCGGGTCCGCCACTTCGCACTTCAACGAGCGCAGCAGCCCATCGTCGACGCGCGCCGGTGGAAAGAGGTGCCGAGCCAGGGGGTCGATTGGTATTGGAGAGGCCCGAACTCGCAAAGGAGCCGTGATGCTGACGTCGTTGCTGGTGTTGTCGTTGCTGACGCAAGCCGAAGCCGTGGCAGAGAAGTCGACCTCGGAGCGCGCGGCCGTCGCCGCCGAGAAGGCCGCCGACTCGGCCGCCCGCGCCGCTGACGCCGCCCAGCGCATCGCCGACCGGCTGGCGCCCGTCACGCCGGCCCCGGCCGAAGCAGCCGCGCCTTCGGCCAGCACCTGGGTCGGGACGGCGGGCTTGGGCCTGTCGCTGCTGGGCGGCAACACCCAGGCCACCACCCTCACCGGCACCCTCGGCCTCGACAAGAAGTGGGACCTGTGGACCCTCGGCATTCGCGCGACCGGCGCCTACGGCTTGACCAACCCCGACACCTCGGAGGGCTCGCTGTCGATGTCGCAGACGGTGGCGCGGCGCGCCTCGGCGACGGTTCGTGGAGACCGCAGCTTCGGCGGCATCGCCGCCGTCTTCGCGCTGCTCGGCGGTGAGTTCGACCACGTCAAGAACATCGAGTCGCGTGCCTACGGTGAAGGCGGCTCCAGCTTCACGGTGTTCAATGACAAGCAGGACGACCTCGAGAAGCTCTACCTGCGCCTCGACGTCGCGCTGCGCTTCGGTCGCGAGACGCGCTTCACCTACTTCCCGACGCCGGCGTCGGTGTCGCCCTACGAGATCTGGATTCTGGCGCCCCGCGTCGCCGCCAACTTCCGCTGGGCCCTCAACAAGAACTTCCGCATCTCGGAAGAGTTCGAAGCCCTGCCCTTCATGCTGGCGCCGACGACGGGCCGCTTCCTCATCAACAGCAACACCAAGCTCAACACCCGCATCACCGAGAACATCTCGCTCACGGTGGGGTTCCTGCTGAACATCGACACCCAGCCGCCCAAGGCGACGCTGCGCCCCTACGACTTCGCGTTGACGGCCGGCGCCGAGGCCGCCTTCTAGGCCCTCCCACCACCCGGGCCTCGCGCGGCGTCGTCTTTTGGCGCCGCTGCGCTACGGTTCGAGGCCCATGCTCCGACTCACCCTCGCGGTCACCCTCGTGCTCAGCAGCGCGGCCCTGGCGGCCGAGCCCAAGGCGCCTCCGAAGAAGCCCCTCACCTTCGGCATGTCGCGGCCCTATGGCGAACGACAGGCGGCCGGGGCCCAGGCCCTCATCGAGCCGTACCTGACGAAGGCGCTGGGCTCGCCGGTGACGGTGAAGGTGTTCGCCACCTACGACGAGCTGAGCGACGCGCTCGCCAGCAACGCCGTGGACTTCGCGTGGATTACGCCGGTGGCCTTCGTGCAGGCCTCGCAGAAGCACCGTGACGTCACCGCGCTCTCGAAGGCGATGCGGCACTCCGATGGCGGGCTGTTCTACCGCAGCGTCTTCATCGTGAAGGCCGACTCACCGGTGGCCGACCTCAAGGCGTTGGCGGGCAAGAAGGCGGCCTGGGTCGGCAAGCTGTCGGCGTCGGGCTACCTCTTCCCGCGCGCGCTCCTCAAGGAGCAGGGGCTCGACCCCGACAAGCACTTCGCGAGCGAGGCGTTCGCGGGCGACCACCCCTCGGTCTGCAAGGCGGTGCGCGACGGCACGGCCGACGTCGGCGCCACCTTCGCCGCCGAGCCGAAAGAGGGCGCGGCGCTCGAGGCCACGGGCTGCCTCGACGCCGGCCCCGCGTCGGACTTCAAGGTCATCGCGTCGACGAGCAACCTGCCCAACGAGGTCATCGCCATCAGCCCCGACTTCCCGCCCACCCGGGTGAACGAGGTGATGATGACGTTCGGCCGCATGAGCCTCTCGCCCGAGGGCAAGAAGCTGCTCGACGAGGGCTTTCGCGTCAGGGGCTTCGGGGTGGCGGTCGAGGGTGACTTCGACCAGGTCACCGCGCTGCTGAAGGCGAAAGACGTGAAGGCGAAGGTGGCGCCCGAGCCGGCCGCGCCGCCGAAGAAGGGCAAGAAGTAGCCGACCGCTGGTCCTCCTGCCGTGCGCGCCCTCGTCTTCCTCCTCCTGCTCGCCGCCCCTGCGTTCGCCCAGCGCGACGCGGGCGCCGGCGTGCTCACCAGGGCGCCCACGCTCCTCGAGCAGGTCGAGGCCGCCTTCCCAAGCGAGCTGCTCGACGCCGGCGTCGGCGGCACGGTGGTGATGGAGGTGGACATCGGGGCCGACGGCCTGGTGATGGACGCGCGGGTGGTGCAGAGCGCGGGCGCGCCGTTCGACCGCGAGGCGGTGGCCGCGCTGCGGCACTTTCGCTTCAGCCCGGCCGAGGTGGACGGCCAGCCGGCGCCGGTGCGCATTCAGTTCAGCTACGAGTTCTTCTTTCGCCAGCAGGTCGTCGAGGTGCCGGTGCCCGACGCGGGGCTCGCCGGCCTCGTCAACTTCACCGGCGTGGTGCGCGAGCGCGGCACCCGCGACGTGCTCGCCAACGCGCAGGTGGTGGTGGGTGAAGGCGAGGCCGCGCTCGAGACCTTGAGCGGGCCCGACGGGCGCTTCGAGGTGACGGACGTGCCGGCGGGCACGCAGCGGGTGGTGGCGCTGCTGGCGGGCTACGCGAAGTTCGAGACGACCGAGACCTTCACGCCGGGCCAGCGCACCGACGTCACCTACTACGTGCGCAAGCAGGTCTACGGCGGCTACGAGACGGTGGTGCGCGGGCAGCGGGAGCGCAAGGAGGTGGCGCAGGTCACCCTCAAGCAAGAAGAGATTCGCCTCATCCCCGGCACCAACGGCGACGCGTTTCGGGTGGTGCAGAACCTGCCCGGCGTCGCGCGCTCTCCGTTCGGCCTGGGCTTCCTCGTGGTGCGCGGCTCCAAGCCGTGGGACACGCGCACCTTCGTCGACGAGGCGCCGGTGCCGCTGCTGTTCCACTTCGGCGGGCTCTTCTCGACGTACAACGCCAACCTGCTCGACTCCTTGTCCTTCCAGCAGGGCAACTACGGGGCCGAGTTCGGCCGCGGCATCGCCGGCCTGGTGACGGCCACCTCGCGCACGCCCTCGAAGAAGGGGGTGCACGGCTACCTCGACGTCAACCTCGTCGACATCTCGGGCCTGGTGGAGCTGCCCCTCTCGGACAGCTGGTCGGCGGCGGTGTCGGCGCGCCGCAGCTACATCGACGTGGTGCTCCCGACGGTGCTGGGCCTCATTCCCGGCGCCACCGACGCCATCAGCTTCACCGTCGCCCCGCGCTACTGGGACTACCAGGCGCGGCTGGAGTGGAAGCCGCCGACGGGGAAGAGCCGCTTCTTCGTCTCGTTCTTCGGCTCGAGCGACGAGCTGGTGGCGGCGCTGCCCAACCCCGCGCTCGACCCCGAGGGGCGCGCCACCTTCGGCACCAGCATCGCGTACAACCGGCTGCTGGTCGGCTTCGAGACGAAGCTGGGCAAGCGCGTCGACTTTCGCACCCGCACCACCCTGGGCCTCGACGCGGTGGGCTTCTCGGCCGGGAGCGACCTGTTCGCGAGGTCGCGCCTGTTCCCCTTCATCTCGCGCAACACCTTCACCATCGACGTGCCCGAGGCCAACCTCACCGTCGCGACCGGCGTCGACTTTCAGCTGCTGCCGTACACCCTCGACATCCAGTCTCCGCCGCTGCCGCAGCTCGGGCAGATCCCCGACCCGTTCGCCTCGCGGCGGCTGGTGTCCGAGAAGGCGTCTGTCTTTCAGGCCGAGCCGGGCCTCTTCGCCGAGGCCATCTGGAAGCCGCTGCCCACGCTCAAGCTCATCGGGGGCGTGCGCGGCGACTACAACTCGGTGATGAACAAGGCGTGGGTGGACCCGCGCTTGTCGGCGCTGTGGCAGGTGCACGAGCGGGTGCTGGTGAAGGGCGGCGCCGGCCAGTACCACCAGCCGCCCGACTACCGGCAGGGGCTGTTGACGAAGAAGTTCGGCAACCCCGACCTGCAGCCCGAGGGGGCCAACCAGTTCATGGTGGGCAGCGAGGTGCGCTTCACCGACGCCATCACCCTCGACGTGCAGCTCTACTACAAAGACCTCTTCAACCAGGCGCGCGCGACGCTCTCGTCGTCGGGTGACACCTCGAGCGGCACGATTCCCGTGCGCTACGGCAGCTTCGGCAAGGGCCGCGCGTACGGCGCCGAGGTTCTCTTGCGGCACGCGTTGACGAAGAACTTCTTCGGGTGGGTCGCCTACAGCCTCTCGCGCACCGAGCGCGACTTCCGCGGCGGCACCGTGTGGGCGCCGGGGCAGTTCGACCAGCCGCACAACCTCATCGTGGTGGCCAGCTACAAGCTGCCGTTCGACTTCATCGTCGGCGCGAAGATTCGCTACACCTCGGGGCCGCTGCGCACGCCCATCGTCGGCTCCATCTACGACGTCAACGGCAACTACTACTTCCCGATTCAGGGCGAGCAGTTCAGCCAGCGGCTCCCCGACTTCTTCCAGCTCGACGTGCGCATCGACAAGCGCTTCGTCTTCCAGGACTGGATGCTGGCGCTCTACGTCGACGTGCAGAACGCGACCAACCGGCAGAACGTCGAGGCGGTGCTGAACGCCTACGACTACTCGTCACAGACGTACATCACGGGGCTGCCGATTCTGCCGGTGCTGGGCGTGCGAGGAGAGTTCTGATGCGCCGGCTCCTCGTGCTCCTCGCGTTCGCCTTCGCCGCCTGCACGCCAGAGGACTTCCCCACCGAGACCCTCGTCGACCGCCTGCGCATGCTGGGCCTGACCTCGACGCCGGCCGACCTCGCGCCCGGAGAGACGGCGCGGCTGCAGGCCCTCGTCGTCGACCCCTCACGCCCGGGCCAGGCCACCACCACCTTCTGGATTGGCTGCGACCCCGACCCCTTCAACCTCAACCGCAGCGCCTGCGCCGACCCCGCCGTGGTGAACGACCCCTCGCGCCTGGGCGACATGACGGCGCTGCCGCCCGGCGTGAAGTTCATCGGCCTCAACGCGCAGGCCGTCTACGCGGCGCCGAAGGGGCTGTTCGACGCGCTCGCGCCCGACGACCCGCAGCGCGCCGCCGGCACCTCGGGCCAGGTGCTGACCATCTCGATCGCCGAAGAGGTGTCGCCCACCGCCTCGATGGAGGAGCTGCGCGCCGTCTTCGCGCGCGTGCAGCGCAAAGAGGTGAAGTCGCTCATCTCGCTGTTCCGGGTACGCATCTCGGAGGACCCCGAGCGCAACACCAACCCGCGCATCACCACGCTGCTGGTCGACGACGCGCCGTGGCCGACGGGCGCCCGCGTGATGATGAAGCCGGCGCAGCAGCTGCGGCTCGACGTCGAGGGCCCCGACGAGGTGTTCGAGCCCTTCACCGCGCAGACGCCCTCGGGCGCCGAGGCCCGCACCGAGCGCGTGCTCATCGCCTGGTACTCGACCGCGGGCCGCTTCTCGGAGGAGCGCACCGCGCTGCGCGAGGGCGTGAAGACGAAGTACACCGCGCCCGGCGCCAAGCCGTTCGACCCGGTGCCCGAGCGGCGCACCGGCACCTTCTGGACGGTGCTGCGCGACACGCGCGGCGGCCTGGGCTGGAGCGAGTTTCCCTTCTTCGTGTGCGACGAGGCGCTGCCCGAGCCCGTCATCTCGCGGGTGCGGCCCCTGGGGACGCGCGGCGACGCCGTCGTGCTCGAGGGCGCGAACCTGGGCTCGGTGCTCGACGTCGTGGTGGGCGGCGTCGCGGTGGCGCGCGGGCGGGCCGACGGCGCCGGCGCCACCTGGGAGGGGGAGCTCGACGGCGCGGTGATGGCCGGGCCTCAGCCGGTGGTGGTGCACACGCGGCGCTGTGAGCGCCTCGAGGCGGGCGTGCTCTCGGTGCCTTGACGTTGGGCTTCTTCGGCTCGGGCCCGCCCAGCTGGCTCTCTGCGTCGCGCCGTCTGTCGGCGAACGCGTCGCGGCCGAAGGTCGACGCGCCGCTGTTGCTGCTGCAAGGCGCCCACGACGGGCTCGTCGACCCGAAGAGCTTCGACGCGCTGCTCGACAAGGCCGGGGCGAGCGACAAGCAAAGAAGGCTCCTCGCGCCCGACGGGGGGCACGGCTCGAGCGCCGTCGAGACCCAGGTCGAGGCGATCGTCGAGTGGCTCCTGGCCCACGCGCCCCTGCGCTGAGGGCCCCGCCGCGCCGGTCGGGTTGGTATGACGCCGTCATGGCCAGGCACGTGAGGCACCCGAGGGCGCGGCGCATTCGGTTCGAGGCCATGGTGCAAGCGCCCGTCGACGGCCGGAGGATTCTCAGGTTGCCCGCCGCGGCCAGCAAGCAGCTCTCGTCGCGAGGGCAGGTGGCCGTGAACGCGACCGTCGATGGCCAGGCGTTTCAAACGGTCATCGAACCTGACGGCGAGTTCGGCCACTGGATGAACGTCGACGAGCAGGCCGGCGCCACCGTCACCGTCGAGCTCGAGCCGGCCGAGGCGTGGCCCGAGCCACGGGTGCCCCGAGACCTGCGCACGGCTTTGGCCGACGCACCGCCCGAAGTTGGAGCGCTCTGGGAGGCCATCACGCCGATGGCGCGCTGGGAGTGGGTGCGCTGGGTGAACGAGACCAAGAACCCTCAGACCCGTCAGCGCCGGGTCGAGGTGAGCCTCTCGAAGCTCGGCAGCGGCAAGCGCCGCCCGTGCTGCTTCAACCTCGCGGCGTGCACCGACCCGGAGCTGTCGAAGAGCGGCAAGCTGGTCGCGCCTGGTGCCTGAGTCGTGACGCCGCCTCGACGGTCACCGCCGCAGGTAGCTGTGTCGCCAGGCGGCCAGCTGCGCGGCGACGTCTCTGCGGTCCTTCTCCGACGGCGCGCCGGTCAACCGAAGGCGTTGCTTGTTGAGCACGTAGAAGGCCTGGTCGTAGTCGTCGCCGGGCCGCATCTGCCGGCGGAGCCCCGACTCGAGACGCCCAATCTCTTGCATGAGCGCACCAGCGGTCGGCGCGGCCCGGCTCCGTCGGTGCGCGGGCGCCGTCGAGGGGCGCGGGCCCGCGGGCTCGGGCTCCAGCGCTCCGGCCTCGTCGAGCTCGAGCTCCTCTCCCTCGTCGGGTTGGAGCGGCGCCTCGAGCGGCGCGGCCTGCGGCGGTTGCGTCGGCGGTGTCGGCGGTGTCACAGGTTCAGGTGGCAGACTGGTGGAGGACGACCACCACCCCACCGTCACCGCCAGGGCACCGGCCACGGCGACTCCCGCGAGCACGAGGACGAGCGCGCGCGAACGGCGGGGCGCTGGCGCCGGCTCGACCGGGCTCGACGACGGCTCCGGGGGGCTGGTGACGGCCGCCGGCTTCTCCAGCAGCGTCGAGACCCGGGCGAAGGCCCGGCGCGCGGCGGTCGCGTCGGCCACGCGGTTCTCGAAGAGGTCGCGCAAGAGCCGGTCCAGCGGCTCGGGCACCCCGGGGGTCCGCGACGCGGGCGGCCGCTCCGCGAGCTCCTGGCCGCTCACCAGCATGAAGCCGAGCGCGCCCAGCGCGTGGAGGTCGGCCTCGACGGTGGCGCGCGCCTTCGCCAGGCCGAAGTCGATCACCTTCACGCCACCCTCGAGGAAGAAGACCGTCGATGGCCCGAGGCTGCCGTGCGGGAGCGCCCAGGCGTGCGCCGCCTGCAGCACCTCGGCGAGCTGACCCAGCCGGGCCGCGGCCTCGGTCGCCGTCATCGGCCCCCCGCGCAGCACGCGCTGCTCGAGCGACTCGCCGTCGAGCCGCTCCAGCACCCGAAACCGTCGCCCGTCGGGCACCACGCCGAAGTCGAGGACGTCGGCGACCCCCGCGCACTTGATGGCGTTGACGGCCCTCACCTCGGCGTCGTTGCCGCCCAGGCCCGCGCGCAGCACCTCGAGCGTCACCTCGCGGCCGGTCGTGGCCTGCCGGGCCTGGTAGAGGGTGCCGAAGCGGCCTTCGACGACGCGCTCGCCAACCTCGAGCCCGCCCACGCGCGCGCCGACCAGGCGGTCGACGTGGGGCTGGGTCTTGTCGGGAATCGGCTGATACGGAGTCGAGGCCAAGCCGCGCCAGCGTAGCAACGGGCGACGCGCTTTCCGTCATGACAGACTCTTCTGCCTGATGGCCGACCCACGCATCGAGGCGTTGCTGCGGGCGCTCCCGCGTGGGCAGCGCATGTGGCTGCGCGCGGCCGGGAAGAGCCTGTGGCCGCTGGTGCTCGACGGCGACCAGGTGCACGTCGAGCGCAGCGACGAGCCAGCGCTCCGCCGCGGTGACATCGCGCTGGTGGTGAGCCCTTCAGGCCCGCTGGTGGCCCACCTCGTCGACAGCACCAACCCGTTGGTGACGGTGTCGAGCGTCGGCGTGGTGGACCCGCCCGCGCGCGAGGTGCTGGGCCGGGTGGTGGCGGTGCGCCGCGGCGCGATGGTGCTCTCGATGCCGCGCGGCGCCCACCTCGTGCTGCGCCAGGTGCCGCGCCTGTCGCGCGCGCTCAAGGAACTCCCGGGCCTGCGGCGCCTGGTGCACCGCCTCAGGGACCGCTGAAGCGACGTCCAGGTGGAGTCGGAGGTCGAGGCAGCTCCAACACGAGGCCGCCCTCGGTGGGGCGCGCTTCGACCCGCAACGTCGGCCGACTGGTGCTCTTCGCCCCCCCGCGCCGTCGTCCTCCACCGCCTCGCGCTGCGGCGAGCGCCGACGGCCTCGGCCACCCGTTGAGGTGCCCGGTCAGCGACCGCCGCCTCGAGACCTCACAGCTGCGGCTTGAGCGGGTCGTGCTCCGCGATGAGCCGGCTCACCCGCGCGTCGTCGATGCGCTGCTTGATGCTCTGCGCCTCGTGCTGGTCGCGCACCGTCTTGGCGAGCGAGAACGTCGAGCCGACGGTGAAGAGCAGGCCCATGGCCATGAAGGCCTTCACCCACGGCTCGGCCGGCATGAACCAGATGCCCATGGCGGTGACGCCCAGCGAGATGATGAACGAGATCCACGTCTGCGCGACCCACGCGCTGGAGTGCGGCTGAATCGGCTGCGGCATGCTGGCCATCGAGGGCTCCGGGGTTCGGGTTGGTGACGCAGCGATGATGCCGTGAAGGGCGGCCGCGCGCGGGAACAAGCCGATGGACGTTCGATTCCTCGTGGTTATCGACCACAACCCCATCAACTCGCCGCTGCGCCGGCCCCCTGAGAGCCCCTACCCTGCGCGACATGCGCGTGCTCTGCCTGCTGGCGTTCGCTCTCACCTCATCGTGCAAGAAGCCGCCGACGCCCGCTGGCCCACCGCAGGCCCCGGTGACGCGACCGAGCGGGCTCATCACCCAGGTGCTGGTGCCCGGCGACGGCGACCCGGCGAAGAAGGGCGACAAGCTTCAGGTGCACTTCGTGGGGCGCCTGCTCGACGGCGGGGTGTTCGACAGCTCGCGCGCGCGCAACGCCCCGTTCTCGTTCTGGGTCGGCGAGGGGCAGGTCATCGCCGGGTGGGACGAGGGGCTGCTCGGCATGAAGGAGGGCGAGACGCGCCAGCTCGTAGTGCCGCCGCTGCTCGGCTACGGCAGCGACGCGAAGCCCGGCATTCCCCCCAACTCGACGCTGGTGTTCGACATCGAGCTGCTCGACGTGCGGTGAGCCAGCGCATCTCCGGCGGCCGGCGCAGCGCTGCGCCGAAGCGCTGACCCGCTCACCCGCTGCGCAGCTGGGTGAGGAGCCACTCCCGGAGCGCGCGGACCCGCGGCGGCAGCGGCTTCACCGGCCGTGACACCAGGTACAACGGCGCGTTGGCCATCGACACCTGCGGCAGCACGCGCACCAGGGCGCCCGCGGCGACGTCACGCGCGGCGAGGAAGGTGGGCAACACCGCGACCCCACCACCCAGCCGCGCCAGCTCGGCCAACATCGAGAAGTCGGCGCACTGCACCGCCGGCACTGGAGGCGCGCGGCCCGGCGAGAACGCCCGCTGCCCCTTCTTCGGCTCGGGCCACAGGCCCTCGTGCCCGGCCAGCTCGTCGAGCGAGGCAGGCGCGCCTCGTCTGGCGAGGTAGCTCGGCGCGGCGAAGAACCCGGCCTCGAGCTCGCCCACCTTCTTCGCGATGAACGAGCCGGCCCCGGGCGGCCCCACCCGCAGGGCGAGGTCGACGCCCCGGGCCATCAGGTCGACCAGCTCGTCGGCGAGCACCACCCGCACCCGAATGGATGGGTACCGCTGCCGAAACGACGCCAACGCCGGCGCCAGCAGCGCGCGCCCCAGGTCGGGCGTGGTGGTGACGCACACCTCTCCCGAGGGGAGCTCGGGGTGGTCCGACACGGCCGCCAGCGCCGACGACAGCTCGGCCAGCAGCGGCGACACCTTCACGAACAGCGCCTCACCCTCGGCGGTCAGCGCGACCGACCGCGTGCTCCGCACCAGCAACGCCATGCCCAACGACGCCTCGAGCCCTCGCACCATTCGACTGACCCGCGACTTGTCGGTGCCCAGGGCCTCGGCCGCGCGCGTGAAGCTGCGGGCCTGCGCGACCGCGCGAAACGCAGAGAGGGCCTCGAACGGCGGTGTTGTCATATGGCCACAATCTGTTGCGCTTGCCCGCATTGTTGTCAACCGGGGCCGACGGCATGGTGCACCTCGCCCGCGCCATGCCGGCGCGGCCGCCACCGAAAGAGACGCCATGCTCCGCCACCTCATCGCCTCGCTCCTCCTCGCCGCCGGCTGCGCCCCCGCGCGCGCCTGGGTGCCCCCGCCGCCGGCGCAGCCCGCTGACGTCACCCTGGTCTGGGTCGGCACCGGCGAGTGCGAGCGCTTCGTCGACGGCCGCTGGGTGCGCGCGCCGCAGTTCGACTACGACTTCAGCGTCGAGCAGCGCCGCGGGAAGGACCGGTGGGACTCGGTCAAGAGCCTGCGCCGCCGTCACCCCGACTACGACGGCTCGGCCGGCGAGCGCACCCTCACCTGGTTCTTCCAGCTCGACCTCGGTCAGGACGTGAACGGCAAGCTGCCCATGACGCTCACCACGTCGCTGGGCGCGGGCGTGGGCTCCACCGACCGCGAGTTCCGCGAGGCCGTGCTCGAGCTCGACCCGAAGCTGAGCACCCTCGCGCCCTTCGACCGCTACCGCATCACCCAGCGCTACCACTACGAGGACGGGCGCCTCGACGAGGTGGTGTCGCTCGACAAGGGCACCACCCCCTGGGTGCGCAACGTCGAGCGCGCGACGCTCTTTGGGGCCCACGCCTTCGCCGCGCCGCCCACCACCCGCTGACACGGCGCGGCGCTGCGGCGGTTGGTTCGTGCGTCGCGAGCGGGTAGACAGCGCTCCCCTGCTGGAGGTGCCTTCCCGTGCGCGTCTTCGTCCTCGCCCTCTCCCTGGCCTCGCTGGCCTTCACCACCGCCTGCGGCACCAGGCCCCGCTGCCGCACCGACACCTGCAGCGGCTGCTGTACCCAGGAAGACCAGTGCGTCGCCGGCACCTCGAACGCGCAGTGCGGCACCAGCGGCAACCTCTGTGACACCTGCGTCGGCGCCCAGGTGTGCGGCGCCGGAGGCCGCTGCCAGACGAGCACCGTGATGACGACGATGGACGCGGGCGTCGAGGTTGACGCCGGCGTCACCCCGATGGACGGCGGCATGACGGGCGCCGCCATCACCGCCCCCAACGAGGTGTGGACGTGGGTCGACTTCCCCGACTCGGAGTGCGGCAACGGCTCGCCCACCGGCATCGGCGTGAACCTCAGCAACCGCTCGAGCGACGTCATCGTCTTCATGCAGGGCGGCGGCGCCTGCTGGAACCAGCTCACCTGCTACACGGTGCGCTCGGCGAGCGACTTCGACGGCTACGGCAGCACGAAGTTCGCCAACGACAGCATCAAGACCCAGGTCGCGTTCAACCGCACCAACATGAACAACCCGTTCCGTGACGCGAGCTTCGTCTTCATCCCCTACTGCACCGGCGACGTGCACACCGGCGACGCCGTCACCAGCTACGGGGGCCACCACAAGGGCGCGGCCAACGTGCGCGCCTTCCTCAACCGGCTGGGGCCGACCTTCACCGGGCAGCGGCGCATCTGGCTGACGGGCACCAGCGCCGGCGGGTACGGGGTGCAGCTCAACTACCACCGCTTCGCCGCCGCCTTCCCCGACGCCGAGGTGCACGGGCTCGCCGACTCGGCGCAGATGATCAACCCCACCTCGCCGACGCTGCTGGCCGAGTGGCTCGACGCGTGGGGAGTCAGCGACCCGCCCGGCTGCACGGGCTGCACCCGCAACTTCAACCTCGTGCCCGCGTGGCTCTCGAGCACCTGGCCCAACCGGCGCTTCGGCCTGCTCGCCTACAGCCGCGACAGCGTGCTGGGGCCGTTCTTCTCGCTCGCGCAGCCCGACTTCGAGATGGCCACCACCACGCTCCTGATGGGCCAGTACCAGAACAAACCCAACCTCAAGTACTACGTCGTCGACCCCGCCCAGCCCACGCACGTGATGCTGAACCAGCTCTTCACCCGCGCGGTGGGCGGCGTCACCCTCCAGTCCTTCGTGCGGAAGTGGGCGTTCGGCGAGGCCGGCTGGGAGAACGTTCGCGGCATGTGACGTGACGTCAGGCGCCGACGCGCCACTTCGCCAGCGCGCGGGCCACCACCTCGCCCTCGGCGTTCTTCAGCTCGGCGTGCACCTCGAGGTCCTGCCGCTGCGTCGAGGTGATGACGGGGCAGGTGCACTCGGCCGTGATGGGGCCGCGCGCCTTCTTCAGGTAGTCCATGCCGACGTGGGTCGGAATGCCGCGCAGGCCCTCGGGCAGCGCCGACACCACCGCCAGGCCCGTCGTCATCTCGGCCAGGTTCATCAGCGCGGCCGCGTGCAGCGAGCTGAGGTGGTTTCGCACGCGCCGGGTGTCGCGCATCAGCACCCGCGCGGTGCCGGCCTCGAGGCTGAGCACCTCGGGGCTGATGGAGCCGGTGTACGGCGCTGCGAGGCCGGCCAGCCGCCCCATGAGGCGCCCGCCGCTGGGCACGCCCTTGAGGCGCTGCCACACGGTGAGGAGCTGCGAGGGGGACACCAGGGCCTTGAGCTGCGCGACGAGCGTCGTCATCGGGAGTCATCCTTCAGCGTCGAGACAGGAGCGCGGCGCCGACCAGCCCGCTGTCGTCACCGAGCGTCGCCAGCTGAACCTGCAGCCCGGCGCGCGCCGCGACGCTGGCGCGCGTCATCACCACCTCGGTGATGCGCCGCACCATGCCAGGGCAGCGCAGCAACACGCCGCCCCCCAGCACCACCACCGCGGGGTTGAGCACCGTCACCTGGTTGGCGATGGCCAGCGCCAGGTGCCCCACCGCGAAGTCGTAGAGGCCCTTGGCCGTCGTCACCCCTTCGAGGGCCAGCCGCTCGAGGTCGGCGGGCGTCCCCTGCACGCCCGACTCCTGCATCCACTCCGTCAGCTTGGCGCCGCCCATGTAGGCCTCGAGGCAGCCGTGCTCGCCGCACCCGCACGCGCGCCCACCGTCGGCGACCACCTTGAGGTGACCGAACTCACCGGCGACGCCCGTCGCGCCCGACAGCAACGCGCCACCCGAGATGATGGCGCTGCCGACGCCGGTGCCGACGAAGACGGTGAAGGTGTCAGCCGCGCCACGCGCCGCGCCGGCCTTGAGCTCGCCCCAGGCCGCGGCCGAGAGGTCGTTCACCAGGTGCACGGGCCGGCCGAGCGCCGCCGCCAGCGGGCCGCCGAAGTCGACGTCACGCCAGTGCAGGTTGGGCGCGTTCACCACCACGTCGCCGCGCACCATGCCCGCCACGCCCACTCCGACGGGGAGCCCGCCGAGGTCGTGCCCCGCGGCGACCTTGCCCACCAGCGCGGCGACGGCCTGCACCGCCCGCTCGGGCGCGCGGTCGGTCCACGACTCCTTCGCGCTGGCGACCAGGCGGCCGGTCGACACCTCGACGACGGCCGCGCGCGCGTTGGTGCCGCCCAGGTCGACGCCGAGCGCGTACACCTCAGCGGCTCCTCAGGGTCAGCTCGTCGGCGAAGCGGCCGACGAAGTCGTCCAGGTTCTTGCGCTGCCGCTCGTCCTTGAGGGCGCCCGTTTCATCGAAGGCGTCGGCCGCCCGCGACACGGTGAAGGCGCCGGGGAGCGTGTGACAGCCCAGCCCCGCCAGCACGTGCCGCAGCATCACCTGCGCCTGGAGCGTTCCTCCGGGCCCGGGCGTCGCGCCGAGCTGGGCGGTGACCTTGCCCCTGAAGGGGTTCTCGCTCGAGGGCCGCGAGGCGAAGTCGAGCAGGTTCTTCAGCGCGCCCGGGTAGCTGTAGTTGTACTCGGGCGTCGCCACCAACAGCCCGGCCGCGCCGCGCACCCGCGCCTTGAAGTCCACCATGGCCGCCGGCGGGTTCGCGTCAGAGGTGTCGGGGTCGTAGACGGGAAGGTTGGCGGCCTTGAAGTTCCACACGTCGACGGTGACGCCGCGCGCCTCGAGGCCCTTCACGGCGGCGGCCAGCAGGCGCTCGTTCCAGGAGCCGGTGCGCAGGCTGCCCGAGAAGGCGAGCGCCTTCATCCGCCGATCTCCTGCTTCGCCTCGGCGATGGTGCCGTCGATGAGGGCCCGAATCTCTTCGAGCCGCTCTTTCGTCTTCGCCTCATACCGCACCACCAGAATCGGCGTGGTGTTCGACGCCCGAATGAGGCCCCAGCCGTCAGGCCAGGTCGCGCGAACGCCGTCTACCTCGATGAGCGTCAGGCCCTTCTTGCGCAGCTTCTCGGTGCAAGCCGTCACCAGGGCGAACTTCTTCTCTTCCACCGTGTCGAAGCGCAGCTCAGGGCTCGAGTAGGTCACCGGCACGTCGTCGAGGAGCGTCGACAGCGGCGCCTTCTCGTTCGACAGAATCTCGAGCAGTCGCGCGGCGGTGTAGGGCGCGTCGTCGAAGCCGAAGAAGCGGTGCTTGTAGAAGATGTGGCCGCTCATCTCGCCGGCCAGCTCGGCGTGCAGCTCCTTCATCTTGGCCTTGATGAGCGAGTGGCCGGTCTTCCACATCACCGGCTTGCCGCCGTGCTTCGCGATGTCGTCGTACATGGTGAAGCTGCACTTCACCTCGCCGACGATGGCGGCGCCCGGCACCGCCTCGAGCACCGCGCGCGAGAGCAGAATCATCAGCCGGTCGCCCCAGATGATGCCGCCCTTCTCGTCCACCACGCCGATGCGGTCGGCGTCGCCGTCGTAGGCCACCCCGAGGTCGGCCTTCTCTCGCTTCACCGCCGCGATGAGCAGCTCGAGGTTCTTGGCCACCGTCGGGTCCGCGTGGTGGTTGGGGAACCGGCCATCGGGCTCGCAGTACAGCGGCACCACGTCGTACCCGAGCTTCTGGAGCATCGGCACCGAGACGATGCCGCCCACGCCGTTGCCCGCGTCGACGACCACCTTGAGCTTGCGGGGGCCGCGCGTCACGGTGGAGTTGACGAAGTGCAGGTACGGCGTGACCGCGTCGAAGCTGGTGACGGTGCCGCCGGTGCCGGTCGCGAAGTCGCGCTGCTCGATGATGCGGCGCAGCTGCTGAATGGCCTCGCCGTAGAAGGTCGTCTTGCCGACGCCCATCTTGAAGCCGTTGTACTCGGGCGGGTTGTGGCTGCCGGTGATGACCGCCAGCCCCTCGACGGGGAGCGTGTTGGCCGCGAAGTAGACGACCGGCGTCGGCACCACCCCGACCTCGATGACGTGGAGGCCCGTCGAGAGCACGCCCTTGATGAAGGCCGCCTGGAAGCGGGGGCCCGACTCGCGCGCGTCTCGGCCGACCACGATGGTGCTGCCGTGGGCGCGCTTGACCATCGTCGCGAGGCCCCGGCCGAGGTCCTCCACCACTGCGTCGGTCAGGTCGATGTCCACCAGGCCACGAACGTCGTACTCACGAAAGATGTGCGTGTTCATGCCCGAGCGCGTAGCAGAGCCCGCTGCCGGTCAACAGCCCGTCTGGAGTGCCGGTGAGCGACGCGTCAACGGCTACTGGCAGCGCCCGCCGCCCGACGAGACCAGCGGCATGCAGGTCGTGCAGTTCAGGCACGAGAGCCCCATGTTGCCACACGCCGCGGCGCTGGTGCCCGGGCGGCAGTTGTCGCCGCTGTCGCAGCAGCCGATGCAGGTGGACCTGCAGTTCGAGCCGCCGTCGGTCGCCACGCCGCCGTCGGTCGGCGTGCAGACGCCAGCCTGGCAGAGCTCCGTCGCCTCGCACCGCACGCACGCCAGCCCGCCGCCGCCGCACGACGTGGCGGTGGTCGCCGTGACGCAGGTGTTGCCCTGGCAGCACCCGCTGGCGCAGTTCGACGGTCCGCACTGCGTCTGGCACTGGCCGCTGACGCAGATGCGGTTCTGCGCGATGCAGTCGACGCAGGTGGCGCCCCCCGCGCCGCAGGCGTTGGTCGCCGAGCCCGCCCGGCACACGCCGTTCTGGCAGCAGCCGTTGCAGTTCGCGCACGCGCCCGCGTCGGCCGCGCCGCCCGCCGTGCCGCCACCGGCCGAGCCGCCGCCGGTGCCCGCGTCGGTCGCCGCGCAGGCCGCCGCGCTGCACGAGGCCCCGTTGGTGCCGCACGCGCCCGACGCGGTGCCGGGCTGGCAGGCCCCGCTCGAATCGCAGCAGCCCTGGCACAAGCCGGGGCCGCAGCGCGAGGAGCCACACGCGGCGAGGGTGAGCAGGGACAGCGCGAGGAGCAGCAGGGGCAGTCGAGTCGTCATGGGTCGGTGCGGTCGATGAGGAGGAGGTGAGACGTCGGGGGCGCTCATAGGGCGGGGCCAGAGGGACCACCAGCCCCGTAGTCAGGCGCGACCCATGGAGACGGGTAGACCTCAGCCTCCGGGGCTGATCCACCGGGGTTCGCGTCGGCATCACCGTTGCTAACCCCTCGCCCATGCACACCAAACAGTGGCTCTGGACGAAGACGGCTGGCTGGTCGGCCCAAGACGTGGGCCCGACGCCGCCGACCCTGGTGCTCGTCTTTGGTGACCGCGAGGCGCTCGAGGCCGGCGAGGCGCTGGGCGCGCTCGGCGCGCGGGTGCCGCGAGAGCGGATCTTCGGGTGCAGCACGGCCGGCGAGATTGAGGGCGCCACCGTTCACGACGGGGCAGTGGTCGCCACGGCCCTCTGGTTCGACCGCTCGACCGTCACCTCGACCTGCGCGGCGTTGACCGACGCGAGCGACAACACGGCCCTGGGCACGATGCTGGCGAAGCAGCTGCCCACGAAGGACCTGGTGCACGCGCTCGTCTTCAGCGACGGCACCCAGGTCAACGGGAGCGAGCTGGTGCGCGGCCTGGCCGCGGGGCTCCCCGCCGGCGCGACCCTCAGCGGCGGCCTCTCGGGCGACGGCGTGCAGATGAAGCGCACGGTGGTGGTGCACGCCGGCGAGGTGAAGTCGGGCTGCGTCTCGGTGCTGGGCTTCTGCGGCGGCGTTCGGGTCGGCACCGGCAGCCGCGGCGGGTGGGACGCCTTCGGCCCCTCGCGCACCGTCACCAGGTCGAAGGGCAACGTGCTCGAAGAGCTCGACGGCGAGCCCGCGCTGGCGCTCTACAAGCGCTACCTCGGCCCCCACGCCGCCGAGCTGCCCTCGAGCGCGCTGCTGTTCCCCCTGGTGGTGCAGACCCAGGACGGCGCGGCGCCCGTGGTGCGCACCGTGCTCGGCGTCGACGAGGCGGCGGGCACCATGACCTTCGCCGGTGACCTGCCCGTCGGGAGCGGCGCCCAGCTCATGCGCGCCAACTTCGAGCGCATCATCGAGGCGGGCGGCGGCGCCGGCGCCACCAGCGTCAACGGCCACGCCCCCGACTTCGGCCTGCTCATCAGCTGTGTCGGCCGCAAGCTCATCTTGAAGCAGCGCGTCGAGGAAGAGGTCGAGGCGGTGCGAGGCGCGCTGGGCGCCACTACCACCACCACCGGCTTCTACTCCTACGGCGAGCTGGCGCCGGGCCTGGCCGACGCGCCCTGTCAGCTCCACAACCAGACGATGACCGTCACCACCTTCTGGGAACCCTGACATGCACCCGCTGTTGGCTCGCCAGCTCCGCCGCTACTTCAAGGACGCGCCGCCGACAGGGCCGGGGTTCGCCGAGTTCGTGACGGCCGTCGGCGACGCCTACAGAGCCGCCGACGAAGACCGGGCGCTGCTCGAGCACTCCCTGGCCCTGGCGTCGCGAGAGGTCGAGGAGCGCTACCACGCCCTCAAGCGCGACGTCGCCGAGCGCGAGCGGGCCCAGAGCGAGCGCGACGCCTTCTTCCGCGCCTCGCCCGACATGTTGACCATCATCGACGAACACCTGCGGGTGGTGCTCGCCAACCCGGGGTGGACGCGCGTGCTGGGCTACGAGGCGCCCGCGCTGGTGGGCCTGAGCTTCCTCGACACCGTGCACCCCGACGACGTCGCCGGCGTGCTCGAGCAGACCCAGGCCCTGGCCTGTGAGGTCGGCCCGCGAGCCACCGTGCGCGACCTCGAGTTCCGCCAGCGCACCAGCCGCGGTGAGTGGCGCACCATCTCGGCGTGCGCCACCTTCGACGCCGAGCGCCACCGCTTCTTCGCCGTGGGCCGCGACGTCACCACCCAGCGCGCCATGGCGCGGGAGCTCGAGCAGACCAACCGGCTCGAGGCCGTCGGCCAGCTGGCGTCGGGCATGGCGCACGAGATCAACACCCCCATTCAGTACATCGGCGACAACGTGCAGTTCGCGGCCGAGGGCTTCGACGGAGTGCTCAGCTACCTCAGCGCCGTCGAGGGCGTGCTGAGCGCCGACCAACGAGCGGCGCTCGCCCCCGCGGCTGAGGCGGCCGACCTCGAGTACATCCGCGATGAGATGGCCCGGTCGCTGGGCGAGGCCCGTGAGGGCGTCAAGCGCGTGGCCGAGCTGGTCAAGGCGCTCAAGGAGTTCGCCCACCCCGACCACGCCGAGAAGGAGCACGCTGACATCAACAAGGCCCTCGAGCGGGCCATCGTGATGGCGCGCGGAGAGCTGCGCCACGTCGCGCAGGTCGACACCGAGTTCGGCCAGCTCCCGCCGCTGTGCTGTCACATCGGCAGCCTCAGCCAGGTGTTCTTGAACCTGCTCGTCAACTCGGCGCACGCCATCGAGGAGCGCACCCAGAAGCACGGCGTGCCGATGTCGGAGCACCGGGTCAGGGTCGCCACCTGCGTCGAGGGCGAAGAGATCGTCATTCGCGTCTCTGACACCGGCTGCGGCATTCCCGCGGCGATCCGCGACCGCATCTACGAGCCGTTCTTCACCACCAAGCCCATGGGCAAGGGCTCGGGCCAGGGCATGCCGCTGGTGCGCAACGTCATCATCGGCAAGCACGGCGGCCGCATCGAGCTGGAGTCGGAAGAGAACGTGGGCACCACCTTCACGCTGCGCCTGCCGTTCGAGTCACCGTCACAGGTGCGGAAGGTCGCCTGATGCGCCGGCTACTGCTGGTGGACGACGAGCGCGCGCTGCTCGATGGCCTGGTGAAGGTGCTGCGGCCGTGGCGAACCACCTGGCAGGTCACGACGGCGCTGGGTGGCCGGGCCGCGCTCGAGGCGCTCGCGAGCACACCGGCCTTCGACGCCGTGGTGACCGACGCGCGCATGCCCGAGGTCGACGGAGAAGCGGTGCTGCGCGCGGCCCAGGAGCGCCAGCCCACCGCGGTGCGCCTCATCCTCTCGGGGCAGGTCGACGCGAAGACCGGGCACCGCCTGGCGGCGGCCTCGCACCAGTTCCTCACCAAGCCGACCACCGCGGCGGCGCTGATGGCGGCGGTCGAAGAGTGCTGCAACCTGGCCGAGTCGCTCGAGAGCGGGCCTGCGCGCGCGCTGGTCGCCAGCCTCGGCCAGCTCCCCCTCGCGCCCGCCGTCTACCACCAGCTGACCGCGCAGATGGCGCAGCCCAACGCGTCCATCGACGCGGTGGCGCAGCTCATCGCCGACGACCTGGTGTTGACCTCGTCGGTGCTGCGCTTCGTCAACTCGGCCTTCTTCGCGCTGCCCCGACAGCTCGACGACGTACGCGAGGCGGTGGTGATGCTCGGCTTCGAGCGGGTGCGCGAGCTGGTGCTGCTGGTCGAGCTCTTCCCCTCGCCCGACGAGCTGGGCCTGCTCGACGGCATTCGCCGGCGGGGGCTGCTGCGCGCCCAGCTGGCGCGGCTGCTCACCCAGGGCAGCCCCCTCTCTCACCTCGCGTCCGAGGCGGCGCTGCTCAGCGAGGTCGGCGTCTATGCGCTCGCGTGGAAGCAGCCCGCGCGGTACCGGCAGATCTGGCGCGAGGCCCAGGCCGAGGGCGGCGACCTCGAGGCCCTGGAGCGCGCGGCGTTCGGCGCCAGCAACGCCGAGGTGGCGGCCGCGCTGCTGGGGCTCTGGCGAATTCCCACCACGGTGGTGAACGCGGTGCGCTGGCACGACGTGCGGCCGTCCGAGAGCGCCGGGCTCGACGCGCGCACCGCGACGGCGCTGGCGGTGGCGCTGACCAACGAGGTCCTCGTGGGCGCTCCGCCTGGGCAGGCCGACGCGTTGGCCCAGCAGGTCGGCCTCTCGTCGCTGCTGCCGGCGGCGCGCGCGCTCGCGGCCCGGTGGGCCCAGGGCGAAGACCACGCCGCCGCGCACGCGCGCTGACCGCCTCGTGCACCAGCGCGGCCCTGAGGCTCCTCGAGCGTCGTGGCCGCGCCCCGCCGCCCAGGCGGTGAGCTCGCCGGAGCCTTGCGGCCAGAAAGAGTGTCAGGGGCTCTTCTGCCGGCGCGTCGGGAGCGCATGACGCCGACGCATCAGCTCCGCGCGCAGTTCGACGCCCACACCGTCACCGTCTACCAGGCGTACGGCTCGGCCATCGCCGACGCGGCCCTCGCGGCGCAGCGCTTCGTGGCGCCCTTCTCGTTCGAGCGCATGACGTGGGTGAAGCCCTCGTTCCTGTGGATGATGGAGCGCTGCGGGTGGGCCGCCAAACGCGACCAGGAGCGCGTGCTGGCGGTGCGGCTCCACCGCCGTGACTTCGACGCGCTGGTGGCGATGGCGGTGCCCACGCACTTCGACCCCCGGTGGGACGAACGCCACGAGGCGTGGCGCGCCCGGCTCGAGGCCGCGCAGGCCCTCGTGCAGTGGGACCCGGAGCGCGACGTGCGCGGCGCCAAGCGCCCCCACCGCACGATTCAGCTCGGCATCGGCCGCTCGCTCGCGCGCGCCTACGCCAGCGAGTGGGTGGCGCGCCTCGACGACGTCACGCCGCTGGTGGCGCAGCTGCGCGCGCTCCGTCGAGAAGGCGCGTGGGACGAGGTGCGCCGCCGCCTGCCGGTCGAGCGGGCGCTGGCGTGAGGTGACGTCAGAGGTACTGGGTCAGCTTCTTCGCCTTGAGCGCCTCGACGACCTTCCGCACGTCCTGGCTCTTGTCCTTCGGCATCACCAGCATCGCGTCGCCCGCGTCCACCACCACCACGTCCTTCATGCCGACGACGGCGATGGGCTTGCCCTGCCCCACCACCACGCACCCGGCCGAGTCGATGAGGAAGTTGGGGCCGCCGAGCGAGACGTTGCCGTTGGCGTCGAGCGGCCGCACCTCGGAGAGCGCGTTGAAGCTCCCCACGTCGCTCCAGCCGCAGTTGCTGGGCACCACGGCGATGTTCTCGGCCTTCTCGGCCACGCCGTAGTCGATGCTGGTGGCGGGCATCTTCGGGAACTCGCGCGCGATGGTGGCGGCCTCTTTCTTCGTGCCCAGCGCGCCGCGCACCACCTCGAGCGCCTTCGACAGCTCGGGCATGTGCTTCTTGAAGGCCTCGAGCATCACGTCGGCGCGGAAGACGAAGAGGCCGGCGTTCCACAGGTACTCGCCCGACACCAGGTACTGCTCGGCGGTGGGGCGGTCGGGCTTCTCGGCGAAGCGGCTGACGCGGCGGGTGTTGCCCGACATCGGCTCGCCCACCTGAATGTAGCCGTAGCCCGTCTCGGGCCTGGTGGGGTGAATGCCCAGGGTGACGATGTGGCCCCCTCGCGCGACGGCGATGGCCTCGTCGAGCGAGGCCTGAAACGCGGCCACGTCGGCCACGTGCTGGTCCGAGGGGATGACGATGACGACGCCCTGCGGGTCGACGTGCGCGACGTGGGCGGTGGCCAGCGCGATGGCCGGCGCGGTGTTGCGGGCCTGGGGCTCGACGATGACGTTCTGCTTCGGCAGCGACGGCAGCGCCTTCTTCACCATCGGCGCGTGCACCGCGCCGCACACCACGTACGCGTGCTTCGGCGGCGCCAGGCCCTTCAGGCGCGCCAACGTCTCGACGATGAGCGGCCGCGCCGTCGCCAGCGGGAGGAACTGCTTGGGCTTCGCCGTACGGGACAGCGGCCAGAAGCGGGTGCCGCTGCCGCCGGCCATGATGACGGGGAAGACGCCTGAGGTCGGTTTCTGCTTGGGCATGGCGCGCCTCATAGCCGCTGCCCGGGCGCTTGGAAGCGTGTTGCGCTCAGCAGAACCGCAGGTAGGCCTGCCGCCGGGCCTCGAGCCGGGCCGCGAGCCCCTCGTGCGCAGCGCCGAGCGCGTCGAGAATCAGCTTCGCCTCCTCCCGGTAGGCCAGGCGCTTCTCCTTTGGCCAGTGCGCCGGCGGCTCCTCGAGGTTGGTGATGCGGTCGGCGAGCTTCACCAGCTGCACGTCGCGAGGCTGCGCGGCGAGCCGGCGCAGCGAGTCGGCCATGCGGTCGGCCTTCGGGAGCCGCTCGTCCTTGGTGAGCGCCTGCACGCCGTCGGCGACCGCCTTCCCGAACGCCGCCAGCAGCGCCCGGGGCTCGACGCCGGCGTCCTCCATCGAGTCGTGGAGCAGCGCGCAGGTGACGGCGAGGTCGACGTCGAAGTCGCGCGACTCCGCCCACGCGCGCAGCACCTCGCTGGCCACCTTCACCAGGTGCACCACGTAGGGCGCGTCAGAGCCCGGCACCTTCTGCGCGCCGTGCGCCTTCACCGCGAAGTCCAGCGTGCGCGCGAAGGCGTCCTGGTTCCACATGCGTCACTCCTGTCGGGCGCGCCGGCCGAGCGCGTCGTAGGTGGCGTACTTGTAGGCCTCGGAGAGCGTCGGGTAGTTGAAGCAGGTGCTGATGAAGAGGTCGGCCTTCGCCTGGCTCATCAAGGCCACCAGGCCGACGTGCACCAGCTCGGTCGCGCTCTCGCCCACGCAGTGCACGCCCAGCAGCGTGAGGTCGTCACGCCGGAACAAGAGCTTCAAGAAGCCGTCGCCGCCCACCATCACCCCGCGCGCGTTGGCCGAGAAGTCGGCGCGGCCCACCACGTAGTCCACGCCCTTGAGCTTCAGGTCGCGCTCGGTCTCGCCGGCCATCGACACCTCGGGGATGGTGTAGATGCCGTAGGGAAACACCGGGGCGACGGTCGTCTTGTATTTGAGGTCGAAGAAGTGGACGACGGCCACGCGCGCCTGCTCCATCGACGTCGAGGCCAGCGCCGGAAAGCCGATGACGTCACCCACCGCGGCGATGTGCGGCACGGCGGTGCGGAACGTCGTCGGGTCGACCGAGAGCTGCCCGCGCTTGTTGACCTCGAGGCCCGCGTGCTCGAGGCCCAGCCCCAGGGTGTTGCCCTGCCGCCCCGCGCACACCAGCACGCAGTCGGCCTCGAGGGTGTTGCCCGAGTCGAGCGACAGCCGCACGCCCGCCGGCACCACCTCGCACCCCCACACCTGCGCCGGCATCAGGAAGGTGATGTTGAGCGCCTGCATGCGGGCCTTCAGCTCGCTCACCACGTCGTCGTCGAGGAACCCGAGGAAGGTGGGCCTGGGCTCGATGAGGGTGACGTTCACGCCCAGCGTCGCGAAGAGGCACGCGTACTCGCAGCCGATGACGCCGGCGCCCACCACCACCATCGACCTGGGAATGTCGTGCACCTGGACGATCTCGTCGGAGTCGTAGACCCAGCGGTGATCGAACGGGAACTGCGGCGGCCGGTGCGGGCTCGAGCCGGTGGCGATGAGCACGTGCTTCGCCTTGAGCCTGACGGGCGAGGGGCCCTCTCCGACGGCGATGGTGTGCGGGTCGACGAAGCGCGCGGCGCCGTGAAACGTCTTCACCTTGTGGCGGGCGAGGTTCTCGGTGATGCGCAGCCGCTCGTCGATGACGACCGCCTCGAGCCGGTAGAGGAAGTCGGTGACCGACGCCTGGCGCGAGAGCGCGAGGTCAACGCCGTGGAGCCCGCGCTGCCGAAACCCCGACAGGTACAGCGCCGTCTCGCGCAGCGTCTTCGAGGGCAGCGTGCCGGTGTTCACCATGGCGCCGCCGTGCACGGCCTCCTTCTCGACGAGGGCGACCGACTTGCCGAAGTACGCCGCCTGCGCCGCGCCCTTCTCTCCTGCGGCTCCGCCACCGATGACGACCAGGTCGAACTCTTCCATGGGGCGCCGAGCGTAGCGCCTGCGCGGCAGGCGGGGGCACAAGAGCGACCAGGCGCGGCGGCTCCGCCTGCGCGCCACTCCACCGACAGCGAGAAGAGCTTCGGCAATGGCATGCCCGACGCCAACGGGACGCCAGCTCGCGGGAGCGCGGCGAGCGCTGCGGTTCGACCAGGGCCTCGAGCGCCCGCGCGGCCACGCGCGTCATCGCTGGAGACCTCCGGGGTCGGGGCGACGAATCGGAGCGGTCTGCTTCAGGGCCTGGCGTCGATGAAGCACCGGCGCCGTGCTGCGCTCGTAACCGATAAACGGACTGGTGCTTGATGGGAGGTGAGCGATCAGCGACGTTGGGATGAAGGCCCCGCCGTCGCGTGAGGGCTCACCGGCCGACGGCGGTGACGTGCTCCATCAGCTGATCGAGCATGCGGTAGGTGGCGCCCCACACCACGTGCCGCGCGTCGCCCCAGACGTAGACCTCGCGGTCAGCCTGGTAGATGAACCGCGTCTCGCGGCGCATCCTCCACAGCGGCGCCTCGAGCACCTCGGCGATCTCGTCGGCGTTCGGCGTCAGCGGCGCCTCGGCCGGCACCACCCCGACGAACGGAGTCACCCAGAACGCGGTGATGGTGGGCATGGCGCCGAGCATGCCCAGCACCGAGACGGCCTCGGGCTCGAGGCCGAGCTCTTCTTTCGTCTCGCGCAGCGCGGTGTGGAGCGGCGTGAGGTCGCCCGACTCGCGCGCGCCGCCGGGGAAGGAGATCTGCCCGGGGTGCTTGCGCAGGGTGAGCGGCCGCATGGTGAGGTACGCCCACGGCTCTCCGTCGCGCCAGAACAGCGGCGCCAACACGGCGGCCGGCTTGAGCACGAGCCCCGGCGCCTCCATCACCTTCGAGGGCACCGCGTGCAGGCGCGCCTCGAGGCGCTTGAAGAAGCCCTCGTCAGACATCGGTACTCGGGGCGCCCGGGTCATCGCGCCAGGAGTGTACCGAGCGCTCGGCATCGACGGCACCCCGATTGGGCGGCCCAGATGCGTCGCGACCGGGTCGAAAAGCGACCTTTTTACGACGCAAGTGCCTCCGCGGCGGTCCCTGCGTCGGCGCAGCGGAGGGTGGAGCTCGAACGCCCCGACGGGCTCTTCACTTCGGCGGCGCGCTCGCGGCGGCTTCGACCAGCGGCGCAGGCGCGCCGCCCGGCTGGAGCACCCCGGCCGACAACAGCCCCAGCAGCGCCAGGCCCATCACCACCCGGTACACCACGAACACCAGCGTCGAGCGGCTGCGCAGGAACCGCAGCAGGCCCCAGATGGCCGCCAGCCCCGACACGAACGACACCACCGTGCCGATGACCATCATGCCCACGCCGGGCCCGTCGCTCGCCTCGAGCAGGTGCTTGAGCTCGAACACGCCGGCCAGCGAGGTGGCGGGGATCGAGAGGAGGAACGAGTAGCGCGCGGCGTCGGCGCGGGTGAAGCCCAGCGACAGCGCGCCGGTGATGGTGGTGCCCGAGCGCGACGAGCCGGGAATCAACGCCACCGCCTGCCAGAGGCCGACGATGAGCCCGTCCTTGAGCGTCATCTGCTCGATGGTGCGCCGGTGCGAGGCCACCTTCTCGACGATGAACAACACCACCGCGAGCGCGATGAGCGAGAACGAGATGACGTAGAGGCTGCGCAACGACGTCTCGATGCTCTTCTTGAAGAGCAGCCCGCAGACCCCGATGGGAATGGTGCCGAGGCCGACGAACCAGGCCAGGCGTGACTCCACGGTGCCGAACGGCTGCTTGTCGATGAGCCCCTTCACGAAGGCGCGGGTCAGGTGGACGAGGTCCTTCGCGAAGTAGACGAGCACCGCGCCGACGGTGCCCAGCTGAATGACGGCGGAGTACGCCGCGCCCGGGTCGCCCCAGCCCAGCAGCGCCGGCACGATGCGCAGGTGCGCGGTCGACGAGATGGGGAGGAACTCGGTGAGCCCCTGCACGAGGCCCAGCACCACCGCTTCGAAGGGACTCACAGCGAGGTGAGGCTCCACACGTCGCCGCCGAGCTCGGCCTTCTTCAGCTCCCACGCGGCCAGCACGTCGGCGGTGTGCGCGATGTACTCGGCGCCCGCCTCGAAGCGGTGCTTCTTCGCGTACGCGGTGATGAACTCACGCAGCACTGGCGAGAGGAAGTGCGTCGCCAGCACCACCTCGCTGCCGTCGAGGTACTCGGTGAAGCGCAGCGCGAAGCCCGACTGCCCGCTCGCCTCGGTCTCGATGCGCACCACGTCGGCCTTGACGTTCACGGTGCGGCCCTTGGGCGGCAGGTGGAGCTCGACCAGCAACCGCGTGCCCATCTTCAGGAAGAAGCTCGACTCGAGGAACATGCCTCCGACGCTGATGTTGACCGTCGGGAGCGTCGCCTCGAAGACCCGCGAGGGGTCGTCGGCGAGCGAGAGGCGCGCGCGCACCTCGAGATTCGCGCGCGGGTAGCGGCGGCGCGGGTCGGTGCTCAGCTCGGGCGTCCTGGCGACGGGCGTGCGAGCGGGGGCGCTCGGCGTGCGGCTCAGCGACGAGAGCGCGGCGGTGCGGCTGAGCGAGGCGTCGGCGCGCGGGTCGGGCCGGCTCGTCACCATCGGCGCGCGCTCGGGGGTCGTCGAGGTGGGGCTCCAGCGGGCTGCGCTGGTGTCGAGGCTCCGGGTGGGCGTCGGTGCGCGGACCTGCGCCGAGGCGGGCGCGGGGGGCTTCAACGCCGACACCGGGGTCTTCAGCGCCGACGCGGGAGTCTTCAGCGCCGACCCTGGAGTCTTTGCGGCGGCTTCGGGCGGCCCGCCAGTAGCTGCAGCGGTCTTTCCGCTGGCCGCGGGCGTCTTTGCGGCGGCCGCGGGAGTCCTTCCGGCGGCCGAGGGAGTCCTTCCGGCGGCCGAGGGAGTCCTTCCGGCGGCCGAGGGAGT
>JACSRE010000252.1 GCA_014879945.1 Myxococcus sp.
CGTCGCGAAGGCTCTCAGATGGTGACTCACGCAAAGCCGACGATCCTCAAGCTACGCAAGGGGGAGTATGTCGGCGCCGAGGACGTGGAAGATGACGGCGAGTCCTTTGACGTCAAGATGAAGCGCCTAGCTCTCACGCTGCAGAAGCAGTTTGAAGAGGGTGCGCGGCTTGAGAGGCATATCCGGAACAGCATCAAGGGGCTTGGTTATGAGCAGTAGCCGCACTTGGCCACTCCGCCAACTCAAGGATTGCGCAGTCTGGTACTCCGGAGGCACGCCGAACAAGTCCAGAGCCGAGTACTGGGGCGGCTCGATTCCATGGATCAGTGCGAGGAGCATCACCAACTTCTACATTACTGACTCTGAGGATCGAGTGAGCGAGGCCGGCGCGCGCAACGGTACGCGCATGGTCCCAGCGGACTCGATCCTCTTTATTGTCCGAGGAATGAGTCTGAAAAGTGAGTTCCGGATGGGCATCACGACTCAGCCCGTCACATTCAATCAAGACCTTAAGGCGCTGGTGGCTGTTGACGGTGTCCTCCCATCGTTCTTGGCCTATGCCATCAAGGCGCGAAGCGCCGAGATTCTTGGCATGGTCGGGGAAGCCGGTCACGGCACCGGCGTTCTGCCGACCGACCGCATCCAGTCGCTGGCGGTAGGCATTCCGAGCTTGGCTGAACAACGGGTTGTCGCTGACATCCTTCGAAGTCTCGACGACAAGATCGAACTGAACCGCCAGATGAACGAGACGCTCGAGGCGATGGCTAGGGCGCTCTTCAAGTCGTGGTTCGTCGACTTCGATCCCGTCCACGCCAAAGCAGCCGGCCGCGCGCCCATGGGCATGGACGCAGAAACGGCCAAGCTCTTCCCAAGCGAGTTCGTCGACTCCGCCCTCGGCCCAATCCCTAACGGCTGGCAGCGCGCATGTGTTGGGGACTGCACGGAACTCAAGCGAGGTACAACCTACAAGGGGCCTCTTGTCGGAAAACCGGGGCCGGCCCTCCTCGGCTTGGGCTCGATTCGACCGGGTGGTGGGTTTCGGGAGGATGGTTTCAAGACCTACGGTGGCGAGTGTCCTGATGAACTCATGTTGCGCCCCGGCGAGATGTACGTCTCTCTCAAGGGAGCAACAAAGGACGGCGAGATGATCGGCTCTGTCGCGCGGCTGCCTTCGTCGGTGCCATTGGGGCGATTGACACAAGACACAGTCAAGCTCGTGCTTCGGAATACGCAGGTTGCAAAGTTCTTGTATCGCCTTCTCCTCACTCCCGAGTACCGGGCCTACTGTGCTGGGAGGGCCACAGGGAGCGCGGTTGTTGGCCTCAGCCGGGATGATTTCCTGTCCTACCCGCTCGTGCTGCCCCCACCGAACTTGCTTGCCTGCTTCAGTTCGATTCTTGCCCCCCTCGAACAACGTGCCGAGTTGTGTAGCGTTGAAAGTCGATCGCTGGCCACGACACGTGATGCGCTCCTTCCGCGATTGCTTTCAGGCGAACTCAAGGTAGCCGCGTGACCACCTACAACGTCTACTGCGACGAAAGTGGTCACCTGGCAAACGATGACCAGCCCAACATGGTCCTCGGGGCGCTGTGGACCTCTACGCCGAATGTGAGGCGATTCGCCGATGAAATCCGTGCGCTGAAGAAGCAACATGGGCTCTCGCCTCAGTTCGAGGTGAAGTGGACGAAGGTGTCGCCTGGCAAGACTGACTTCTATCTTGCCCTCATTGATTTCTTCTTCGACCGGCCAGAGCTGCGTTTCCGGGCGCTCGTTGTGCCGGACAAGTCAAAGCTCAATCACGCCGCGTTCGGTCAAGACCACGACACGTGGTACTACAAGATGTACTTCAGCCTGTTGAAGGCAATCATCGCTCGGGATCACAAGTTCCGGATCTATCTCGACATCAAGGACACGCGCAGCGCAGCCAAGATGCTCAAGTTGCATGAAGTTCTCAGCAACAGCGTTTACGACTTCGACAAACGAACGATCGAGCGGGTTCAAACTGTTCGGTCGCACGAGGTTGAGCTGCTCCAGCTGACTGACATTCTGATCGGTGCCATTCAGTACGTGGGTCGTGGTGCCGCGACGAGCACTGCAAAGCAGCGTCTCGTGCGGCGCATCCAAGAGCGCACAGGCCTCACACTCCAGAAGTCGACGCTCATCACCGAGAGCAAGTTCAACCTCTTCGTGTGGCGCGCCCAGGAGAAGTTCGGTGAAGGCTGACGGTGCGCCGGATTGGCTCCCGGATCTCGTCCCGTTCGACTGGAACGACTACGGCGCGAGCGTCGAGCGCGCGTACGCGGTTTTTTGGCGTGACTTCGGCACGGCGCAGGCTCGGCCAGCCTTCCGTGGCAAGCGAATGGGCCTCAAGCAGCTTCCAGAATTCGAGGGGAAGTGCGCGACCTTCTGGCACTTCGTGACCGAAGGGGCGGTGGAGGCCGAACGAACGCCTGACCGAGAACGCATCGAACGCATCGCGTGGCCCAAGGCGATGCTGCTCGAAGCAGGTCCCTGGTCGGAGCCTTGCCCCGTGGTGGCGCCGGTTGTTCCACCCCGCATTCTGCTGTGGTCGACCCAGCGCCAGACCGCAACGCGATGGGTCGTGAGCCTCCCGGACTTCAGCTACGTCGTCGTCATCGACGAACGCGAGAATTTCGTACTCCCCTGGACGGCCTTCTGCGTCGTGCAGGGCCACCGGCGAGAGAAGCTTCGAAAGGAGTACGAGTCTTGGCGAAGCGCCCGAAAAAGCTGAGGCCGCCATCCCGAAGGACAGCGGCCTCTTTACTCCTGCCACGCATGGTGGATGAGCTGCCACGATCTATAGCCACCGTGTGGGGAAGCGTCAACGTCGCAACCGGTAGCCGCGACATCCCGGTCGGTTGGGTCAGCCTGGAGCTGGGAGCATGAGCACCTTCTCCGAGTCGGTGGTCGAGCAAGCCGCACTGGAGTGGTTCGCGGCTGCTGGGTACTCCGTTCTGTCAGGGCCCGCGATTGCTCCCAACGAGGCTGCGGCCGAGCGGTCGTCGTACAGCAGCGTGATCCTCGAGGGGCGGTTGCGCTCGTCGATGGCTCGACTCAACCCGAGGGCTTCGCCCGAAGCGCTCGAAGAGGCGTACCGGAAGCTGACGCGCATCTCGACGCCACAGCCCATCGACGCGAACTCCGAGCTGCACGACTACCTCGTGAACGGCGTGAGCGTGGAGTTCCTGCGCGCCGACGGCACGCTCGGCTACGACCCGGTGCGCATCGTCGACTTCGACACGCAGGACAACAACGACTGGCTGGTGGTCAACCAGTTCACGGTCACTGAAGGCAGCAGCACCCGCCGACCTGACATCGTCGTCTTCCTCAACGGGCTGCCCATCGCAGTGCTCGAGCTGAAGAACGCCGCCGACGAGAACGCGACCATCTGGGACGCCTTCCAGCAGCTCCAGACCTACAAGAACGAGCTGCCGTCGCTCTTCGTGTTCAACGAGCTGCTCGTCGTCTCAGACGGCCTCGAAGCGCGCATCGGCACGGTGTCGTCGAACCGGGAGCGCTTCCTCCCCTGGCGCACCATCGAAGGTGAGGACCTGGCCCCCTCGACCATCACGCAGCTCGAGGTGCTGATTCGGGGCGTGTTCGAGAAGCGCCGCCTGCTCGACCTGCTCCGCTACTTCATCGTCTTCGAGAACGACGGCGAGACGGTCATCAAGAAGGTCGCTGGGTACCACCAGTTCCACGCGGTCGCGCGCGCCGTCGAGGCGACCGTCACGGCGTCGCGGCCCAAGGGCGACCGTCGCGTCGGCGTCGTCTGGCACACGCAGGGCTCCGGCAAGAGCCTGACGATGGCGTTCTACGCCGGTCGGGTGGTGCTCCACCCAGAGATGGCGAACCCCACGCTCGTCGTGCTGACCGACCGCAACGATCTCGATGACCAGCTCTTTGGCACCTTCTCGCGCTGCAAAGCGCTGCTGCGCCAGAGCCCGGAGCAGGCTCGCGACCGCACCCACCTTCGCGAGCTGCTCAAGGTCGCCGCCGGTGGCGTCGTGTTCAGCACCATTCAGAAGTTCATGCCCGAGACCCGCGGCGACACGTTCCCCGGACTGTCGGAGCGCTCGAACATCGTCGTCATCGCCGACGAAGCCCACCGCAGCCAGTACGACTTCATCGATGGCTTCGCGCGGCACATGCGCGATGCGCTCCCGAATGCCTCGTTCATCGGCTTCACCGGTACGCCGATCGACTCGGCCGACAAGAGCACCCGCTCGGTGTTCGGCGACTACGTCAGCGTCTACGACATTCAGCGAGCGGTCGCAGACGGCGCGACGGTGCCCATCTACTACGAGAGCCGGCTCGCCAAGCTCCAGCTCAAGGACGAGGAGCGGCCCCACCTCGACGTGGCCTTCGATGAGCTGACCGAGGGCGAGGAGCAAGAGGGGCGAGAGAAGCTCAAGACCAAGTGGTCGGCGCTCGAGGCGCTCGTCGGCACCGACCGTCGGCTCGGCCTCATCGCTGGCGATCTCGTGAAGCACTACGAGGCGCGCCTCGAGGTGATGGACGGCAAGGCGATGATCGTCGGCATGAGCCGGCGCATCTGTGTCGAGCTGTACAAGGCGCTCGTGGCGCTGCGGCCGGCGTGGCACGACGAGAGCGACGAGGCCGGAGCCATCAAGATCGTCATGACCGGCTCCGCGTCTGACCCGCCGGACTGGCAGCAGCACATTCGCTCGAAGAACCGACGCGAGGCGCTGGCGAAGCGGTTCAAGAACCCCGACGACCCTCTCAAGCTCGTCATCGTTCGCGACATGTGGCTCACGGGCTTCGACGCTCCGTGCATGCACACCATGTACATCGACAAGCCGATGCAGGGGCACGGGCTCATGCAGGCCATCGCGCGCGTGAACCGGGTGTTCCGCGACAAGCCCGGTGGCCTCGTCGTCGACTACCTGGGGTTGGCGGACCAGTTGAAGAAGGCCCTCCACACGTACACGGAGAGCGGCGGCCAGGGTGAGACGGCCATCGACCAGGCTGAGGCGGTTGGCTTGATGCTCGAGCGACACGAGGTCTGCGTCGGCATCTTCCATGGCTTCGCGTGGACCGCGTGGACGAAGGGCAAGCCGGCGGAGCGGTTGACGCTCCTCCCAGCCGCTCAGGAGCACGTGCTCGCTCAAGATGGCGGCAAGGAGCGCTTCCTTCAGGCCGTCAGCGAGCTCTCCAAGGCGTTCGCGCTGGCCGTGCCGCACGACGAAGCGATTCGAATTCGCGATGACGTCGGGTTCTTTCAGGCGGTGCGTACGGCGATCGCGAAGACGTCTGTCGGTGATCGCAAGGCGTCGGGCGACCTCGACCTGGCGATTCGGCAGATCGTCTCGAACGCCATCGCGTCGGACCAGGTCATCGACATCTTCGCGGCGGCCGGGCTCAAGAACCCCGACATCTCGATTCTGTCTGACCAGTTCTTGTCCGACGTGCGCGGCATGCAGCACAAGAACCTGGCGGTCGAGCTGCTCCGCAAGTTGCTGAACGACGAGGTGAAGGCGCGATCGAGGCAGAACCTCGTTCAGTCGCGATCGTTCGCCGAGCTGCTCGAGAAGGCGGTCCGCCGGTACCAGAACAGGGCCATCGAAGCCGCGCAGGTCATCGAGGAGTTGATTGAGATCGCGAAGGACATGCGCGCGGCCCAGCAGCGGGGCGAGAAGCTCGGCCTGTCGACTGATGAACTCGCTTTCTATGACGCGCTCGAGGTGAACGACAGCGCGGTCAAGGTGCTGGGGGACGAGACGTTGCAGAAGATCGCTCGCGACCTGGTCGAGACGGTGCGGAACAACGTCTCGATCGACTGGACGGTGAAGGAGTCCGTGCGCGCGAAGCTCCGGGTGATCGTGAAGCGCATTCTGCGCAAGCACGGCTACCCGCCAGACAAACAAGAGGCGGCGACGAACACGGTGCTGCAACAGGCCGAGCTGTTGTCGGACTTCTGGGTGGAGACGAGAGCCTGAAGCACTCGCTACTTGATGCCGAAGGCTGCAAGCAGTTCGCGCCTGGTGTCTTCGGCGATCTGGTCGCTGACTCGCCCACCGTTCGTGGGCTTCGGATTCAGAAACCGAACAAGCTCGCGGATCGAATCGACCAGCGGATGCCCGAAGCGCTTCCCATGCTCTTCGTCGATGACACGACGCCTCACGTCGCGGATGAGGCCGAAGAGCAGATCGCTCGTGCTGCGGATCCGGGCCTGCACGCGGGGCCGAAGCTCCTTCGGGCACGATTTCCTCGCGAGTTCGGCGAGGTCGTCCTCAGCCGCAGCGCGCTCCCCGGCGCTTCGGAACCAGACGTTCCCGCAGAACCAGATCTCGAGTTGCGAGATCTGCTCGGGCTTCGGAATCCAGGCTGGCCGTTGGTCGCCAACGAGCGGCTTAATGTTGCCGAGGAAGCCTGCCCAGTCGCCGAGCCAATCGCCGAAGTTGGTCTCGCCAACCAGGACTCTTCGAGCTGGGCCTCGCACCTTGCACTCGCCGAAGCGAACGCGGCCGGCCGCGTCGACCCCGATCACATCGACGTCTGAGTACCCGGAGGGGACCTTGATCGGCCACCGAACGCGAGTGAGCAGGCCCTCGAATTCCCATGCTGCCGCGACCAGTCCTTCACTTGCCATCGCTTCCACAGGGCCTCCTCTGAATAGGATGCCCCGCGCCAGGCGGGGCATAGCTTGTTCACCTTGTCATCCTCGCAGGAACGGCGGTGGCTCGAGCGACAAGATCGACGACAGCGGCGACCACGAATACGGTCCCCTGCGAACTTCGAGTGCGGAGGCGCGAACGTGAAGCTGACGGAACAACAGGTGCGGCACGTGGCACGGCTCGCCCGGCTCGCGTTGTCGCCCGAGGAGCTCGTGACGTACCGCGAGCAGCTGTCGGCCGTTCTCGACGCGGTAGACGCCCTGGCGCAGGTCGACACCACGGGCGTCGTGCCGACCTCGGTCGTCGGCGCGTCCACCCCGCACCTGCGCGCCGACGTGCCGCACGGCGAGGTCGGCGTGAAGGTGGCGCTGGCCAACGCGCCGCAGGTCGACGGCACCAGCTTCGCCATCCCCCGGGTCATCGAATGAAGGGCCTGGTCGCGCTGACGAAGGCGCTCGCCGACGGCGCCACCTCGAGCGTCGAGACCACGAAGGCGCTGCTCCAGAAGCCCGACCTCGTCGGCGCGTTTCTGCTTCGTGACGACGCGGGCGCGCTGGCCGCGGCGAAGGCGTCAGATGAACGTCGCGCGCGTGGCGCGGCGCTGGGCCCGCTCGATGGCGTGTCCGTCGCGCTGAAAGACAACATCCTCACCGAGGGCGTGGTGACGACGGCGGGCTCGAAGCTGCTCGCGGGCTTCGTGCCGCCCTACGACGCCACCGTGACGACGCGCCTCAAGGCCGCGGGCGCGGTGCTTCTGGGCAAGACGAACCTCGACGAGTTCGGCATGGGCTCCTCGACCGAGAACAGCGCGTTTCAGCAGACGAAGAACCCGTTCGATCTCACCCGCACGCCGGGCGGCTCCTCGGGCGGCTCGGCCGCAGCGGTCGCCGCGGGCCTGTGCGCGGGCGCGCTGGGCACCGACACCGGCGGCTCCATTCGCCAGCCCGCGGCCTTCACCGGCCTCGTGGGCCTCAAGCCCACCTACGGGCGGGTCTCTCGCGCGGGCGTGGTGGCGTACGCGAGCTCGCTCGATCAGGTCGGCCCGCTGGCGCGCTCGGTGGAGGACGTGGCGCTCCTCCTCGAGGCGATCGAGGGCTTCGACGCCGCCGACTCCACCTCGTCCGACGTCGCGAAGACGGCCTGGCGTGAGGGCCTGCGCTCGGGCGTGAAGGGCCTGCGCGTCGGGCTGCCGAAGGAGCTCTTCGTCGACGGCATGGACCCCGAGATCGACGCCTCGGTCCGCGCGGCGGCCCGGCGGCTCGAGGCGCTCGGCGCGCACGTCGTCGAGCTCTCGCTCCCGCACACGAAGTACGCGCTGGCGACCTATTACGTGATCGCCCCGTGTGAGGCGTCCTCCAACCTCGGCCGCTACGACGGCGTTCGCTACGGCCACCGCGCGAAGGACGTGAAGGCGCTGAAGGACCTCTACGAGAAGAGCCGCAGCGAGGGCCTCGGCCCCGAGGTCAAGCGCCGCATCATGCTCGGCACCTTCGCGCTCTCGGCCGGCTACCACGACGCCTACTACGTGAAGGCGCAGCAGGTGCGCACGCTCATCCGCCGTGACTACGAGGCGGCCTTCGCGAGCGTCGACGTGGTGCTCTCGGCGACGTCACCGGTGCTGCCGTGGAGGCTCGGCGAGAAGCTCGACGATCCGCTCGCGATGTACCTGATGGACGTGCTGACGCTGCCGTGCAACCTCGCCGGGCTCCCCGGGCTGTCGATGCCATGCGGGCAGTCGAAGGCGGGGCTCCCCATCGGGCTCCAGCTGCTGGGGCGCCCGTTCGACGAAGCGACGCTGCTGCGCGCCGCGCACGCCCTCGAGGCCGACCTGAACCTCTCGCTGGAGCCTCGCTGACATGCCGCGCGCCGACTTCCAGGTCGTCATCGGGCTCGAGGTGCACGCCCAGCTGCTCACCTCGACCAAGCTCTTCTCGGGCGCGTCCACCTCGTTCGGGGGCGACCCCAACGCGCACACCTCGATCGTCTGTCTGGGGCTCCCCGGGGTGTTGCCGGTGCTCAACCAGCGCGCGGTGGAGCTGGCGCTCTCGGCCGGGCACGCCCTCGAGTGCACCATCGCTGAGCGCAGCGAGTGGTCGCGCAAGCACTACTTCTACCCTGACCTGCCCAAGGGCTATCAGATCACCCAGTACGAGTTCCCCATCTGCCTCGGCGGCCGCGTGGTGTTCGACGGGCCCGAGGGCGAGAAGACGGTGCGCCTGACCCGCATTCACATGGAGGAGGACGCCGGCAAGCTGGTGCACCAGGGCGCGGTGTCGCTGGTCGACTTGAACCGCGCGGGCACGCCGCTGCTCGAGATCGTCAGCGAGCCGGAGCTGCGCAGCGCCGACGACGCGGTCGAGTACCTCAAGGCCCTGCGCGACGTGCTGGTGTGGGTGGGCGTGAACGACGGCAACCTCGAAGAGGGCAGCTTCCGCTGCGACGCCAACGTCTCGGTGATGCGCCACGGCGCGACGACGTTCGGCACGCGCTGCGAGCTCAAGAACCTCAACTCGTTCCGCTTCATCAAGCAGGCGATCGAGATCGAGGCCTCGCGACAGGTGGAGCTCCTCGAGGGCGGCGGCAAGGTGGAGCAGGAGACGCGCCTGTTCGATCCGCAGCGCGGCGAGACGCGCAGCATGCGCTCGAAGGAGGACGCGCACGACTACCGCTACTTCCCGGACCCCGATCTGCCCCCGCTGCTGTTGTCGAAGGCGCGCATCGAGCAGGCGAGGCAGGCGCTCCCCGAGCTGCCGCGCGCGCGGCGGCGCCGCTACGTCGAGGCCCTCGGCCTGCCGCCGTACGACGCGGGCGTGCTCACCGCCGACCGCGCGATGAGCGAGCTGTTCGAGCGCTGCCTCGCCGAGGTGGGCGAAGCCAAGCCGGTCTCCAACTGGTTCATGGGCGAGCTCTCGCGCTTGCTGAACGAGACGAAGACCTCGGTCGCCGAGGTGAAGTTCACGCCGACCCAGTTCGCGGCGGTGCTGCGCGCGGTGAAGGACGGCGTGGTGTCGGGCCCCGGCGCGAAGGAGCTGTTCGCGGAGCTGTTCGCCACCGGCAAGGACCCGCACGCCATCATCGCCGAGAAGGGCCTCGCGCAGGTCAACGACGACGGCCCGCTGCTCGAGGCGATCGCGCAGGCGATGGCCGAGGCGCCGAAGAACGTCGAGAGCTACCGCAACGGCAACACCAAGATCGTGGGCGCCTTCGTCGGCGCGGTGATGAAGAAGCTGGGCGGCAAGGGCAACCCCAGGCGCATCAACGAGCTGCTGGTCGAGAAGCTGAAGGCATGACCCGGGTCGAGGCGCTGGAGCGCGCGGCGGTCGCGGCGGGCCGACATGAGTGGAGCGCGGTGCTCCAGTGGCTCACCGAGGCGTGGACGGCCCAGAAGCACCCTGAGCTGGTGGAGCTCGCCTGGGCCCTGGTGTCCCACCGCCTGAGCGCCGAGCCGATCGCCGCAGCGAAGGAGCGCGACACCGAAGACGCCTGGCACGCCGCGAAGGAGCAGAACGAGGTGCTGCGCCTGGTGTCGACGCCCTGGCCCCGGCTGACCGGCGACGCGCGCGCGCGGGTCGCGGCCATCGTCGAAGGGGAGCCCGGCCTGCTGTGGACCGCCGCGCTGGCCGCGTTGATTCGCGCCGACCCGTACCGCAGCAACCAGGGCTACCTGATGATGCGCCTGGCCCTGCGCTGGCTGGTGAAGGAGGGCGACCCGATGGCGGCCCGCCTCGTCGAGGAGCTGCGCGCGGCCGGCCCCGAGCTCGTGCGCATCGACCTCGGCGCGCTGTCACGCCGTGAGCTCCCACGCGCCGCGGCGCTGTCGGACCGCGAGAAGGCGTTGGTCGAGCAGGTGCGCAGCGCGACCGCCACCCGCGCCGTCGACGTGGCGGCGCTGTTTCGCGAGGTCTACGAGCACCCTCGCGACGATGGGCGGCGCGCGGTGCTGGCCGACGTCTTGACCGAGCTGGGCGATCCCCGCGGAGAGTTCATCGCGCTCCAGTTGTCGCCGCACCCGAGACACGCGCGCCGCGTCAACGAGCTGCTCCGCGCCCACGGAGCCGAGTGGCTCAAGCCGTTGAGCCCCTTCATCGTCGTGCCGAGTCGCGGCGGCAGCATCTTCACCGCCGACGTGCCGACCTTCTCGCGTGGCTTCCCGTCGAACGCGCGACTGCTCGAGGGGCAGAGCGCCGAGATCTTCGGCCGCACCGAGGCCTGGAGCACCATCGAGCGGCTCAAGCTCGGCGGGGCCTTCGCGTTCGAGTTTCACCCCCACCTGCGCGCGCTCGACGTCTTGCTCGGCGTGCGGGACGGCGGCACCACGCTCATCCCTCCGCTCGAGCGCGCGGTCATCTTCGTCGACGCGCCCCTGGCGCGCCTGCCGTTCCAGGCCGTGCGGGAGCTGGGGCTCGTCGCGGGCTGGAACGACCGGGCCAGGGTCGAGGAGGCGCTCGACTTCTTCTCGGCGCGCGCGGCGTGGTTCTCGACGGTCGAGCGGCTGCAGGTGCCTGGCACCGGGCGTGATCTCGCCTTCGCGAGGTCGCTGCTCCAGCGGTTCCCCGGCGTGCAGCAGGTGTCGTGCTCGCTCGAGGTGACCGGGGGCAACGTGAGCTTCCCCTCGAACTGGGAGCTCTCGCTCTCGCGCGCCCGGGTGATGACGCTGACGTGGCACGGGAGGAACTGGTCGGGCGACCCACCCGCGGCGGTCTCCACCTGGCTGGCGCCGTCACACGTCGCGGGGCTCGAGCAGGTGATCGTTGATCAGGCGTTGAAGCTCACCCCAGCGCAGCGAGGGAGCGTCGAGGCGGCGCTGCGCGAGGTGGCCGATGACTGGCCTGAAGGCGTGGCGCTGACCCTCTTCGGCGAAGACGGGCGCGCTTAGTCCCAGCCGCCGCGCCGGTTCTGCTTCTTGGCCGAGGTGTGGCGCTTGCCTTCGAGCCTCCTGCGCTTGGCGCCCTTGCCCGGCCGGGTGGCGATGCGGGGCGCGTCGACGTGCGAGCGCTTCACCAACACCTCGCGCAGCCGCTCGAGCGCCGCGCCGCGGTTCTGCAGTTGGCTGCGTCGCTCGGTGGCGGTGATGGTGATGCCGGTCGGTCGATGGGCGAGGCGAACGCCGGTCTCGGTCTTGTTGCGGTGCTGGCCGCCGGGGCCCGAGGCGATGAAGAACGTCTCGTCGCACTCGGCGATCAGCGCCTCGTCTGAGAGCGCGGCGGCGCGCGCGAAGTCCTGGGGGGTGGGCATGGCGGCTTGGTCGTCCGATCGACGGCGTCTCTGACGCGCAGCCTACTCTGGGTCCCTCGATCCCGAGGTGGGATGCGTCTGGCCACGAGGCGGACTAAGGCGCGGCCGTGCGAACCAACTCTCGCTTCGGGCTCGTCGCCTCGGCGGTCTTCCTCTTCACCGCGTGCGGAGCTCAACCCCAGCGCTGCTCGCTGTCGAGCTGCACCGGCTGCTGCACGGCCGCGGGGGCCTGTGAGCCAGGCGGGTCTTCGAGCGCCTGCGGCTTCGGTGGTGCGAGCTGTCGCGCCTGTGGGGCCGCCGAGTCGTGCCTCACCGGAACCTGCACGCCGGGCACGTCTGGCGCCGGCGGAGGCTTCGTGGCGTCGGGCGGCGGCACGGCTGGCGGCGGCGCGTACCCAACGCCCTGCATGGCGACGCACGACTCGTTGACCGACCGCTCACTGTCGCCCTTTGGTCGCCTCTCGATGAACGGGCTGTGCACGGCCTTCAGCCACTCGCTCGCCGCCGACCGCGGCGAGGTGCGTGAGCGCTACGCCGCGTGCCTCGAGAGCCAGGCCGTCATCAGCCCCGGCAACGGCTCCTTGAACATCTCGCGAACGAGCGCCGGCCGCGTGCAGAGCGTGAGCTTCACCCCGTCGGGCGCCGGACAGGGCTACTCGGAGTCGTTCACCTGGACCTCGGGCGGCAAGCTGCAGTCGTGGTCGAAGAGCTTCACCGGCTCGACCCAGAACGTCAGCGAGTCCTTCACGTGGACGTCGGGCGGCAAGCTGCAGTCGTTCTCGCGCAGCTTCTCGGGGGCGATGGAGAACGTGAGCGAGTCCTTCACCTATACCTCGGGCGGGCGGCCGCAGTCGTTCTCGCGCAGCTTCTCGGGCGCGACGCAGAACGTGAGCGAGTCACTCACCTACACGGCTTCGGGGCGCCTGCAGTCGTGGTCGCGGAGCTACTCGGGCTCGATGGAGAACGTGAGCGAGACGTTCACCTACACCGCTGGCGGCCTCGCGCAGTCGTGGTCGCGGAGCTACTCGGGCAGCTCGCCGAACCAGAGCGCGAACGTGTCGTACGCCTCGTCGGGCGTCGTCTCGAACGTCTCGACCAACGGGCCCGACCTGAGCGGCCTGACCGTCGCCCAGTGCTCACCGTGAGGTGACGGCTACCGCGGCGCGACGACGATCAGCTCGGTCTCATCAGGCTCGGTCTCGGAGCGCCCGCGGCCGAAGGGGAAGTTGTTGTCGTTGATGATGGCGACGCGCCCGCGATCGAGCGGCGCGACGCCCTCGATGGTCCAGAAGGGGAAGCGGAAGGTGCCCCCGTCGGGCAGCTCGAGCTCGAGCAGATCGGCCGCCTCGGACTTCGTGACCCGCGCGCCAACCACCTCGGGGAGCGCGAAGCGCATCAGCCGCTTGAAGCCGTCGACGCGCCGCTCGGTGTCGTCGCGCTCGAGCGCGTACCCGAAGCGCCCGTCGACGAGGGTGAGATCTCCCACCGCGGTCGCGCGCTGGTCGAGCGGGTAGCGGAACGCGACGCCGGCCCACTGCCTGGTCGCCAGCTCGAACCGAAGCGCGAGGCAGTCGGTGTCACCGGGCAGCGGCTTCTCGAGCATCGCGACGAGGAAGCGCCCGTCGGCGGTGAGGGCGAGGTTCTCGAAGCCCGCGCTGCGGCCCACGCGCACCGTGACGTCTCTGCGCGGCCAGGGGAGCCCGGCGCGCGCCTGGCTCGGCTTCGACGCCGTCTCGTCTTCGAAGAGCGCCACCGTCTGCAGCCACGGCGCCTCTCGGTGGGCCGTCTGGAGCGCGCGCCAGTCGAACGACTGCAACGTCACCCGCGCGCCGGCGTCGGCCTCGGTGACGCGGCGAATGAGCAGGCGCGTGAGCCACACCGCGTCGTCGTGCGGCAGGCCGGTGCCGTGCACCTTGGTCTCGATGTTCAGCGACCCGGGAAGGCGCAGGGCCTCGGTCAGCGTCATCACCCGGTGGCTGCCGGCGTCGGCGCGCTGGCGCGGGTACTTCGGGAGCGCGCCGTCGCAGTCGAGGCGCGAGAGGGCCTTCAGGCGCGTCGCTGGAATCAACACGCCGCCGTCGCCCACGCGGGGGCACTTCGGCGCCGAGAGCCGCGCGTCGTGCCACACCAGCGCCTCGTCATCGGCCGTGGCGGTGAGGTCCAACTCCAGCACGGTGGCGCCGGCGTCGAGCCCGAGCGCGAACGCCGCGCGCGTGTTCTCTGGTGCCAGCCCGCGGGCGCCCCGGTGCCCGTGCACCTCTTTCCCGGCCGCGAGCCAGGCCCCGGCGAGATCGGGTCGGTCGGTGATGACGCCGTCGAGGTTCCACGCGAGCAACTCGGCGAGGCGCGCGGGCTCGTTCACCGTCCACGGCACCACGCGAAAGCCGGCGGCGTGGAGCGCGCGCACCTGCTCGGCCGAGGTGAGCCACCGATGGTCCGGCGAGGCCATGGGCACGCCCGCGTCGTGCCGGAGCGCGTCGGCCCGCAGCGCCTCGAGCGAGCGCAGCAGCAGGTTGGGCCTGAGGAAGGGCGAGTCGGGCCCGGCCAGCTCGCCGCCGTCGAGCACGAGCGGGTAGGGCGGCTCCATCACCCGTCCGTCGCCGTCGAGGTGCACCAGAAACGGCCCGTGCTCATCGCCAACCCAGAAGGTGCCGTCGGGCGCGCGCACCAGCGACTCGGGGTCGAGGTCGGCGCCGGTGAGCACGCGCTGCGGGGTGTCGTCGTTGACGAGGGGCCAGGGCAGGTGGCGGTGCGGGTCCGAGAGCACGAAGCGCGTCGTCACCAGGAGGGCTCCGGTGGTGAAGTCGGGCTCGAGCGTCCACGCGCGCAGCACGAAGTCGCTCGAGGTCTCGGGCACGCCGTAGCCGTTGTCGGCGATGCTCAGCAGTCCTTCGGGCGTCACCTGCAGCGACGAGAAGCCCTGCACGGGTTGGCCGGGAAAGGGCGCTCCTGCCTTCGCGTCGAGGTGCGCGCCGCTGAGGGGGCCCGGCACGAAGGTCTGCGCTGGCAACACGGCCCTTGAGAGCAGCCGCGCCCTCAGCGGCTTCGGGCTGACGTGAACGATGGGCCGCCCCGTGCAGCCGACGAGCAGCCAGAGGACCCAGGTCGATGCGCGCCTCAGAACGCGAGCCCCCACCCGAGCCGGAGCTCGGGAAAGAAGGCGGGCCAGGCGCTCACGGTGCCGCCGCCAGTGAGCTGAAAGGTGAGCCCCAGGTGCGGGGCGAACCAGTGCGTCAGCTCGACGGCGCCGACGAAGTGGAAGCCCTGGAACCGCTCGTCCTTGAGCGCGACGGACTTGAAGCCGAAGAGCGCCGACAGCCGCAAGGTCGCGCCCCGGTGCTGCGCGTCGCGCCAGTCTTCGAACATGAACCGCGGCCCGCCGCGCGCGTACCAGCTCTGCGCCAACACGAAGGCCGCCGCGCCACCCTCGAGGTCCACGTACGGAATGAGGTGCAGCGAGGCCGACACGCCCAGCACGTCGGGCAGGCCGGTGAAGGTCGAGACGCGAACGCTGCCGATGAGCCGGGGGCGCTCGGTCGGGCTGGCTCCAAGCGCGAGGAGCATGGCCAGCAGCGTCGTCATGCCGGGCGCTCAGCGGCCTTCACGTCGAGGAGTCCGATGGGCTCTGCCATGGCGCCTTCGCTCGGCTCGACCTTGAAGTGCATCTGCGGCGACCTCAGTTGGAACTCGGGCTGACGTCAACGCGCGCTACTTGATGAGCCCGATCTCGCGCAGCCGCTGGCGCAGGAACGCGTCGGCGGTGATGTCGGGGAACTTGCGCGGGTGCTCTTCCGACACGCAGGCGTCGAGCACCCGCAGCGAGCACTCCGGCCACGGGTGCACGAAGAAGGGCATCGAGTAGCGCACCACGTCGTCGTCGGTGCTCTTCGGGTTCACCACCCGGTGGGTCGTCGAAGGAATCACCTCGTTCGTCACCCGCGAGAGCATGTCGCCCGAGTCGACGACGATCTGCCCCTTGAGCGCGTCCACCGCGATCCACTCGTTCTGGCGCGTCAGCAGCTCGAGGCCCGACGAGGTCGACTCGCACAGCAGCGTGATGAGGTTGATGTCTTCGTGCTCGGCCGCGCGCACGCCGCCGGGAATGAACATGTCCTTCAGCGGTGGGTAGTGGATGATGCGCAGCACCGAGTTGCCGTCTTGCGCCATGTTCGAGAACGTGGGCGTCGGCAGCTTGAAGTAGTCGGCGAGCGCCTGGAGCATCACCGCCGCCGCCTGGTCGAGCGCCTTGAAGAGCGCGAGCGTGTTCTCCTTGAAGGTCGCGAGCTCCGACGGCCACACGTTGGCGCCGTAGACGGCCTGGCGTTCGTGCCCGGCAGGCAGATCGCGGCCGACGTGCCAGAACTCCTTGAGGTCGCCGACCTTGCGGTTCTTCGCGTGCTCCTGGCCGAAGGGCGTGTACCCGCGCTGCCCGCCACCCTCGGGGATGAAGTACTTCTGCTTCACCTCTTTCGGCAGCGCGAACAGCCGCTCGGCGTCGGCGTAGGTGCGGCGAATGAGCCCGTCGTCGACGCCGTGGTTGACGATCGAGACGAAGCCGAACTCGGTGAGGCCTTCGCCCCAGGCCTGGGTGAAGCGCGCGCGCTCGGCGGGAGTTCCGTTGGTGTAGTGCGAGAGATCGAGGACGGAGATGTGCTTGGACACGCCGCGGTCTTAGCGCGCCTCCCGACGCGGGCCAGAGTTCGACCACGCCGTCTCCCGTGTCGTACGGTGTGTCATGCACGCCGTCGCGCTGACGCCGACTGCCACCCTCGAGATCTCGGCCGCCAGCGGCTGTGTGGTGCAGGGTGGGCGGGTCTGCGTGATCGCCGACGACGACCCCCACCTCTGGGTGTTCGGCCTCGACGGCACCCGGCTCGAGCGCCTGCGGCTCCTCCCAGGGGTGATGCCGGAGGACCCGGTCGAGCTCAGGCTCGTCAAGCCCGACCTCGAGGCGCTGGCCCTGCTGCCCGACGGGGCGCTCCTCGCGCTCGGCTCGGGCTCGTCTCCGCGACGCCGACGCGGCGCGCTGGTGCGGGGCGGCCACGTCACCGCGATCGACTGCACCGAGCTGTTCACCGCGCTCGAGCAGCAGTTCGAGACGCTCAACCTCGAGGCGGCCGTCGTCATCGGCGACCAGCTGGTGTTGGGGCAGCGTGGGGTGATCGGCAACGCCCTGGTGCGGCTGGAGCTCGCCGACGTTCACCGCGGGCTCTCGGGTGGGGCGCTCGGCTCGTGGGCGCTCGAGGCCATCGATCCGCTCGAGCTGGGGTCGCTCGACGACGTGCCGCTCGCCTTGACGAGCCTGGCCCTCTCGCTCGAGGGCGAGCTGTACTTCTCGGCGGCGGCCGAGCGCCCCGATGGTGGGTGCGACGGCTCGGTGGTGGGCGTGCTCGGGCCAGGTGGCGTGGTGCGCCGCGAGCGCGTGGAGCCCCGCCTGAAGATCGAGGGCCTGGCCCAGCTCGACGCCGACCGGTGGGTGATGGTGGCTGACGTGGCCGATCGCGCGACGCCTGCGCAGCTGCTGATCGCCTCGGCCAACGCGCTGCGGGCGGTGCGCGCGAACCTCGTCGTCCCCTCGGCGTCCTGACCCCTCGGGAGGGGCCACGTCGGGTAGAACCGCGCGCATGGGACGACACGCGTGGGGCTGGGGGCTGGAGGAGGCCGCGATTCCGCTCGAGGCGGTGCGCGCGCGGGTCGAGCCGTTCTTCGGCGCCTCGCACGCCCTCACCGGGAGCCCCGCGGAGGTGCCGAGCCCCCGGGTCGCCGCTCCGCCTCGGCTCGCGGCGTTCTCGTCGGCCTCCACCGCCTCGCGCGCGGCGCACGCCATGGGCAAGGCCTACCCCGACCGCGTGCGCGGCTTTCGCGGTGACTTCTCGTCGGCGCCTGACCTGGTCGTCACCCCGCGCACCGAGGCCGAGCTGATCGCGACGCTGGAGTGCGCCGAGCGGGAGCGCCTCTCGGTGACGCCCTTCGGCGGCGGCTCGAGCGTCGTCGGGGGCGTCGAGCCGAGGCTGGGCCCGAACGCCAATGGCACCCTCAGCCTCGACCTCGGCGCGCTCGAGCGGGTCCTCGAGGTCGACGTCGTGTCACATCTGGCGCGCATTCAAGGCGGCGTGCTCGGGCCGGCGCTGGAGCAGCAGCTGACCGCCCACGGGCTGACGCTCCGGCACTTCCCCCAGTCGTTCGAGTTCTCGTCGCTCGGCGGGTGGATCGCCACGCGCGCGGGCGGCCACTTCGCCACCGGCCCCACGCACATCGACGAGCTCGTGCAGTCGGTGCGCCTGGTGACGCCGCGCGGCCTCTTCGAGACCCGCCAGTTCCCCGCGTCGGGTGCGGCGGTCGACCCCAACCGCCTCGTCATCGGGAGCGAGGGCGTGCTCGGCGTCATCACCGAGGCGTGGATGCGCGTGCGCCCGAAGCCCACCTTCCGCGCCAGCGCCAGCGTGCAGTTCACCGACTACGCCGCCGCGGTGAACGCCGTGCGCGAGCTCAGCCAGTCGGGGCTGCAGCCCGCCAACTGCCGGCTGCTCGACGCGATGGAGGCGATGATCAACGGCGTCGTCTTCGACGGCTCATCGGTGCTGGTGCTGGGGTTCGAGTCGGCCTCGCACTCCATGCGCGGCTCCATCGACGAGGCGCTGCGCATCACCGCGAGGCACCAGGGCCGCTGCGAGCAGGGCGCGCAGGTTCGAGAAGGCGAGGGGGAGCGCGCCCAGGACGCGGGCGAGGCGTGGCGCAGGTCGTTCCTCCAGGGGCCGTACCTGCAAGACGCGCTCATTCAGCTTGGGCTGGTGGCCGACACCTTCGAGACCGCCTGCACCTGGTCGCGCTTCGACGCGCTCTACGCCGGCGTCACCGGCGCGATGAACGAGGCGCTCCAGCGGGTGTGTGGCGGCGGCGTGGTGTCGTGCCGCTTCACCCACGTCTACCCCGACGGCCCGGCGCCGTACTTCACCTTCATCGGCAGGGGCCGCGAGGGCGCCGAGCTCGAGCAGTGGCACGAGCTCAAGCGCGCGGCGAGCGACGCTCTGGCGGCGCACGGCGGCACCATCACGCATCACCACGCCGTCGGCCGCACGCATCGGCCCTGGTACGAGCGCGAGGCGCCGCCCCTCTTCCTCGACGCCTTGAAGGCCGTCAAGCGCACCCTCGACCCAGCCGGCGTGCTCAACCCGGGCGTGCTCTTCGACTGAGGCCGGGTTGACGCCGATGGGCCGGGTGCCGTAGGCCGCCGCGCTGCCTCGGGAGGCAAAGGTCTGCTGAACACGCGCTGGGTCATCGTGTCGTCGCTGGTGCTCGCGCTGACGGCGAGCGCTCAGGGGCTGCCCTCGGCGCCGTCCGACGATCCGGCGCCCGCCGAAGCGACGACCGCCACGAAGCCCCGCCCTTCGCTCGACGCCGGCGCGCCGAAGTCGAAGGAAGAAGAGGAGCGCGACCGCCCTCGCGGCTCGCAGAGCTTCGTCGAGGCGCGCGGGGGCAGCGGCGACATGCGCTTCGGCGGCGTCGACCTCGGCTTCACCACCTTCTTCTCGTCGGGGCTGTACTTCGCGCCCGAGTCGTACTCCGGCTCGCTCACCGTCTGGCTCGAGCCCTCGTGGCGCTTCGGCGCGAAGTTCCTCAAGGGGTCGTGGTTCGAGTCGATGTTGCTGGCCGTGCGGTTGCCCATCGAGCTCGAGCTCGCCGGGAGCGACCCGCGCTTTCGCGGCACGGGCTTCGTGGGCGCCTCGCTCTTCGCGGTGCCCGAAGGGGCGGCTGCCCTGGCGCCTCAGGTCGGGGTGGTCGAGGGCGCGGCGCGCACCCCCCTCATCCTCGGCGACACCTGGGTCAGCCTCATTCAAGGCAAGACGCTCACCATTCCCGGCGTCGGCGTCACGCTCGCCAACAGCCTGCGCCTGGCGATCCCCACCTCGCTGGGCAGCCGGAACACCGGCTTCGTCACCTCGCTCTCGCTGGGCTTCATCTTCGACAAGGCGCTGGGGCCCGTGCACCTCACCTACGTGTTCCGGCCCGCCAAGTACTTCTACCAGCGCGCCGTCTCGGAGCTCAGCGGCGCCAGCACCACCGTCACCGTCAATGGGCGCGAGGAGCCGACCTGGCGCCCGCCCTCGACCGGCGTGGCGAACCCGAACTTCGGCTTCATCAACGGGGTCTCGGCGGCGGTCGAGCTGCCGAAGGGCTTCTCGGTCTCGTCGTCGTACTTCCTCTTCAACATCATGCCGTTCGCGGTGGGCGGGTGCACCGTCGAGGGCGTGCCGCAGGCCACCTGCGCGGAGCAGCCGAAGTTCGGCGGCACCCAGTGGCGCAACGATCACTGGTTCCTGGCCTCGGTCGATTGGTCGAAGGGGCCGGTGGGCCTGTCGCTGGGCTTGTCGACCTACCGCTCGGTGAACCAGCTCGACGGCCGCCTCTCGCAGCCCTTCGTCGTCGTCAACCGCAGCAACGCGACCACCCTCTACCTGTCGTTCTCGACGAGCGCCGAACAGCTCTTCGACAGCCTTGCCCCGGAGAAGAAATGAAGCGTGCGCTCCTCGTCGTGTGTGCCCTCGTCGCCTCGTGCGGCACGCCGGTGCAGCCCCGCAGCACCGTTCAGCAAGACGCCCTCGCCAAGCGAGATCTCGAAGGGGTCTGGTACTTCCGCCAGACGGTCGTCGGCGTGCCGTTCTCGGCCGGCTTCACCTTCCCCGGCGAGCAGGGCGAGAACGAGATGGAGAAGATCGTCTGGGACGTTCAGGAGAGCTCGCTCATCGCGCGCCGGGCCTACGAGTTCGTGCGCGGCACCGAGAAGGGCAACCCGGCCTTCGCCGCGGGCGCCGACCGTCGGTACCAGGGCGCGCCGGTGGCGGCGTTCAAGATCACCAGCCACTTCGACATCATCCGCGAATACAACGCGTCGACCGGCGAGGAGTACGACAAGCTGATCGAGAGCCAGGAGCGCAAGTGGTTCGAGCGCGCCTTCATTCGGGTGGACTGGTCCACCAACCTCGTCACCAACTTCAACTTCCTCGCCGACTACAGCTCGCCGTCGATTCAGCCCATCAAGCAGGACGCGGTGCCGTACTACGTCAGCGACCCGAGCGACCCTGACGCGTTCCGCATCGAGCGCAGCGGAGACGAGCAGGCCAGCTACCTCGAGGTGACGCAGAAGCTGGTGGCGAGCCCCGAGCTGGTGACCTTCGAAGACGGCACCAGCTGGCCGCTGTGCTTCATGCAGTACTCGACCTCGGACTGCTCCTCGCAGGAGATCCGCGTGCGCAACGCCTTTCGCCGGGTGACCGCTCGCGACTACGAGCCGCGCGTCTACGACGACAAGGACATGGAGCGCTTCGGCTACTTCTCGACCGAGCGCCGCTCGTACAACCGGCAGTACGGCCTCACCGAGACGGGCCGCGAGCGCTTCATCAACCGGCACAACCAGTGGTGGCGCTCGCTGTCGTCGAAGCCCTGCCAGCTCGACGTTCACTGCGGCGACACCTCGCCCGGCGTGCGCTGCGTGACCGAGCTGCCCACCGCGACGGTGGAGGCCGACGGCAAGGTGACGGGCGTCTGCTCGTTGCCCTACGCCGCCCGCAACCGCGCGACGCCTGAAGACCCCTCGAGCGTCGATCTCGGCCCGCGCCCCATCGTCTACTTCCTCAGCCAGGGCTTCCCCGAGGAGCTGAAGGCCACCGCGAAGGAGCTCGAGCGCCAGTACGACGTGACGTTTCGCGGCGTCGTCGAGGCGCTCCAGGGCCGGCCGGCCATCGGTCAGGCGTTCGTGGTGTGCGTGAACAACCCGGTGCGGGAAGGCGACCCCGCGGTGTGCGGCCAGCCCGGCACCACGGCGCGGCTGGGCGACATCCGCTTCAACCTGCTCAACTGGGTCGATGAGCCGGTGTCGGCGGGCCTGTTGGGCTACGGGCCCAGCTCCAACGACGCCGAGACGGGCGAGACGGTGGCGAGCGTGGCCAACGTCTACGGGGCGCAGATCGACACCTACGCGGCGATGGGCCGCGATCTGGTGCGGCTGGTCAACGGTGAGCTGCGCCCCGACCAGTTCATCGAGGGCGTCAACGTGAAGGAGTGGCTGGCCAACCAGCCCTTCGGCGCGAAGAGCCGCGGCTTCAGCCAGGCCGACGTGCACGCCATGGCCGACGCGATGGACGTCTCGTGGACCAAGGGGCTGCCGAAGACGCCGCGCCTCACCAAGGGCTCGGCCAGGCACCTCAAAGAGGCCTTCACGGCCCGCAACCAGGCGCTGGCCGGCTCGCAGCTGCTCGGGGGCCAGACGGGGCTGTCGGCGCAGCGGCTCTCGAAGCTCCGCGGGTCCGATCTCGAGCGCAAGCTGGTGACGCCCGAGGTGTTGATGGCGCACGCGATCGACCCGCGCACCGCCGTGACGCGCGAGCTGATGGGCCGGGTGAACCCGCTCACCCGCTTCACCCCCGCGCACTACCGCTTTCAACAGCAGCAGCGCCGGCGCCTCGGCGCGCACGGCGTCGACCTGGCCGAGGCCACCCTCAACGACTCGGTGCTCGGCTTCGCCCTCGGGCAGAAGGGCGCCGACCCGCAGGTGGTGTGGAAGCGCATTCGCGAGCAGGTGTTCCTCTCGACGGCCCTCCACGAGGTCGGCCACGCGCTGGGCCTGCGCCACAACTTCGCCGGCTCGTACGATCCGATGAACTACCCGAAGACGTACTGGGACCTGCGGACCAACAACGGCGCCAAGACGCCCCGGCCCCGGTACCTCGACCCCGAGTCGCCTGCCGAGCTCGCCGGGGTCTCGCTCCCGTCAGGCCTCAAGGGCGGCATCGCCGAGTTCATGCAGTCGTCGATCATGGACTACGGCGCCAACTTCAACTCCGACATCCAGGGCCTGGGGAAGTACGACCGCGCCGCGCTCAAGTTCGGCTACGGCAACCTGGTCGAGGTGTTCGACACCGTGCGCGACGTCTACCTCGTGGGCGCGGTGCAGGCGGTGAACGCCTACGGTGACGCCCTGCCGTTCCTCATCACCTGTGATGGGCAGGACTACACCTCGCTCCACTACACGAAGCTGCCCGAGGTGGTCGATCTCGAGAAGCGCTCCGACGTGCCGTTCTCGCAGGTGCAGCGCAAGGAGCTGGCCACCCGGTGTCAGTACCCCGACCGGGTCGAGGTCGACGCGCGCGATCGGCTGCTGGTGCCGTACAAGTTCTGCTCAGACGAGTTCGAGGCGGCGTCGACCGGGTGTGAGGCCTTCGATCGCGGCGCCGACGTCTTCGAGGTCGCCGAGGCCAAGATGGCCGACTACCGGGGCTACTACGTCTTCGACAGCTTCCGCCGCGACCGCCTGGCCTTCGACCCCTACGAGGCCGTCGACCGGGCCTATTGGCGCTACTTCGACTCGCTGCGCACCATGATGCAGTTCTACGTGCTCAACCGGGCGTCGTACGCCGACCTGATCCCCGACGTGCCGGCAGACTCGAACAACTTCTGGCGCTCGCCCGACAAGTGGGGCCCGTATACGGTGGCGGTGACGAAGAGCTTCGACTTCTTCGGCGACGTGCTGATGACGCCCGAGCCGGGGCCGTACGATCTCGAGACCCAGGCCGACGGCCGCGACCTCTACAAGATGGACGAGTACTGGGACCGGCCGAAGTTCACCCTCGGGCTCGGCGAGGGCCGCTACTTCGAGAGCGGGTGGGAATATGACTCGGGCTACTTCTGGTACGAGCGCGTGCACCACGTCGGGAGCTTCAACGACAAGGTCTCGGCGATCTCGCTGCTCACCGACCCCGAGACGTACTTCCTCGGCAAAGACGTCGCCGCCGACTCGCGCCAGTACGCCATCAGCTACTGGCGGCTCTTCCCCCGGCAGATGCTCGACCTCTTCGGCGCGGCGATGACCGATCGCTTCGACCGCATCGGCCCCATCTACGACGGCACGAAGTTCGTCACCCGGCCCATCTCGAGCACCATCACCATTCCGCCCATGGGGCAGAACGCCGTCGACCCGAAGCTGGGCTTCACGCTCCAGCTGTGGCTGACGGTGCTGGGCAACGCGCTCATTCCGGCGACGTACGACCAGTCGTTCTCGAACTCGTCGCGGCTGTGGCTGCAGGGCAACGGGCAGGCCCTCACCTCGACCCTGCCCACGGTGACCTTCGACGACCCGTACAGCGGCAAGACCTTCGTGGCGGTGAGCTACCGGGTGGGCATTCTCGAGACGGGCGTGGCCGCCCGCATGATCGCCCGGGCCAACGAGCTCAAGGGGCTGCTCAACCCGATGGACCCGGCCACCGAGACGGCGCTCAAGCAGTACATCGAGCTGCTCGAGTCACAGAAGACGGTGACCGACGTGTACGGCGGCGGCGTCTTCTGAGCTTGGGCTGACGCAGCCGGGGCACGCAGCGACCCCGGCCAGGCGCGCACGACCGGGTGGCGGCCCCCGCAGGACTGGTGGGGGAGCCCGCAGGACTGGTGGCGGAGCCCGCAGGACTGGTGGCGGAGCCCGCAGGGGCGGGTGGCGGAGCCCGCAGGAGCACGGTTTCAACAGGTTGCGAGGCGCCCGAGGCTCGGCGTCAACGAGACCGGTCGATCGACGACCTCACGGCCTCACGATCAACACGTCGTTGACCGAGTGGGAGAGCACCCACTCGGCCACCGAGCCCACCAGGAACCGGTTGAGCGCCGACTTGCCGTGGGTGCCCAGCACCGTCAGATCGGCGCCCATCGTCAGCGCCTGCTCGATCACCAGCGAGCGCGCGTCGCCGCTGCGCACCACGGGGTGAAACCGGTAGCCGGGCACCTTCTTCTGCAGCGCCCGCAGCAGCTTCTCTCCGTCCTTCTCGAACTTCTTGCGCAGCGCCACGCGCTGGTCGGCCGAGATCGAGATGAAGTCCTCGTAGGGGATCGGCGTGGCGTGGAAGACGGTCACCGTCCTCGTCGAGGGGTCGATCACCCGCAGCCCCTGCTTGAGCACCGAGGCCGCCTTGTGCGTCGGGTCGATGGCGAACAGCGGGCGCTGGTAGGGCTCCTTCGCCGGCGAGCGCACCAGCAACACCGGGCGGTCGGTCTCGCGCATCACCCGGGTGGCGGTGGAGCCGATGAACAGGTCGACCACGCCCCGGCGCCCGTGCCGCCCGATGCAGATGACGTCGGCCTCGACGGTGTTGGCCCGCTTCATCACCTGGTGCGCCGAGCTGCCCTCGACCACGTCACCGACGAACTGCCTGGGCGACAGGCCCTTCTCGACCGCGATGCTGCGCGCGTGGGCCAGGTGCTTCTCGAGGCTCCGCTCTGCGTCGGCGATGGCCACCTTCCGCAGGGTGCCGGGAATGTCGGCCGGCAGCACGTGCAGCAGGGTGAGCTTCGCGTTCGGGGCCAGCGGCAGGTGCAGCGCCCGCTCGAACGCGTGCTGGGCGCCGGCTGAGAAGTCCGTGGGAATGAGAACCGACGACAAGCCCTTCGACGCCATGCGACCTCCTCTGCTGCGCTGTTTCGAGGCCCGACTTTGCCTCTGCGCTCGGGGCGCGACGAACGAAAATGGCGCGGCGCGACCGATTCCGGTGAAGGTCATCGGGTGGGGTGGACACTCACCGCCCGGCCTGTATGGTCTCTCTCCGCTGGCGTGGCCGACCGCCAACTCGCGTAGGACACGTGGACATGTCGAGCTGCACCACCGTCGTTCGTCGTTTCGGAGCCCTCCTCTTCGCGGTCGCGCTCCAGGCCTGCTTCACGCCCGTTCGCGAGCCCGACTGCCTGCTCGACGGGACGTGTGAGTGCAAACAGAAGTCTGACTGCGCGCCCGACAGGGACTGCATCGGTGGCTTCTGCCGCCTCATTCCCGACGCGGGCCTGCCCGGCGATCTCGGCTGGCCCTGCGCCGCTGACGGTGACTGCCGCTTCGGGCCCTGCCTGCCGAAGGGCCCGGGCAACGGGCTGGTCTGCTCGGCCGCGTGCGGCGTCGACGGGGGCTTCACCTGCGGCAAGGGCTGGGACTGCAAGCAGTCGACGACCGGCTCGGGCTTCCTCTGCGTGCCGCCGTTCCAGGCGCTGTGCAACCCGTGCCGCGCCGACTCCGACTGCAACGCCGGCGGCGATCGCTGCCTCGACCTCGACGGCGGGCGCTTCTGCGGCCAGGACTGCACCCTCGTCGCCTGCCGCGCCGGCTACTCGTGCCGCGCCATCGCCTTCGACGCAGGCGTCGCCCGCCAGTGCGTGCCCGACACCACCAGCTGCGCCTGCGCGCCCAACGCGGTGGGCCTCGAGCGCTCCTGCTCCACCGCGGCCTCGCTGGGGCGGTGCTTCGGCGTCGAGACCTGTCAGCTCAACGGCACCTTCTCGGCCTGCGACGCGCCCATCGCGTCTCCTGAGATCTGCGACGGGCGCGACAACGACTGCAACGGCCTCACCGACTCGGCCGACCCGGGCCTCGACACCTCGGGCGTCACCGGCTTCCCCGACTGCCGCAAGGGCGTCAGCTGCACCGGCAAGTGGTCGTGTGGCGCCACGGGCCCCGACGCGGGCTTCTCGTTCCTCTGCAGCGCGCCCGACCCCGTCGAGGAGCGCTGCAACGGCGTCGATGACGACTGCAACGGCACCGTCGATGACGGGCTGCGTGACTCGATGGGCCGCTACACCAGCCCGCGCGCGTGCGGCGGCTGCAACACCGACTGCTACGAGGTGCTCAACGGCCTCGATCGCGACGGCGGCCCCGGCGCGGCGTCGTGCGTCGATCGCGCCGGCCAGCTGACCTGCGTGCCCCGCCGCTGCGCGAAGGGCTTCTCCCTCTTCCCCTCGGCGAGCGACCCGGCCCGCTGTGAGCCGGTGCCCGAGACCCAGTGCGCGCCCTGCACCAGCACCGCCGACTGCCGGGTGCCCCTCGACGTCTGCGCCACCGTGGGCAACGACCAGGGCAAGGCGTGCCAGCAGTCGTGCGCGCCGGCGAGCCAGCGCCCGGGCTGCACCGGCATCGTCGGCGCGCAAGACTGCTGCCCCATGGGGAGCACCTGCCAGAGCCAGGGCGGCGCCCTGCTGTGTGTGCCCTCGACCAACTCGTGTGAGTGCGCCACCGCGCGGCAGGGCTTCTCGCGCAGCTGCTTCATCACCCAGGGGCCCAGCACCTGCGTCGGCCGGCAGCTCTGCGAGGTGACGGGCGCGTACTCGGTCTGCGACACCTCGATGACCACCGCCGAGCTGTGCGACGGCGCCGACAACGACTGCGACGCCATCATCGACGAGGGCTTCATCAACACCCGCGACTCGGGCACCTACGACACCGACGAGCAGTGCGGGAGCTGCCAGACCAACTGCAAGGCGCGCTGGAGCCCCGCCCTGCAGCACGCCATCGGCGGCTGCCGCGTCGACGGCGGCGTCGGCTGCACCATCGTGCAGTGCACCTCGGAGGACATCGTCGGCGCCGGGGCCCCGTGCCGAACGGCGGCCGACTGCGCGACGGGCACCTGCGACGCGCTCACCTCGGTCTGCGTGCGCCCCTGCGCGATGGGCTGCCTGGGCGGCACCCAGTGCGTCGGCACCACCTGCGCGCCGACGTGCTCCAGCGACGGCCAGTGTCAGGCGGCGACGGGGAACCCGGCCTCTCGCTGCGTGGCGTTCGACGGGGGCGTGCGGGCGTGCGCGGTGACGGCCCAGTTCAACGACGTCGATCGAGAAGAGACCAACGGCTGTGAGTGCGCGCGGCTCTCGACCGGCACCGACGAGCCCGACGTGTCGGCCACGTACCCCACCGCGGGCCTGCGCTACGTCGATCGCGACTGCGACGGCGTCGACGGCGTGGTGGCCAGCTCGCTCTTCGTCTGGGCCCAGAGCCCGAGCAGCCAGGGCACGCGGCAGAACCCCTTCCGCACCATCCGCGAGGCCATCGCCGCCGTCACCGCCACGCGCAACACCATCCTCGTCGCGCAGGGCACCTACGTCGAGCAGGTGGTGCTGCAACCCGGCCTGCAGCTCCACGGCGGCTACTCGGCCGACTTCTCGCGGCGTGACGTCATCACCTTCCCGACGTTGATCGAGGCGCCCGAGCCCGACTTCAGCTCGCCTCCCTTCCGGCGGGGCACCCTCAACGCCGAGTGGCAGGCCGCCGGCGCGGCCACCGTGGTGAGCGGCTTCACCGTGCGCGGCTACGACGTCACCTCGCGGCCGGCCTCTGGCGTGCCCGCCTACAACAGCTACGCGGCGTACGTGAACGCGCCGGGTGGGTTGACGCTCCAGAACAACCACTTCGTCGGCGGGCGCGGCGGCGACGCGACGCCTGGCGCGCCGGGCACGGCGGGCGCGAACGGCGGCAACGGCGCCGACGGGCTCCCGGCCCGCGAGTGCAACACGCCCGCCTGCGCCAACGAGCTGCAGGCCGGCGGGGGCGGTGGGCAGAACGTCGCGTGCCCCGCGGCCACCTCGGGCAACCCCGGCGGCGGCGCCGACCCGCGCAACGACCCGCAGCAGTACAGCTCGGGCGCGAACGGCAACGGGGTGGGCGGTCGAAACGGCCGCTACGACAACTCCTTCGGCATGCAGTTCACCCTCTGCAAGTACGACTGCGTGGTGCCGCCCAACGGGCTCAACGGCGGGCCGGCGCAGAACGGCGGCGCGGGCACCACGTCGGCGGCAGGCCCGGGCTGCTCCGAGCCGCTCGGCGCGTTGGTGGGCAACGACTGGGTCGCGACGATCGGCGTGGCGGGCCGGGCCGGCGCCAACGGCCGCGGCGGCGGTGGAGGCGGGGCCGGCGGCTGCGTGGACAACGCCAACCCGGCGACGTGCAGCGTCGGGCGGCGCGTAGGCGATCTCGGGGCGACCGGCGGCGGCGGCGGCGCGGGCGGCTGCGGCGGCGGCGGGGGTCTCGGCGCGGCCAGCGGAGGCGCCTCGTTCGCGCTCTTCGTCGTCCAGGGCACGCACACCATCCTCGGCAACCTCATCG
>JACSRE010000157.1 GCA_014879945.1 Myxococcus sp.
GGCAGGCGGGGGCGCGGCCGGCGGTGCGGTAGCCGGCGGTGTGGCAGGCGGGAGCGCGGCAGGCGGTGGCGTCGCGGGCGGTGGGGGAGGCGCTGCGCCGGTCTGCCCGTCGACCTGCCCCGTCTACGCTCCGTGTGAGCCCAGCGCGTCCGGTGGCCGGTGCGCCGATCTCTCGCTCAGCTTCAGCGCGCCGCCAAGCCTCGGGGTCTTCGACGCCGGCGCCGTGGTGCCGGTGCAGGTGCTGGCGCGGCTGGTCGACGGCGGCGCGTTTGCGGTGATGGTGCCCCTGACGAGCAGCTTCGGGACGAACACCTCGGTCTCGGCTGGCGTGTCGACGACGGTCGCGCTGCCTTCGGTGGCGGGCGCCCACCGCTTGACGGCCGGCTGGGACGGCGGGCCGAACACCAGCGTCTCGGTGTTGGCGACCTCATGCGTCACGTCGTGTCAGCCGTACCAGAGCTGCCGGGCCACCACTGACGGCGGCGCGTGTGACTCGCTCAACCTCACGCTGACCTGGACCTCGCCAGATGCCGGCCTGCCCTTCAACGCCTCCAGCGTGCCGGCGCGCCTGACGGTGACGCGCGCCGGAGGGCCGGTGCCGGCGACCCTGACGTCCATTCCCGTGTCGGGTCCGATGGGGCCGCAGAGCGCGCTCTCCGGCTCGGCGGGCGTCTTCACCGGCGCGCTCTCGATGAGTGGACCCGAGGGTGACCAGGCGTTCGTGGCTGGCTGGCCCAGCGGTGGCCCGACGGCGAGCCTCACCATCGAGCGCGACACGGTGCCGCCCGGGGTGGCGCTGACGGTGCTGCGTCGCCCTCTCACCCTGCCCGACCCCGACCCGAGCAACACCCAGGCGTGGAAAAAGAACGAGACGGCGATCGTGCAGGTCGAGGTCGACGGAGGCCGCGCAGCGGTGGCCTCTGATCTCAGCGTGCTCGACTCGGGCGTCGTCATCACCCAGACGACGGCGGCGGCCTGCAACTGTGTCACCGCGAACTGCCGGTGCTTCGAGGTGCCGCTGCTGCGGGCGAACGACTCGCCCGCGGTCTTTGTGCTCGTCGGGCCAATCAGCGACCCGGCGGGCAACCTCAGCCCACAGCAGTCCAGCGACGTGCCCACCACCCGCTTCCTCTGGTCCCGGCCGTGTTGGGGCGCAAACTGCAGGCTTGGCCTCTCGGAGTCAGGCTTGCTCGTCGTCAGCAGCGAGAACGGCAGCTCGGTTCGGGTGACCGGCATCGCGCCGGATGGCGGCACCCAGTGGAGTTGGACGGGGCCAGCCGTCAGCACCTCTCGCCCCGTCGTAGGCGTCACCAACGCCTTCGTCTCCGTCTACGAGTCAGACGGGACCTCGAGCATCAAGTCGATCTCGCTGGCGACCGGCGCCCTCAACGGGACCTTCTGCGAAGCCAACGACGGCGTGGCCTTCGCAGAGCCCATGGTGCTGGCGACGACGGCGATCGGGACGGAGGTGCCCCTCGCGTTTCGCAAGGTGGCGCTCGTGGCCGCCACAGGCGGCTGTCCGACGTCCGAGGACTTCGGCTCAAGCCACCTGATCCAGGGCTTCGCCACGCAGCGAGACCCGAACGGCGAACTCGGCGCCTACCTGGTCTCCGCAGGCGTGCTCCGCAAGTTCGCCTTCACGGGCTTCGGCTTCGTCGATGGCGGCGTCGGCAGCGCTGCGAGCGAGGTCTGGCTGGCGCCGGGCCGAGTCGGATGGGTGGCCTCGGGGAACGGCAGCCTCGCGGTGGCCGCGACCAGCGACCTGGCCACGCAGACCTCTTCGGTCTTCTCGTCCAGGTTCGTGGCGCGCCCGAACATCGGGGCGACCGCCGCGCACCTGTTCGATGGGCTCCACATGGTCCGCTGCGACTTCGACTCGTCGTTCGTCTTCGCCCCGCCCTGCCAATCGACGGTCACGCAGACCAACGTGAACTCGGGCGCAACCGTGAAGACCACCGGCGGGTTCGTCGTGCACGCCCGCAACGCGGTCCTCGAGCTCCGGGACGACGGGACCGCGGGATACGATCTCGGCGACTCAGCAGGCAGCGACCTGCTGCTGGACCCACCGCGCGCGCCCAACGGGGTCAAGAGCTGCGGCAGCGGGCTCGGCACCGTGTACGTGGTCACCCGGTTCGGCCGGGTGGCGGCCTACCTCGCCGACGCCCAGGGCGTCGATGGAACGGCGCACTGGCCCCAGGCGCGACACGACAACGCCAACTCGGGCAACCTCAACCGCGCGCTCGCGCCATGGTCGTGTCCGTAACGTGAACCTGCTCCTGCTCCGCCCTGACGAGCTCGCGACCGACTCGACCGTCACCCTGCGCGACCGACGCCTGGTGCACGCACGTGAGGTGCTGCGCGTCACGCCCGGCGACCAGCTGCGCGTCGGCGTGCGAGGGGGCCGACTGGGAAACGGCGTGGTGGTGGAGCGCACCGCCGCCGCCCTCACCCTGCGCGTCACCCTCACCGACGACCCGCCGGCGCGCCCGGGCATCGATCTGCTCTTGGCGATTCCGCGGCCCAAGGCGCTCAAGCGGGTGATCCCCGCCGTGGCATCGCTCGGCGTCGATCGGGTGGTGCTCCTCAACGCGGCGCGCGTCGAGAAGAGCTACTTCGACGCGAAGGTGCTGACCAAAGAGACCCTCGACGCGCTGATCGATCTCGGGCTCGAGCAGGCCAAAGACACCGTGCCGCCGGTCATCGAAGTGCGAGAGCGCTTCAAGCCCTTCATCGAAGACGAGCTCGAGACCTGGGCTCCACCAGGCGCGCTCCGGCTGGTGCCCCACCCCCTTGCCGCCGAACCCGCGCGCGCGATGCCCACCGAGAAACGCCTCGTGATCGCCATCGGGCCCGACGGAGGCTGGGTGCCCTACGAGATCGACCTGCTGGCGCGCCACGGCTTCGAGCCCATCTCGCTGGGCGACCGCGTGCTGCGAGGCGAGGTGGCGGTGCCGGCGGTCATCGCGGCGCTCCGACCTGGCCTCACGCTGCTCGGGTGAGGAGTGGCATAACCGAGGGGTCATGACCTTCCAGAGCGAGAAGCCCGCCAAGAAGCCCAGAGATCCGAACAACCCCGAAGCGCTGGTGCGCTTCATGATGAGCCAGTGGAAGCCGCAGACGAAGCCGCTGCCGAAGCCGGTGCCCGCCGCCGACTTCCACGCGCGCCGCCGCGCCGCGCTCTCGAAGCAGTTCCCGGGCGAGGTGCTGGTGGTGCCCACCGGCCACGAGAAGGTGCGCGCGAACGACACGTTCTATCGCTTCCGGCCCGGCTCCGACTTCTTCTACCTCACCGGCAACACCGAGCCCGACTGCGTGCTGGTGCTGACGCCGCGCCACGGGAACCAGGGCCACGACAGCCACCTCTTCGTCGAGCCCAACCCCGGCCGCGCGAGCGAGACGTTCTACACCGACCGGCACAAGGGCGAGCTGTGGGTGGGCCCGCGCCTGGGCGTCGAGCAGAGCCGCGCCCGCTTCGGTACCGACTTCGCGCGGCCGCTGGCAGAGCTGAACGACGTGTTGTCGAAGCACCCCGCCGCGCGGGTGCTGCGTGGGTACTCGGCGAAGGTCGACGGCGCCATTTCGAAGCGTGACGAGGGCAGGCCCGACGCCGAGCTGGCGACCGCCCTCGCTGAGCAGCGGCTGCTCAAAGACGCCCTCGAGGTGCGCGAGCTCAAGAAGGTGATCGGCGCGACCAGGCGCGGCTTCGAAGACATCATTCGGGCGCTGCCGAAGGCCAGGAGCGAGCGCGACGTCGAGGGCGTCTTCAACCTGCGCGCGCGCGTCGAGGGGCAAGACGTGGGCTACGGCACCATCGCGGCCAGCGGCGCGAACGCCTGCATCCTCCACTGGACGAAGAACCACGCTGCGCTGCGGAAGAAGGACCTCATCCTCGTGGACGCCGGGGTCGAGGGCCACGCGCTCTACACCGCCGACATCACCCGCACGCTGCCCATTTCGGGGCGCTTCTCGAAGGCGCAGCGCGAGATCTACGAGCTGGTCTGGCACGCGCAGCAGGCGGGCCTCGGCGCGGTGAAGCCCGGCAACGACTTCATGGCCCCCAACGTCGCCGCGTCGAAGGTGCTGGCGCAGGGCCTGTTCGACCTCGGCATTCTGCCCATGCCCGTCGACGAGGCCCTCGACCCCGCGCACCTCTTCTTCAAGCGCTACTCGCTCCACAACGTCAGCCACATGCTCGGCCTCGACGTGCACGACTGCGCGAAGGCCAGGGAAGAGGTGTACCGCTACGGCAAGCTCCAGCCCGGCATGGTGCTGACGGTGGAGCCGGGCCTCTACTTCCAGCTCGACGATCTCACCGTGCCCACGAAGTACCGCGGCATCGGCGTGCGCATCGAAGACGACGTGCTGGTGACGGCGAAGGGCCTGAAGAACCTCTCGGCGTCGATCCCCAGCGAGGCGCGCGCGGTCGAGGGGTGGATGAAGTCGGTGTGGAGGAAGGCGCGCTGAAGGCCCCTCAGTCGAGCTCGATCGCGGGCGCCGGGGGCTCCCCCAGCCGCGCGTCGAAGGTGAGGCGGCCGATCTCGCGGTCGTCCTTCGAGAGCACCCGCACCCGGTAGGTCGTGTCTTCGCTGATCGTCGAATAGGCGAAGGTGTGAAAGCCCTCTTCGTTGCCCCCGCTCAGGCGCGTCTCGAAGGGCTTGTTGCGCGGCACCCAGCCCTTCTTCGGGTCGTCCATCTCCCAGGCGAACTTCACCGTGTCTTCGAACTTCGTGGGGGCGAACACCCGCACGAACGTCCACACGCGCTTGGCGGAGCAGAGGGAGCCCTTCGGCAGCCCTTCGCAGGGCTTGTCGTCTTCACAGGCGAGGTCGGTGCGCGCGTACCCTGCGCCGCGGTTGAGGCAGACGCCGGTCGGCGGCGCCACGAACTGCGAGGCGTGCTTTCGCCAGAACTGCCAGAACGGAGCCGGCTGGTACTCGAGGACGTACTGCGCCTTCTTGTCGCTCTTGTCGGCCAGCACGTGCGCGTAGACCTCGATGTGCTTGAGCGAGAGCGGCACGGGGGGAATGGCCCCGAACAGATAGAAGACGAACAGCGCGGCCTGCACCACCAGGCCCGGCAGCACCGCGCGCTTGAAGGTCCAGTTCGGGTCGTGCGTGAAGCGGGTGAAGAGCTTCCACAGCCCGAAGGTGACGCCCGCGCCGATGAGGAGCGACAGGTAGTACTGCCAGCTGGCGAGCTGCCCGACGATCACCGGCAACAGGTACGCCAGGAACGAGGTCGTCGCGAACGAGAGCATGGCGACGCGTACCACCGGCCCCTGCTGCCGAAACCGCGGCAGCTCGTTGGCGACGATCAGCCCGGCCAGCGCCACCAGGAAGACGAATGAGAGCAGCCCGCTCGAGGCGCGGAAGTAGAACACCATGAAGGCGTTGAGGAGCGTGCCGAGGAAGAAGTGCATCACCCACAGGCGGAAGCTGGCGAGGCGGCCGAGAAACCCCTGGGGCTCCTTGCCGCTGACGTGGAGCCGGTGGTCGACGAAGATCAGCAGCGCCGAGAGCACCAGGTAGACGCCCTGGTGAATGAGCAACGGCGTCGAGTCGATGCGGTGCAGCAGCACCACGTCGAAGAGGAAGCCGGCGAAGAAGAACGCGACCTCGAAGGCGATGTGGTTCTTCTCTTTGAAGGCCTGGAAGCGCGCCCAGGGGCCGGTCGCTGCAGGCTCGGCACCAGCGGGGGGCTCGGTCGAAGGCGAGGAGTCCATGCGGTGGCTCGACCTTCCCAGCTTCGACTGATTCGGCAACCCGTTTCAGCGATCGCTGGGCAGGCCCTGGCTGCAGCCCGCTCGCGGCGCCGTCTTCCCGCGCCTCAGCCCTTGACGAGCGCCTCCAGCTCTCCGCGCTCGGCCAGCTCAGCGACGATGTCGCTGCCGCCGACGAACTTCCCGCGAATGTACACCTGCGGAATGGTCGGCCAGTTCGAGTACGCCTTGATGCCGTCGCGCACCGCAGGCTCGGCCAGCACGTTGACGGTGTAGAGCTTGCCCAGGGGCTGGAGGAGCGAGACGGCCTTCGCCGAGAACCCACACTGCGGGAAGAGCGCGCTCCCCTTCATGTAGATGACGATCGGGTTCTCTGAGATCTCTTTGTCGAACCGCGCCTTCAACGTGTCGTCGATCATCGCTTCACCTTGCTCCACTGCTCGGGGGTGTAAGTCTTGAGGGCCAGGGCGTGCAGCTCGCCGGTCTGCAGCACGTCCTGGAGGGGGCCGTAGACCTGCTGGTGCTGCTGAACCATCGACAACCCGTCGAAGGTCGGGCTCACCACGCGCGCCTCGAAGTGATCGCCAGTGCCGGTGGTGTCGCGCAGCTCCACCTCGGCGCCGGGCAGGGCCGCTTCGATGCGGGCTTTGAGGACGTCAGGGTTCAACATCAGTTGATGCCTCCGGTCGAGACGAGCATGGCAGGGTCGACGCCCATGCCTTTAATGACCTCGCTCCAGATGTGCTCGGGGTCCGTCACCAGCACCGGCGCCAGCTCGGCCTCGGTGAAGAGCCAGCTCCCCTCGGCGATCTCCTTCTCGAGCTGCCCGGGGCCCCAGCCGGAGTAGCCCAGGCAGAAGCGCAGCCGGGTGGTGGGGTCGAGCAGCAGCGGCCCCAGCGCGTCGATGGTGACCGACAGAAAGAGGCCGGGCAGCAGCGCCGCCCGCTCTTCGATGGAGTCGCGATCGTGGAGCACGAACCCGCGGTACGGCTCGACCGGGCCGCCGACGAAGATGGCGTCGTCTTCACGCGCCTCGGCGACCTCGAGCTGCTGCGCGCGCGCGAGGTCAGAGAAGGTCAGCTCGGCCGAGCGGTTGATGATGAGCCCCATCGCCCCCTCGTCGTTGTGCTCGAGCATCAACACCACCGTCTTGGCGAAGTTCGGATCCAGCATCTTCGGCATGGCGATGAGAAACCCGGGGGCGAGCGCCTTCACGTCTCCCAGTATAGGGGCGTCACGCGCGCTCTGGTGAACCGGAAGGCGGCCGGACCTGCCCTCTGGCTCGGCGCCATCGAGGCGCGAACTCGGGTGAGGCAGGCGCGCGAAGGGCGACCTCGGCAGGTGTTGTTCGACCGCGAGGCGCAGAAGCTGCGAGGCCGCCGCAACGGCTTCGTGACCGCGCGCCCCGACTTGACCCAGATCGGACCCAGACCGAGCGCGCCGTCGCGCGTGGCCACCGCCCAACATGCTGGCCGCGCTCATGCAAACGAACGTCAGAGTCGTTCCTCTCTGGGAGGGTGTCATGGGTCGAGTGGGGTTCGTCGCGGTGGTGGCGGGCGTGTTGGGGCTGGCGTGTGGCCCCGCTCAAAACCCGATGGATGGAGGGGTGGACGGAGGGGCTGACGTCGGGGTCGGGCCCATCGGGTGCGCGAACTTCCCCGAGCGCCTCGACGCTGACTACACGGTCGCGAAGGGCTGTTGGCTGGTGCTGAAGACGCCGACGCTCGCCGCGGGCATCACCCTCACCATCGCCCCTGGCGCGAAGCTCGTCTTCTCGAGCGAGACCGCGCTGCTGATCGACGCCCAGCAGTCCCTGCAGGCCGTGGGCACCTCCGAGGAGCCGATCGTGTTGACCGGCGCCCTGCCCGTGCGCGGCCACTGGAGGGGGCTCAAGTTCACCGGCACCAGCGTGTTGAGCCGCCTCGACTACGTGACGGTGGAGTACGGCGGGGCCACCCGGGCCGACACCGAGGCCGCGGCCATCAAGCTGGCCGCCGACAGCCGAGGCGTTCGCGCGAGCATCTCGCACACCACGATGCGCGAGAGCCAGGGCTTCGGGCTCTACCTGACCGGGAGCGCCGTGGTGCCCGCCTTCGCCTCGAACGTGATGACGAAGAACACGCTCGGGCCTGCCAACGTCGACGCCGAGGTCGTCGGGGTGCTCGACTCGACCTCGTCGTTCACCGGCAACGACAAGGACGAGGTGGTGGTGCGCGGCTCCCGCCTCAGCACCTCGGCGACGTGGGACGACGTCGGCGTGCCCTACCACCTCAAGGCCAGCCTCGCCTCGACCGCCGGCGCGAAGTGGACGATCAAGGCGGGCGCCCGGCTCATCATGCCCCCCGAGACCGGCATCACCATCTCGGGCGCCGCCTCGGCGCTGATCGCGGAAGGCACGGCTGAGAAGCCCATCGTCTTCACGGGAGAGACGCAGACCCGCGGCGCCTGGGAGGGCATCGCCCTGAGCAGCAACGACACCGACAACCTGCTGCGCCACACCACCGTCGAGTACGCGGGGAACACCTCGTCCAACGCCCAGGCCGCGGCCGTCACCGCGACCGCCGACAGCAGCGGCGTGCAGGTCAAGCTCGACCACCTCACCGTGAGGCAGAGCCAGGGCTTCGGGCTCAAGCTCGGCGGGAGCGCCCTGGTGCCGGTCTTCGCCGGCAACGTGCTGACCCAGAACGCGCTCGGGCCCGCGATGATCGACTCGAACGCGGCTCACCAGCTCGGCCCCGACTCGACCTACACCGGCAACGACGTGGACAAGGTGTTGATCGACGCGCAGTGGGTGTCGGGCGCCGTCACCTGGCGCGCGCTGAGCGTGCCGTACGTCATCGACGGCAACGTCAGCGCCCAGCGCGTGTGGACGCTGGAGCCGGGCGTCACCCTCGAGATGATGCCGATGACCTCGATTCGGGTGGACGGCGACCTCGCCGGCTTCCACGCGGTCGGCACCCAGAGCAAGCCCATCACCATCACCGGCGTGAACAAGAGCCGCGGCGCGTGGGACGGCATCGACTTCGACACCACCCTCAACACCGCCAACGCCCTCGAGTACTGCGTCGTCGAGTACGGCGGCGGCGCCACCCGCCTGGGGTGGACCGGCATGATCTACGCCCACGCCGACAGCCACGGCGTTCGCGTGTCGGTCACCAACAGCACCATCCGGCACAGCGGCGTCTGGGGCATCTACATGAGCCGCTCGCAGACGGGCGACGTCTCGAACAACACCTACGCGGACAACGCGCTCGGCGACTACCTGCACGAGCCCTGAGCACGCCGTGCACGTCGGGGCGCACGACGTGGCATCACCACCGGGTGACGGCGCCTGCCCCGAAGCCCGCCGCAGCCCGCATCGCCACCATCGTCTGGGCGGTGGTGGTGGCCTTCCTCGCAGTCGGGCTCTTCCCCTCGCTCAGCGGCCCAGCTCGCGATCGATCGCCCGACGAAACGCCTCTTCCGGTTGGGCTCCCGCCAGCGGCAGGCCGTTGACGAAGAAGGCTGGCGTACCGCTGACGCCCGCCGCTTCACCCGCGCGGCGATCCTTCTCCACCAGCGCCTTCATGCGCCCGGACTCGAGGCAGTCGACGAAGGCCTTCACCTCGAGCCCCAGCGTCACCGCGTGGGCCTTGAGCGCCGTCTCGTCGAGATCGCGCGGGTTGGCGAAGAGGTGGTCGTGGTACTCCCAGAACTTGCCCTGCTCGTTCGCGCACGCGCTCGCCTCGGCCGCCTTCGGCGCGAGCGGGTGGTTGGCGAGCGGGAAGTGGCGAAACACCACCCGCACGTCGGCCGGGTACTCGGCCGCCACCTTCTTCACGACGTCAGAGGCCTTCGAGCAGTAGGGGCACTGGAAGTCGGCGAACTCGACGATGGTGACGCGCGCGTTGGCGGGGCCGCGCCCCGGGCCGGAGCCGTCGAACACCTTGCGCGGCCGGTCAGGCGGCGAGAGCAGCACCTGGTAGCCCGCGCGGCGCTTGAGCTCCTCGAAGATCTCTCGCGCGCGCTTCACCTTCACGTCGCGCAGCAGCGCCCGCCGCAGCTGGGGCTTCACGTCGGCGAAGGTGGCCTCTTCAGGGAGGTTCTTCTTCACCTTCGCGAAGAGCTCCTGCAGCTCGCCCTCGGTCGGCTCCCTCAGGCCGGTCTCGAGGCGCTGCTCCACCCACGCGTCCTCCGACAGGCCGTCCTTCTTCGCCTCCTGCTCCACGAGGAGCTCGATGGCCACCCGCTCGGCCGAGTCGACGCGGAGCTCGTAGAGCTGATCCTGCAGCTTGAAGAACTCCTCGCCGGCGCGCTTGTCGGCCTCTGACTGGAGGATGACGCGCTCGCCCACCCGCACCACCGGTGGGTCTCCGACGGGCACGGCGGCGTGCACCTGCGCGGGGGCGGGAACGGTCGCGCAGCCGGCGAAGAGGGCAAGACAGGGGGCGACGAGGTGGCGCATGAGGGTGGGCAGCGTCGCACACTTTGTGCGTCGGTCAGTCGCCCTCGCGCACCCCGGCCAGACAGGCGCCGACGACCGGGCCAGCGGCCCTGGGGCCTGGCAACGCCCAGTACGAGCCCTCCTCGGTCAGACGGGCGCAGCGCTGCTGCGCCGGGCACTGCAGGTCGCCTTCGCACGGGTCGACGCACTCACCGGTGGTGGCGAAGCCGTCGGCCGCGGGCTTCACCAGGCACCGCTCCGAGGCATGACAGTCGCCGTGCACGAGGCAGGGCCCGTGAATGCGCTTGCCCCGCGGCGCCGGCGCGAAGATCCACGCCAGCACCGTCACCGCCAGCAGCGCGGGAATGAGGAACCGCCCGTACCGCGCCAGCGGGTTCATCAGGACGGCGTGGGCGACACCTCAGGCGAGGTGCGGAAGAAGTCTTCGGGGTGCTCGAGCTTGAGCGCCTCGCGCAGCACCTCATCGACGGTGTCCACCATCACGATGCGCAGCTGCGCGCGGATCTTCTTCGGCACGTCTTTGAGGTCCTTCTTGTTCTCGCGCGGAATGATGATGGTGGTGATGCCGAGGCGGTGGGCGGCCAGGCACTTCTCCTTGAGGCCCCCGATGGGCGTCACCCGGCCGCGCAGGGTGATCTCGCCCGTCATCGCCACCTCGCGCCGCACCGGAATTCGGGTGATCGCCGACACCAGCGCGGTGGCCATGGTCACGCCCGCCGACGGCCCGTCTTTCGGGAACGCGCCGGGGAAGTGGATGTGCATGTCGTTCTTCTCGAAGAACCCGTCGTCGATGCCGAGCCGGCGCGCGCGCGTACGCACCCAGGTGACCGCGGCCTGCGCCGACTCCTTCATCACGTCACGCAGCACGCCGGTCACGATCAGCTTGCCCTTGCCGGGCATGGTGGTGGCCTCGGTGTGGAGCACCTCGCCGCCGTACTCGGTCCACGCGAGCCCGTTCACCATGCCGATCTGATCGAGCTTCTCGTTCTTGTCCTTCGGCACCTTCGGGACGCCGAGCAGCTTCTTCACCCGGCGGCGGTCCACCACGATGGGGCCCTTGTCGCCGCCGATCACCTCGCGCGCCACCTTGCGGAACACCGACGCCAGCTCACGCTCGAGGCTGCGCACGCCCGACTCGCGCGTGTACCGGCGGATCACCGTCTTGACGCCCAGCGTGGTGAGCCGAACGTCGGTCTCCTTCAGCCCGTTGGCCTCCTTCTGCTTGGGGATGAGGTACCTGCGCGCGATGCTGAGCTTCTCGTCTTCGGTGTAGCCAGCGATGCGGATGATCTCCATGCGGTCCTGCAGCGGCTGGGGGATCGAGTGCATCGAGTTGGCGGTGCAGATGAACATCACCTTCGAGAGATCGAAGTCGAGATCGAGGTAGTGATCGTTGAAGGTCGAGTTCTGCTCCGGGTCGAGCACCTCGAGGAGCGCCGCCGACGGGTCGCCCCGGAAGTCGCTCGACATCTTGTCGATCTCGTCGAGCAGGATGACGGGGTTCGCCGACTCGGCCTTCTTCAGCGACTGAATGATCTTGCCCGGCATCGCGCCGATGTAGGTGCGCCGGTGGCCGCGAATCTCGGCCTCGTCGCGCACCCCGCCCAGCGACATGCGCACGAACTTGCGCCCGAGCGACTTGGCCACCGAGCGGCCCAGCGACGTCTTGCCGACGCCCGGCGGCCCCACGAAGCACAGAATCGGCCCCTTGAGCTTGCCGACCAGCTGCTGCACCGCGAGGTACTCGATGATGCGCTCCTTCACCTTCTCGAGCCCGTAGTGATCGTCGTCGAGCACCTTCTGCGCTTCGTCGACGTCGATCTTGTCCTTGGTCTCTTCGCCCCAGGGCAGCGAGAGCACCCAGTCGATGTAGTTGCGCACGACGGTCGCTTCGGCGCTCATCGGGCCCATCAGCTTCAGCTTCTTGATCTCCTTCTTCATGCGGGCGTGAGCCTCTTTCGAGAGCTTCTTCGCCTTCAGCTTGTCCTCGAGCTCCTGCATCTCGGACTTGCCGTCGTCACTCTTGTCGCCCAGCTCGCGCTGGATCGCCTGCATCTGCTCGTTGAGGTAGTACTCCTTCTGGGTGCGCTCCATCTGCTTCTTCACCCGGGAGCGGATCTTCTTCTCGACCTTCAGGATCTCGATCTCGCCCTGCATCAGCTCGTAGAGCTTCTCGAGGCGCTTGGCCGGCGACTCGGTCTCGAGCAGCGCCTGCTTGTCGGGCAGCTTGAGCGCCAGGTGCACGCCGATGGTGTCGGCGAGGCGTGAGGGGTCTTCGATGAGCGCCACCTGCTGCATCAGCTCGGGCGCGATGCGCTTGTTGAGCTCGACGAAGGCCTTGAAGGTGGCCTGCACCGCGCGCATCAGCGCCTCGAACTCGGCGGGCGTCGAGGGCGGCTCCGAGACGGGCTCGTACTCGCACTCGAAGTAGGGCTCGGTCGGGAGGAAGTCGAGCAGGCGCGCACGAGAGAGGCCCTCGACCAGCACCTTCACCGTGCCGTCGGGCAGCGGCAGCAGCTGCACCACCTGGCCCAGGGTGGCGAAGTGGAAGACCTCGTCGGGCGTGGGGTCGTTCGTCTTCGCCTTCTTCTGGGCCGACAGCAGCAGCAGCGCCTTGCCGTCGGCGCCCTTGCGGTTCATCGCCTCTTTGAGCGCCGCGATGGACTTCTCACGGCCCACGTACAGCGGGCGCACCTCGTGCGGGAAGAGGACGATGTCGCGCAGGGGCAGCAGCGGAAGAGGCTTCAAGTCAGCTCCAGGGTGTGCGGCTTCAAGCGGCTATCTAACCCGCCGGGTCCGTCAGTTCGACTTAACGGCCGTTCCAGAAGGCGGGGTGACGCCCAGCGTCGAGAAGAGGAAGGCCATCTGGTCGACCGACGACTCGATCGACCTGGCCACCTGGTCGGCGCCGCCGTGCCCGGCGTTCATCTCGATGCGCAGCCACGAGGTGCCCTTCCCCTTCGTCATGCCCTGCACCATCGCGACGAACTTGCGCGCGTGGAACGGGTCCACCCGGTCGTCGTGGTCGGCCGACATCATCAACAGCGGCGGGTAGACGCCGTTCTCGGTGACGTGGTGGTAGGGCGAGTAGGCGGCCAGCACCTTCAGCTCGTCGGCCTTCTCGGGGTCTCCGTACTCGGGGATCCACGTCTTGCCCGAGCCGTAGAGGTGGTAGCGCACCATGTCGAGCAGCGGCACCGCGCAGATGACGGCGCCGTAGAGCTCGGGGCGCTGGGTCATCGCCGCGCCCACCAACAGGCCGCCGTTCGAGCCGCCACGAATGGCCAGGCGCTTCGGCGTCGTCCACTTCTCCTTCACCAGGTACTCGGCGGCGCCCGCGAAGTCGTCGAACACGTTCTGCTTGTTCGCGCCCTTCCCTGCGTCGTGCCAGGCCTTGCCGTACTCACCGCCGCCGCGCAGGTTGGGCACGGCATAGACACCGCCCGCCTCGAGCCACGGGTAGATGAACGAGGTGAAGGCGCTGGTGAGGCTGATGTCGAAGCCGCCGTACCCGTACAGCAACACCGGGTTGGTGCCGTCGAGCACCACGTCTTTTCGGGCCACGATGAACATCGAGATCTGGGTGCCATCTCTCGAGGGGTAGAAGACCTGCCGCACCTCGAAGCGCGTCGGGTCGACTGGCACCTCGACGGCCGCCCACAGCTCGCTCTTGCCGGTCTTCACGCTCGTCTTGAAGACCTGGCGCGGCATCGTGAAGCTCGAGAAGGCGTAGTAGGCCTCGTCGTCGTCTTCGAGGCCGACCAGGTTCGACGCGGTGCCCAGGCCGGGCAGCTCGACGCTGCGCACCTTCTTGCCCTTCAGGTCGAACACCTCGACGACGCTCACGGCCTTCCTGAGGCCCGAGACCGCGAAGTGCCCGCCGACGATCGCGAACGACTCGCGCGCGACGTCCTTGTCTTCGGCGATGAGCTCCTTCCAGTGGGCGCGCTCGGGCTTCTTCGGGTCGACCGCGAACAGCCGCTTGTTGGGCGCGCCCTCGTCGGTCGAGACGTAGAAGACGTCTCTCCAGGCGTCGACGCCGTACTTGGCGTCCTTACCCTTCACCAGCAGCCGCCACTCCTTGTCGACGCCGGCCTTCTTGAAGAAGACGTCGTTCTCGTTCCACCCGCGCATGATCGAGACGAAGAGGTACTTGCCGTCGCGTGAGGCCGAGCCGCCGATGAAGGTCTTCGGGTCGCCGGTGCGGGGGTGGAGCTGCTCGTCTTTCGCCGGGTCGTCGCCCAGCACGTGCTTCTTCACCTCGCAGTAGCCGGGGCGCTCCGAGACGGCGATCTTCGCGTCGGTGGGCAGCCACTCGTAGATGAACGACTTCGAGTCAGGCAGCCACGAGGGGCTCGCGTACTTGGCGCCGGTGATGACGTCGATCTTCGAGCGCTCGCCCGAGTCCACATCGAGCACGTGGAGCGTCGCCTCGTCGGCGGCGTTCGGCTTCTCGGCGAAGACGACCTTCTTGCCGTCCCACGACGGGTTCCAGGTGCCGAGCGAGACGGTGTTGTCGTTCGACCAGGTGTTGGGGTCGAGCAGCACGTGCTCCTCGCCCTTCGCGTCGCGCCAGTAGACGACCGCCTTCTCTTTGTCCTTCTTCTGGCGCGTGTAGAACATGCGCCCGCCGCGCTTGATGGGCGTGCTGATGGCGTCGAGGTAGTACAGCTCGGTGTAGCGCTGCTTGAGCCACTCGAGGCCGGGCAGCGCGCGCAGGTTCTTTCGGGCGAAGTCGTCTTGCGCCTTCATCCACGCCTGCACCTCGGGCGCCTTCTCGTCTTCGAGCCAGCGGTACGGGTCCTTGAGCGTGAGCCCGTGGATCATGTCGTTGATGACCTGCGTACGCGTCGCGGGGACCATGAGCTTCTTCGACTCCGGGGGAACGGCTGCACCCGCGTCGCGCGGCATCGCCTCGGCCACCAGCGGCTCCGGCTTCACCGTGTCTTGCGTCGAGGCACAGCTGAGAGAGAACAGGCAACAAACGAGCAGGCGTCGCATGGGGAGGCGGTGTAACGCCCCGCCACGGGGCGGGTCGAGGAAACACGACCCCGCCTCACGACGCCTACGCGGCGCTGCCAGCGGCCTTCGGCTTCTCGTCGGCCGTCGCGTGGAGGATCACCGGCTCCTTCTTCTTGAACACCACGTCCTCCGAGATCACCACCTCGCGCGCCGTCTTCTTCGAGGGGATCTCGTACATGATCTCGAGCATCACGCTCTCGAGAATGGCCCGCAGCCCGCGCGCGCCCGTCTTGCGGCGAATCGCCTCTTGCGCGATCGCCTTGAGGGCCCCGTCGGTGAACTTCAGCTGCACCCCGTCGAGCTCGAGCAGCTTCTTGTACTGCTTGGTGAGCGCGTTGCGCGGCCGCACGAGGATGTCGACCAGCGTGGCCTCGTCGAGCTCCTCGAGCGCCGTCACCACCGGCAGGCGACCGATGAACTCGGGGATCATGCCGAACTTCAGCAGGTCGCCCGGCTCGACGTGGTGGTACAGCTCCGAGAGCGACTTCTGCTGCTTCTTCTTCACGTCGGCGCCGAAGCCCAGCGAGCGCCCACCGAGCCGGCGATCGATGATCTGCTCGAGCCCGCCGAACGCGCCGCCGCAGATGAACAAGATGTTGGTGGTGTCCACCTGCAGGAACTCCTGCTGCGGGTGCTTGCGGCCTCCCTTGGGCGGCACGTTGGCGACGGTGCCCTCGATGATCTTCAGGAGCGCCTGCTGCACGCCCTCGCCGCTGACGTCGCGGGTGATCGACGGGTTCTCTGACTTGCGGGCGATCTTGTCGATCTCGTCGATGTAGACGATGCCCCGCTGCGCGCGCTCGATGTCGTGGTCGGCCGCCTGGAGCAGGTTGACGATGATGTTCTCGACGTCTTCGCCCACGTAGCCGGCCTCGGTGAGGCAGGTGGCGTCGGCGATGGTGAAGGGCACGTTGAGAATGCGCGCCAGCGTCTGGGCCAGCAGCGTCTTGCCCGAGCCGGTGGGGCCCAGCAGCAGAATGTTCGACTTCTGCAGCTCGACGTCGTCCATCGCGACGCGCGACTCGATGCGTTTGTAGTGGTTGTGCACCGCCACCGCGAGCGTCTTCTTGGCGCGCTCCTGGCCGATCACGTACTCGTCGAGGATCGCCTTGATCTCGTTCGGGCGCGGAATGCGCACCTTGGTGTCCTTCGTCTCTTCGCGATCGATCTCCTCTGCGATGATGTCGTTGCAGAGGCCGATGCACTCGTCGCAGATGTAGACGGTGGGGCCGGCGATCAGCTTCTTGACCTCCTTCTGCGACTTTCCGCAGAAGGAGCAGCAGAGGGTCTGGTTGCCGTCGCGCCCGACGTTCTTGGTGGCCATGACTGTCCTGAACCCTAACCGGGCTGTTGGTGATGTGCGAGCGATGCGCCCGGCCGGGCGTGCGGCCCCGTCAACGACGTGACGGCGTTCACTTCTTGTCGGCGGCGGGCGGCGACGGCTTCTTCTTGTCCATCACCTCGTCGATGAGCCCGTACTGCTTGGCCTCGAGGCCGCTCATGAAGAAGTCGCGGTCGCAGTCCTTCTCGATGCGCTCGTAGGTGTGGCCGGTGCCCTTGGCGAGAATGTCGTAGAGCGCCTTGCGCAGGCGCACCATCTCGGCGACCTGAATCTCCATGTCCTTCGACTGGCCGCGCGCGCCGCCGAGGGGCTGGTGGATCATGACGCGCGCGTTCGGCAGCGCGAAGCGCTTGCCCTTGGTGCCCGCCGCCAGCAGCACCGCGCCCATCGACGCCGCCTGGCCGATGCAGATCGTCGACACCTGCGGCTTCACGTACTGCATGGTGTCGTAGATCGCGAGGCCGGCCGTGACCGAGCCGCCGGGCGAGTTGACGTAGATGTTGATGTCCTTGTCGGGGTCCTCCGACTCGAGGAACAACAGCTGCGCGATGACGACGTTCGCCACGTCGTCGTCGATCTCGGTGCCCAGCATGATGATCCGGTCCTTCAGCAGGCGGCTGTAGATGTCGTACGACCGCTCGCCACGGTGGGTCTGCTCGACGACGTACGGGACAGGCATGTAGGGCATGGCGTTCCTTCTCGTGGGTGAACTGCGTCAGCTCCAGGCGGCGTGCTGGCGAACCAGCGCGATCGCCTTCTCTTCGAGGATGCGGGTCTTGAGGCTCTCTTGCGCCTCGGGCGCGGCGTAGCGGGCCTTCACCTGCGCCGCCGGCATGCCCGTCTCTTTGGCGATCTCTTCGTACTTCGCCTCGAGATCGGCGTCGGCCACGGCCAGGCTCTCGGCCTTGCCCAGCGCCTCGAGCAGCATGGAGCCCCGCACCTCGACCTCGGCGCGCGGGCGCATGTCGCCGCGCAGCTTGCCCCAGTCGAGGTTCAACATGCGCGGGTCCACGCCCGAGCGCATCAGCGATTGCAGCGCGCCGTCGAGCATGAAGTCGATGCCGCGCTCGATCATCGAGCTGGGGCACTCGAACGGGTTCTTCTCGATCAGCGCCTTGAGCAGCTCTTCGCGGGCCTCGGTCTCGACCCGGTTCTTCGCGCCGCGCTCGAGGTCGGCCTTCACCTTGGCCTTGAGCGCGTCGAGGGTGTCGGCGCCCTGGCTCTTGGCGAACTCGTCGTTGAGCTCGGGCAGCCGCCGCTCCTTGAGCTCCTTGATGGTGGCGGTGAAGCTGGCCGTCTGGCCCTTGACCTCTTCGACCCGGTAGTCGGCGGGGAAGGCGTAGTCGAACGTCTTCGCCTCACCGACCTTCACGCCGTCGAGCTGCGGCAGGTTGCCCTCGACGAGCTCGCCGGGGCCGACCTCGACGGTGACGTTGCGGCCGGTGTTGCCGGGGAACGGCTGGCCGCCCCTGGTGGCGTCGAAGTCGATGACCGCCATGTCGCCGGTCTTCGCCACGTCGCGCCCAGCGACCGTCTCGAGCGTCGAGCGCGACTCACGCATGCGCTCGAGCTGCTCCGTCACCTTGGCGTCGTCCACGGTCGCGTCGAGCTTCTTGAGCGCGAGGCCCTTGAACTCCTTCACGGCCAGCTCGGGCTTGACCTCGAAGCGCGCGGTGAACGCGTAGGTCGCGTTCGGCACCAGCTTGCCGCCCGAGTAGTGCGGCTCGCCCACGGCCTTCACGTCGTTGGCCTTGATGGCGTCGACGGTGGCCTGGGCCTGCACGCGCCGCACGACGTCGGCCTCGACCTCGTTCTTGAACTTCTGCTCCAGAATGCGGCGGGGCACGCGGCCGGGGCGGAACCCGGGGATCTTCACCTGCTGCGCCAGCGTAGCGTAGGCCTCCGTGAGCTCGCGGTTGACGACCTGCGCGTCGACCTCGATCGACAACCGCTTCTCGATAGATGACACCGACTCGACCTGAACCTTCATGCGTGCTTCCTCGGGGAAAAAGACGAACCCAGCGCCTTTAGGGGAGCGGGTGGAGCCGGTCAACGAAGAGGAAGCCACAGACACCGAAGAACCATGCCTGCCTCGAGGCGCGCTCGACATCACGCGAATGGGCGGGAGCCCTCCGTCGAGGCAGGCGCTGCTTGGGCAAGGGGGGACTCGAACCCCCACTCCTTTCGGAACCGGATTCTAAGCCCGGCGCGGCTACCAGTTACGCCACCTGCCCGTGTGCCGCCGGCGACCCTACTCGGCCGCCGGAAAAGCAGAAGGCCGGCGCTCTTTCGAGGGCCGGCCTTCAGGTGTGAGAGCGGAAGGAATCGAACCTTCAACCTATGGATTAAGAGTCCATTGCTCTGCCAATTGAGCTACGCTCCCGTGCGGCGGGCCGCGAATACGTCACTCCATCGCGGCCTGTCAATCATGTTCGCGTCGGTTCGGCGGCAGGCTCGCTCGGCACCCTCAGCTCGCCCCGCTGAACCTCAGGTGACAGCCTCACCAACAGCCACACCCCGACCGCGAACAACCCCACCACGATGTACTGCGCCGGCGTGAGGCCCAGGTAGCGACGGTCGACGAAGGCCATGTCTGACGCCCGGAGGAAATCGAGCAGGAAGCGGGACACCGAGTAGCCCACCGCCAGCAGGCCCATCAGCCGGCCCTGGCGCGGGCGAAAGCGCGCCGCGACGTTCAGCACCACCGTCAACGCCACCAGCACCACCACGTCGTAGAGACCGAGATCGTGGCGCGGGCCTCCGGGGAAGTTCACCGCGAAGACGAAGTCCGTCTTCACGCCCGGGTGGTCGTGCACCAGGAAGCAGCCCACCCGCGCGATGGCCCACCCCGGCGCCGTGCCCAGCGCCAGCGCGTCGAGGTACGGCCCCACCGGCGTCTTGATGCGCCGGAAGTAGATGAAGATGCCCAGCAGCGCGCCCAGCACGCCGCCCATCGACGACAGCCCCTCCCAGAAGCGAAACACCAGGAACGGGTCGTCGGCCTTCAGCAGCTCCGGGTGGTAGCCCAACAGGTGCAGCAGGTGCCCACCGTAGAGCCCGAACATCACCGCCCACGTCACCACGCCCCGCAGGGGCTCGTCGTCGCCCGGCCCGTACCGCCGCGCCGCGCGGGCAGCCACCACCGCGCCCACGCCCACCCCGACGGTCGAGAGCACCCCGAAGATGTCGATCTTCTGGCCGAAGGGAAGCGAGAGCTGCGGCAGCTCGAGGTAGGGGATCATGTGCGGTGCGCTCGCCTCTAGCGGAACGAGCGCCCTTGAACTCCCGGAAACCTCACTTCTTCCGACCCCGACGAAATAGTCAGCTTGACTCATTCGTTGCTGTCGTTAGAGTCATGCTGACTCCAACGGAGGCCGCACATGATCAGGTACCTGAAGGCAGCGCCGACGACGTGGGTGATGCAGTTCAAGTCGGGGAAGCTGAAGCGAGAGGGCGCGGGGCTGTCGTTCTTCTTCTGGGAGCCGTCGACGACGCTGGTGCAGGTGCCGATGTCGAGCGTCGACGTGCCGTTCGCCTTCACCGAAGTGACGGCCGACTTCCAGCAGGTGACGGTGCAGGGGCAGCTGACGTTCCGGGTGGCCGAGCCGAAGAAGCTGGCGGCGCTGATGGACTACTCGGTGACGGCGACGGGGGCGTTCCGCTCCGAAGACCCGCAGAAGCTGACCGAGCGCCTGGTGTACGCGGCGCAGATCCTCACCCGCACCTCGCTCCAGCAGTGGGCCTTGCGCGAAGGGCTGACGCGCTCGGCGCAGCTCGAGGCGGCGGTGCTCTCGGGGCTGCGCGGCACCGAGGCCGTGCAGATGCTGGGCGTCGAGGTGTTGTCGGTGGCGGTGTTGTCGGTGCGGCCCACGCCCGAGATGGCGCGCGCGCTCGAGGCCGAGGCGCGAGAGGGGCTGCAGCGGCAGAGTGACGAGGCCATCTACGAGCGCCGCAACGCCGCCGTCGAGCAGGAGCGACGCGTGAAGCAGAGCGAGCTCGAGACCGAGATCATGGTCGAGACCAAGCGCCGCCACATTCGCGAGACGAAGATGGCCGCCGACATCGCGATGGAGAAGGAGCGCGAGACGCTGCTGGCCCAGAAGTCTGCCAACGAGCGCACCCTCGCCGACGCGCAGGCCTACACGCTCGAGAAGACGCTGGGGCCGATTCGTCAGCTCGACTGGAAGACGCTCCAGGCGCTGTCGAGCGCGCGCATGGACCCGGCCTCGATGATCGCGGTGGCCTTCCGGGAGCTCGCCGAGAACGCCCACAAGATCGGGGAGCTGAACATGAGCCCCGATCTGCTGCGCTCGCTGATGCAGCCGGCCCTGCCGAACGGAAAGTGAGGAGCGCCATGTACGAGAAGCTCATCGTCGTCACGCGGAAGACGCGGCTCCAGGGGCTCATCGAGCGGTTCAACACGCGCGCCCAGGCGAAGTTCTACCTGGAGCACGCGGGCCTCGACTTCGGGGACTACGCCCGTGAAGACGACACCTATCGGCAGGCCCTCGAGGCCCTCGAAGCGCAGCTCGAGCTGGGCCTGCCGGTGCAGCGGCTCGATCGCGCGCTGCTGTCCACCTACCGCTTCGGCCCCGGCGATCTGATCGTCGCCGCCGGGCAGGACGGGTTGGTCGCCAACACCGCCAAGTACCTCGGCGCGCAGCCCCTCATCGGCGTCAACCCCGACCCGGCGCGCTTCGACGGCGCCCTGCTCCCCTTCTCCGTCGGCCAGGCCCGGGCCGCCGTGACGCGCACCCTCGAGGGCACCATGCCGATCGCCGAGGTGACGCTGGCGCGCGCGCAGACCAGCGATGGGCAGACCCTGCTCGCCTTCAACGATCTCTTCATCGGCGAGACGACCCACCAGTCAGCCCACTATCGGCTGCAGGTCGTACGAGGCGGTGAGCAGAAGGAGACGAAGGTGAAGCCAGCGGCCGGGCCCGAGCGGCAGTCCTCCAGCGGCGTCATCGTCTCGACGGGCGCGGGCTCGACCGGGTGGCTCTCGTCGGTGCGCACCATGGCGGAGCGGGTCGGCGCGTTCTTCGGCCGGCCGTCCATCGAGCCGCTCGAGATGGCGTGGAACGACCCGCGGCTCTTCTACGTGGTGCGCGAGCCCTTCGTGTCGAAGCACTCCCAGGCGACCCAGGTGGTCGGCTGGCTCGCGCCGACGGCGGAGCTGCAGATCGAGTCGTTGATGCCGCAGTCGGGCACCATCTTCTCCGACGGCATGGAGGCCGACTGCCTGCGCTTCACCTCGGGCATGACGGTGCGCATCGGGCCTGCGCCCCAGCGAGCCCGCCTGGTGGTGAGCCAGCCGCAGGTCGAGCGCGGCGTCGATCCGCGCACGGGTCGGCGGCTGACGAAGACCGCCCCGCCCCAGGTTCGGGCAGCTTGTCATGTTGACGGGGCCTTCCCCGTCCGGTAGGTGCGCGACCGATTTCGTCGACGTTTCTGGCGGTGGTAGCTCAATTGGTAGAGCACAGGACTGTGACTCCTGGGGTTGCCGGTTCAAGCCCGGTCCATCGCCCTCGCAACAACCCGTAGTCCTGCGCCTATAGCTCAGCTGGATAGAGCATCGGCCTTCGAAGCCGAGGGTCGGGGGTTCGAATCCCTCTGGGCGCACTTGGCGAACCCCGAACTCGAGTGGCTGGAGAAGACGTACCGCCCCACCGAACCTCAGCTCACCGTGCGCGCGGTGCTGCTCGGCATGGTGATCGGCGCGGTGATGTGCCTGTCCAACCTGTACGTGGTGCTCAAGACGGGCTGGAGCATCGGCGTCACCGTCGTCTCGTGCATCATCGCGTGGGCGGCCCTCTCGGGCGTCAAGGCGCTGCGGCTGACCAAGCGCGAGCTGGGCGAGCTCGAGAACAACGCCATGGGCGACGTCGCCTCGGCGGCTGGCTACATGACGGGCGGCGGCAACATGGCGGCGCTCCCGGCCCTGGTGATCTTGACCGGCACCCGGCCCGACGCCTGGGTGCTCATCTTGTGGTTCGCCGGCATCGCGGCGCTCGGCGTGTTCGCCGCCATCCCCATCAAGCGGCAGCTCATCAACCAGGAGCAGCTCCCCTTCCCCACCGGCACCGCCACGGCCGAGACGATCCGCGCGCTCCACGCCAAAGACGAAGGCGGCGCCAAGCAGGCGCGGTGGCTCGGCGTCTCGGCCCTCATCGGCGCCGTCATCGCCTGGTTCCGCGACGCCAACCTGTCGTGGATGCCGTTTCGCATTCCCAGCACCTTCAGCCTGCCGCTGACGCTCAAGGGCAAGGCCCTGTCGGAGTGGACCCTGGCCCTCGAGGGCAGCGCGCTGATGCTCGGGGCGGGCGCGTTGATGTCGTTCCGCACCGGCTGGTCGCTGCTGCTGGGCGCGGGCCTCACCTTCGGGGTGATCGCGCCGGCGATGGTCGAGGCGGGCGTGATCGCCGACGTCGGCTACAAGCCCATCGTCGGGTGGACGGTGTGGATGGGCGCCGCGGTGCTCGTCTCGTCGGGGCTCACCTCGTTCGCGTTCCAGTGGAGGAGCGTGGTCAAGAGCGTGACGGAGCTGATGAAGCTGTTGCGCCCGAAGAAGACGACCGACGCGCCCGACCCGCTCGCCGACATCGAGGCGCCCGCCTCGTGGTTCCCGCTCGGGTACCTGGTCTTCGGCCCACCGGTGGTGTTCCTGGGCTGGTACGCCTTCGACATTCCCCTCTGGGCCGGCGCCATCGCCCTGCCCCTGTCGGTGCTGATGGGCGTCATCGCCGCCCGCGTCACCGGAGAGACCGACGTCACCCCGACCAAGGCGCTGGGCCCGGTCACCCAGCTGATCTTCGCCGTGCTGCTGCCCAAGGCGCTGGTGCCGAACATCATGAGCGCCAACATCACCGGCGGCGTCGGCCTCCACGCGGCAGACCTGCTGACCGATCTGAAGAGCGGCTACCTGCTCGGCGCGCGGCCCCGGCAGCAGCTGCTCGCGCAGCTCTTCGGGGTGGTGGCCGGCTCGCTGGCGGTGGTGCCGGCCTTCCTGATCCTCGTGCCCACCCCCGACGTGCTGGGCTCCAAGGAGTTCCCCGCGCCGGGCGCGCTGGTCTGGGCGAACGTCTCGAAGATGCTGGTGGCGGGCCTCGACGCGCTGCACCCGACGGCGCGCTGGGCGGCCCTCATCGGCGCGCTGGTGGGCGCCACCCTCGCCGTGCTCGAGGTCAAGCTCCCCAAGAAGGCCAAGGCGTTCGTGCCCTCGCCGTCGGGCTTGGGCATCGCCATGGTGATCCCCGCCTACAACTCGCTGATGATGTTCATCGGCGCCGCCGTCGCCGAGTGGTACCGCCGCAAGAAGGGCGACAAGGCCTCGGCCGCGGTGACGGTGCCGGTCGCGTCGGGCTTCATCGCGGGCGAGTCGCTGCTGGGCATTCTGGTGAAGATGCTGGTGGCCTTCGGCGTGATGCCCAAGGGCTGAAACGCGCCCGAACCTGCGTTAGAGGCGGGCCCCAGATGAGCCACCGCATCGCGCCGATCGACCAGCCCGTCACCTTCGAGATCGATGGCGAGTCGATCACCGCGCAGGCGGGCGAGACGGTCGCCGTCGCCTTCGTCGCCGCGGGCCGCACCACGCTCTCGCGATCGATCAAGTACCACCGGCCGCGCGGGCCCTTCTGCCTCTCGGGCGGCTGCTCGCAGTGCCTGGTGCGCATCGACGGCGCGCCCAACCAGTACGCCTGCCAGACCGAGGTGAAGCCGGGCATGCGGGTGGAGCGCCAGAACGCGTTCCCGCACGCGAGCCTCGACGTGCTGCAGGCGACCGACTTCGTCTTCTCGAAGTGGTTCAACCACCACGAGTTCATGGCCGGGGTGCCCATCGTCGAGAAGGTGATGCTGCAGGTCGCGCGGCGGCTCTCGGGGCTGGGGCTGTTGCCTGACAAGCCAGCGCCTGCGCGGGCGGCGCCCATCGTCGAGACGGTCCCGCTGGCCATCGTCGGCGCGGGCGCGGCCGGACTCGCCGCGGCGCGCACGCTCTCGGAGCGCGGCGTGCCCTTCACGCTCTTCGAGCGCGAGCGGGCCTGCGGTGGCCGGCTGTCCATCGGCTGCGACGAGGGCGCGCCGGCGATCGTGGTTCCTCCCGGGGCCTCGCTTCGGGTCGGGGCGACGGTGGTGGGGCTGTTCTCGGACGACGGGCGGCCCTTCCTGGTCGCGCTGCAACGGGAGCGGCTGCACTTCGTCTTCTTCGAGCGGCTGCTGCTGACCAACGGGGGCCAACCGACGCTGCTGGCCTTCCCCAACAACGATCTGCCGGGCATCTACGCGGGCCGCGCGGTGAGCCGCATGGTGCGCACCTCGGGGGTGTTGCCGGGCAAGCGCGTCGCGGTGGTGGGAGAGCCCGACGAGGCCCGCGACCTGGCCCGCCTGCTGGTGGCCTCGGGCGCCCAGGCCCTGGCGATCGGCGCGAAGCCGGTGCGCGCCCACGGCCTTCGCTCGGTGACCGCGCTCACCGTCGAGCTCGGCGGCAAGACGGAGAAGATCGACTGTGACGCCGTCGCCCTGTGCGCGCCGTTGAGCCCCGCCTTCGAGCTCGCCCGGGCCGCCGGCGCCCGGGTCGGCTGGGACGAGCGCAGCCGCCTGTTCACCGTCGAGGCCGACGCGTCTGGCCGCGCGACGCCGACGGTCTGGGTCGCGGGTGAGCTTCGGGGGCCCATGAGCGCCGCCGCCGCCGCGGAGCAGGGGCTGGTGGCCGCCGCGTCGATCGCCGCCACCTCGGGCGGAGCGACGCCATGAGCAAGGCGCTGCTGTGCCCCTGCGAAGACGTCACCACCTCCGAGGTCGAGCACGCCATCGGCAAGGGCTACTGCGACCTCGAGTCGGTCAAGCGCTTCACCGGCTTCGGCACCGGCATGTGCCAGGGCAAGCAGTGCCTGACCGCGGTGGCCCGCTTCCTCGAAGACAAGGCGCAGCCCCGGCCGAAGCCCTCGCAGCTGAGGCCCTTCACGCCTCGGCCGCCCCTCTTCCCGACCGAGCTCTCGCAGTGGGCGGCGGCGTCGTTCGACCCGCAGGTGGCGCCCGGCGGGGGCGTGCCCGAGTCGCTCGGCCTCACCGAGAGCGCGCTCAAGCCCGAGGGCGAGGTCCCGAAGAAGGCGAAGATCGTCATCATCGGCGGCGGCATCATGGGCCTGGCGCTGGCGTGGAACCTGACCGAGCGCGGCGAGACCGACATCGTGGTGCTCGAGAAGGGCTACCTGCTCGCCGGCGCCTCGGGGCGAAACGGCGGCGGCGTGCGCATGCAGTGGGGCACCCCCACGCTGATCGAGCTGGCGCGGCGCTCGATCGACCTGATGGAGCGCTTCGCGCGCGACCTCGGCGTCAACGTCTGGTTCCGGCGCGGGGGCTACCTCTTCCTCGCGAAGTCGGACGGCGTCGTCGCCAAGCTCGAGCGCGCCGCCGCGCTCCACAACCAGTACGGAGTGCCGACCCAGATCCTCACCCCGGACGGCGCGCGCGACGTGGTGCCCCAGCTGTCGATGACGGGGGTGAAGGCGGCCGCGTGGAACCCGCTCGACGCGGTGATCTTCCCCTGGCCCTTCTTGTGGGGGTACGCGCACGCCGCGCAGCAGAAGGGCGTGAAGGTCGAGACCTTCACGAAGGTGACGGGGTTCGAGCAGAGCCAGGGGCGGCTGACGAAGGTCGTCACCGACCGCGGCGACATCGCGTGCGAGACGGTGGTGCTGGCCGCGGGCGCCTGGAGCCCGAAGGTGGCGGCGCTCGCTGGCGTCGACCTGCCCAACGAGCCGCACCGTCATGAGATCTGCTCCACCGAGCCGCTCAAGCCGTTCCTCGGGCCGTTGGTGTCGGTGCTCGACTCGGGCCTGTACTTCTCGCAGTCGATGCGCGGCGAGATCGTCGGCGGCATGGGCGACCCGCGCGAGCCGGCCGGCATGAACCTGGGCTCGACCCAGCGCTTCTTGACCCGCTACTCGCAGGCGCTGACCGAGCAGCTGCCGCAGGCCGGGCGCCTGAAGATCCTGCGGCAATGGTCGGGGCCCTACGACGTCACGCCCGACAACTCCCCCATCCTCGGGCGCACGCCGGGGCTGCCCAACCTGCTCCAGATGAGCGGCTTCGTCGGGCACGGCTTCATGATGGCGCCGGCGGTGGCCGAGCGCATGGCCGCGTGGATGGCCACCGGCGAGTCCGATGAGCTGTTCGAGCGCTTCACGCTGGGCAGGTTCGCGGAAGGCCGCCTCGAGCGCGAAGACATGATCATCGGCTGAGCGCTGCGGCTTGCCCTCATTCACGAGGACTCGGTCGGTGAGGTGCGCGAGGCGCGCTCGAGCAGGCCGAGCCCCTGGCGCAGCACGCTCGAGCTCGTCGTCGAGGTGCGGCGCGAGCACCCACGCGGCCAGCGCGCCGTCCTCGCCCGCGAGCGGCCCAGCCAGCCGCCGCCCGTGACGACCCGCCGCAGGAGCGCCGCGCCCCGTCTCCTGGAAGCACGGAAGCGGGCGCGCCCGGGCTGCGAGTCGGCCGTCTTCGACGCTCCCAGCGCCTTTCGCTTCGAGCAGCTCGGCGCGTGCCCCGCCCCGACCGCGCCGCACCGGAGTGCGGGTCCGCGTGGAGCCCCCGCGCGGCAGCCCCTCAGACGACGGTGACGGGCTGCCCGACCTCGGGCTTCTTCAGCTCTGCCAGGGCCGCGGCGCCGATCAGCGCCTTGAGCTTCGCGACACCGGCTGCGTCGCCCGCGTAGTTGTGGCCCGTGTGCGCCGCGAGCGCCTGCGTCACCATCGACAGCTCGATCGACTGCGGCAGGTTGTAGCGCTTGAGGAAGGTGCCCCACACCTCGCGGTCGCGGTACCCCTCGTCGACGGCCAGCGACTGGCCGAACGCCAGCAGGCCCGCGAGCTTCACGTCTTCGGCCGGCATGCGGATGAGGCCCTTGTCACCGAGGAAGCGGTTGAACTCGAAGACCGTGATGGCCCGCAGCGCCTCTTCCGACAGGTGCGAATAGCGCGCGCTGACCGACACCACGTACTCGGTCTTGCCGTCGCGGCCCTTCTGCTCGGCGAAGCGGATCAGGTCCTTCTCGCCCATCTTCGGCTCGAACCAGCCGCCGGCGATCACCTTCGAGTCGGGGTTGGCGCGGTCGAGAATGCCGCTGAACTCCGACAGGGTGTTGATCATGTTCGCGCTCACCAGCACCTTGGTGCCGTCGAGCACCGACGCGTGGCGGTCCTGCTTCACGGGCTCGAACTCACGGCGGGTGTCCTCGGCCACCTTGAAGGTCGAGTAGTTGAAGTGCTTGTCGAGGTAGTCGGCCTGGCCGTCGTTGTCGCGATCGAGCACCTTCTCGCGCGTCATCGTCGAGATCGGCGTGAGGTAGTTGTCCCAGGTGCGGCCCCAGCCGATGTCGGCGGCGGCGTTCATGCTCTTGTGCAGGTCAGGCCAGCCCTTGCGCCCGGCGATGCCGTCGATCAGCGCCATCAGCGCCTGCTGCCCCTCGCCGCGCGTCATCTGACCGTTCCCATCGGTGTAGAAGTTCGACGCCGCGAAGGTGGTGGCGATCTGCGCGTTGCCGTACTTCTCCTTCACCTTGTCGAGCACGCCCTTGCCGACGCACAGGTTGTAGAAGAGCAGCTTGCCGTCGGCGCCGTCGGCAGACTCGGGCCCACGGTTGACCGAGCTCGTCATGTTGCGGCCCCAGTTCGAGTGGCCGTCGTAGCCGACGATCTGCACGTTCGGGTCGTTCATCGCCGCGAGGATGTTGGTGCCGCCCTCGCGCACCGAGATGCGGAAGGTGGTCTCGCCGACGCCGGGCTTGTTGAAGGTGCCCTCGTAGGTCGACACCCCGTGCTGGTTCTCGGGCCCGACCGCCTTGAAGCCCTTGCTCTTGAGGTAGCTGGTGAAGCCCTTGAAGAACTCCCCCTCGCCCACGGTCCACGCGAGGTTCACCGTCTTGTTGCCGTTGGCGAACCACTTCTCGTACGGCGGCTGCATCGGCGCGAGTTCCTTGAGCAGCGCGTCGGCCACCTTCTTCACGTCTCCGGTCTGGCCGGCGCTCGAGTTCGCGAGGTGGAAGATGAGGCTCTCGCGCAGCCGCGGGTTCTTCTCGGCGCGCACCAGGGCCTCGTAGGTCCCCACGGCGGCCTGCCTGAGCTCGGGGGTCTTCGCGGCGTTGACGAGATCGAGCAGCACCGCGCCGGCCGACGCGCGCAGCTGCAGCGCCTGGTTCACGTCGAGGCCTGCCGGAGGCGCGCCGTCGCTCGGCACGCGCTGCGGCGC
>JACSRE010000194.1 GCA_014879945.1 Myxococcus sp.
CACTTTCAGCCTTCACCGCGGAAGCTCCCTCAACCGAGCTCAGCTCGCCTCAAAGTGATCGTGCACCCTGAACAGTTGAACAGGCCTACTGAACAAGCTACTTTCTCGCTGCTTCGGGAGGGTGTTCTGCGATCGAACGATTGGGCTGCGAGAATCGGCCACCCTCTCCGGTGCGCTTCAACTATGGGGGTCTCCCGTGTCCGTTCGATACATCGGCTCGAAAGCTCGAGTCATCGAGGCAATCGCGCCGTTTATTGGCTCTCCCCCGAAGCGAGGTGGGGTCTTTGTTGACGGCTTCTGCGGAACCGGTGTGGTCGCAGAAGCAGCCGCCCGGCGCGGCTGGAACGTTCACCTGAACGATCATCTGGCGTGCGCGGTGACGATGGCAGCCGCTCGCGTCACCCCCCGGTCTCAGGCCCAGTTCCGGGACTTCGGCGGCTACGCGAGTGCTCTCGATCAACTCAACGCCGCTCCAGACCGCGAGGGGTTCATTTGGCGGGAGTACACGCCGCAGTCCCAGCGGCGGTGTGGAGTAGCCCGCATGTACTTCACCGAGCGCAACGCGCGGCGGATCGACGGAGTGCGGAAGAAGATCGGCGACTGGCGTCGTGCGTCCCGGATCTCGGCGACTGAAGAGCGCCTGCTCCTCGCCGACCTACTGGCGGCGACGAACAAGGTCGCCAACATCGCTGGCACCTACGGCTGCTTCATGTCGCACTGGCTGCCGCAGTCTCAGCAAGCCCTCGCCCTTCAGCCACGTGCGCTGCCCGCGATGCGGGCGCGCGTCACGGTCTCGGAGGGCGACGTTGCCGATCTTGAGGTGGGCACGGACGACCTCGTGTACCTCGATCCGCCGTACACGAAGCGCCAGTACGCGGCGTACTACCACGTGCTGGAAACCATCACTGTTGGCGACGAGCCCACGGTCGAGGGCATCACCGGGCTACGGCCGTGGCAGGCGAAGGCCTCGGACTTCTGCTACCGGAGCCGAGCGCTGGACGCGTTGGCTTCACTCATCGACAGCCTGAAGGCCCGTCGCGTTCTTCTCTCCTACAGCGACGAAGGCCATGTGCCGCTCAAGCCGCTCACGCAACGGCTCTCCTCTATCGGTCGTCTCGAAGCCGTTCCTCTGATGGAGATCGGTCGTTACCGGCCAAACCGCGCGGCCTCCAGTGCCCGAGACGCCGTCACTGAGTACCTGCTCGTTCTTGAGCGTCCCGAACTGACTGTCAGGCAGCGAGCGCTCGCATGAGCAGCCCACAGCCGGTTGAGGAACAGCTCCTAGCCAGAGCCCGAGCCGCGTTGAACGCCGCGCGGCGGCAGCACGGCAGTGAGGAGAGCGTCAAGCTGGAGATACTTGAAGGGGCTGCAAGCAGGCTCGGTGGCTTCTCGCTCGCGGCGTATCGCCGGGCACTCGGCGCGGAGCTTCGTCTCTCTACCGCCGAGGCGCTCGATGCTTCCGACATTGTTCTCCGCGAACTCAAGACGGTCCCCATTCACCCGTCGCTCGCTCTGTGTGCCCTCGCTCGCCCGGACCTTCGCCAGAGCGATCAGAAGAAGGCGGGCGTCTACTACACGGACTTCAGGCTCGCGCAGTACCTCGTGAAGGGCGCAGGTGACGCGCTCACTCCCGAGGCTCAGGTCATCGACCCGGCGTGTGGCACCGGCATTCTGCTCGTCGCCGCTGCCCTTCAGGTCTGCGCCCCCGACCGGCACCGCACGGCTAAGTGGCTCGCGGAGAACGTAACCGCCGCCGACATGTCGGCCGATGCGATCAGAGGCGCGCGTCTGGCACTCGCATCACTTTCCGACGACGTGGGGGCCGTAGGCGAGATGGCTCGACGGTGGCGGTGTCACGACAGCCTGCTTTCGTGGTCGACCGCGAGCCCAGCGGCGGACGTGGTGCTTGCGAATCCACCTTGGGAGAAGGTGAAGCTCTCTCGGCATGAGTTCCTGCAAGCGAACGGCGAAGACCGCCACTACGGGGCCGAGTACGCATCGCTCGACGAGCGGTCCTTCGCCAAGGCTCGTCAGGCCCGAGCCACCTACGGAAACGAACTGGCGGCGCTCTACCCGCTCCTCGGCGACGGCGAGGCCGACCTGTACAAAGCGTTTCTCGACCTGTTTCTGCGCATCGCTCGGCCCGGTGGCTGCGTCAGCGTCTTGGTGCCCGCTGGGCTGATTCGATCTCAGGGTACGCAGGCGCTCCGAGCGTGGCTATTCGAGCGCAGTCGCAGCCTCGGGCTCACCGTGTTCGAGAATCGAGCGCGGTTCTTCTCAATCGACACGCGGTTCAAGTTCTTGGCCGTGTCACTCACCCGTTGCGCCGATGAGACTCCGAAGGCGTGCAAGTACATTGAGGTCGTTCACGGCGAGGGAACGGACGGTGGCGTTCGTGTTGTGGGCCGCGCCCGCATCGCACGCTCGACTCTCGCCGCATTGCGACCGGATCTGACGGTCCCCGAGGTTCGTTCCGAGCAAGAGTGGAAGCTCTTCCGACAGATGAGCGAGCGCTCGGAACGCTGGGACCTACCCTCGTCGGAGTGGCATCCCCAGATCGTGCGCGAGATCGACATGACGCGCGAACGCCCCCTGTTCGAGCGCTCGTCCGGCAAAGGGCTCCTGCCAGTGGTGGAGGGCCGAATGGTCCACCAACACCGGTTCGGCGCGAAGGTCTACAGAAGTGGCACCGGCCGCAAGGCGCTCTGGGAGACCGTGCAGCTTGGCGAGCCGACCCTCGGGCCGCAGTTCAGGATTGCCGAGTCCAAGCTGACCAGTTCGGTGAGCAGGCGCGCCTCGATGGTTCGAGCTGGCTTCTGCGACATCACTGGGCAGACGAACGAGCGGTCGATGCTCGCGGCCATGGTCCCTGCGGGGGTCGTATGCGGCAACAAGGTGCCCACGGTCACATTCCCGGCTGACCCTTCCGAGGAACGGCTCTTCGCGTGGACCGCAATCGTGAACAGCATTCCGTTCGACTGGGCACTTCGACGCATCGTCACGACCACGGTGAACTACTTCCTGCTGTTGAGCGTGCCTTTCCCTGCGCTCTCGCCTTCCTCGCTGCCCGGCAGGCGGCTCGTGGAGGCGTCAGCCGAGCTAGTCGACTTCGATGCTGGGAAGAGGAAAGCCTCACCTTGGCGAGTTGCGGAACTCCGCGCAGCCATCGACGTGGTTGTACTGCGAGCCTACGGCCTCGAGTTCGACGACCTCGCGCTCATGCTGCGCGACTTCCCTCTACTAGATCGTGGACAGCCGCCTCTCCCCGGAGAAGATCGGTCCACGGTGACTCGCGATCTCGTTCTGACGCGCGCAGCGGAGCAATTCGGGGTGGATGCCGCTGAGTACGGCGTCCGCCTTGGACGCGCCAAGAAGCTGGGGGCCTTGCCCTACATCCCCTCCGAGTTCGCAGGTGCAGGCGCGAGCGCCGAGGAAGAGGAGGTCAGCCTTGGCTAGCACGAGCGACCCGAAGCCTGCGGGCGTGCGGGTGGTCATCTTCAAAGAGATTGTTGGCGGCGATCTGAGAAAGCTCCGCGCCGAGTCGAATGATGCGGACTCAGGCGGTGGAGCCCGCGACTTTCGATTCCCGCACAGAGAGTTCGGGGGCGCGTTCAGCAGAATCTTCAGCGGCACGGAGCGTCAGAAGCGCGGTCGTGGCAGCAAGAAGCGCGACGTGTCGATTCCCGTTGGACGCTTCTACTGGGAGCGCGACGGCAAGGTGGAGTGGAAGGAGGCGCGCTACGAGCCCCCGACCGACTCGCGGCCGACAGAAGGACGCATCCCGGTGGTCCACACGTATCCGCCGCTGAGAACCCCGCCCCCGTCGAAAGAGGGTCGACTGCTGGTGCTCATCATCCAGCGAGAGGACGGGACCGTGTGGCCCGCCTTTGCCACGGAAGACTCGCTTCGCCGCGAGAGCAAGGCCGACGAGGATCAATGGGCCGACGCCGTGAGGCGTCCGATTCTCAAGGCGCTGGCTGACACCGCCGAGAGCGGCGCGGTTGCGCGAGGAGTGATCGACCTCGGGGGAGAGGTCGATGAGTGAGTACTCCGCAGAGGCGATTGAGATCCTTCGACTCCTGAAGGACCGCCACAACGTGCTGCTCTCTGGCCCTCCCGGGACTGGAAAATCACGCCTGCTCAATGAGGTCGCCCGAGCGTTTCGTGGCGAGGTTCGATCAGGGCCGGTCCACGTCCCCGGTGCGAAGATTCCCATACCGAAGACCCCGCCTGTCTCATCGAAGATCCGCTCATCTCTTCCGAGTCCAGCTCAGACTGAGCGCGAGGTATTCCGAACCGTCTTTCACCAGAACTCGAAGCATCGCGACTTCATCTCTGGCCTCGTCCCAGATGTTGGTCCGGGAGGGACCACGACGCGTTTTAAAGTGGTCGCCGGAACGCTCTTCCGGGCGAGCGAGCACGCGTCCAAGCCGTCTGGGGCATCGCTTCTGCTGATCGACGAAATTAACAGAGGGCCAGCGGTGCAGCTCTTTGGTGGCAGCATCGTCGCCATCGAGTCCGACAAGCGGCGACTACCCGATGGGAGTCCCGGGCCAGAAACGCAGAGCTTCGAGCTTCTCGACCCAGCGACCGGGGAGACGCGGGAATACTCGCTGCCGCACTCGCTCTACATCTTGGCAGCCATGAACCAAGCGGACAGCTCGGTGGAGCCGCTCGACGTGGCATTCCTTCGACGGTGGGCACCCTTCCGTCTTGAGCCGAGCTTGAAGACGCTGCACGAGTTCTTCGGCATCAGCAGCGCTTCCGCGTCCCTGCCCGAGACCCCAACGCGCCCCGGAGAGGTCTACGACGCCACGGTTCGCGCGTGGGCGGCAGTGAATGACCGCATCCGCCGAGGTCGAGGCCCGGAGTTTCAGATCGGGCACGGAGTACTCATGGGTGCCAAGCCCAAGACGACCGTGCCCGACGCGCTTCAGGACGCGGCTGAAGCATGGCGAATGCTCCGGGCGCACGTCGACGAAGTCTTCTTCGGCGACCTGCGGGGTGTAGCGACCGCCCTCAATGTCGGTGCGACCGAGAAGCACCTGTACGAGCTGAAGGACACAGTGTTCGGCGATGAGCCTCGTTTGGAACTCACCGGACCGGACGCCGTTGAGCCCGACAAGGTCTTCGAGCTTCTCCGCGCCGTCGCCACGTGACCATGCGACGTTCGCTTGCGACTCGGCTCTCGCTCGTGGAGTACGCGGAGCCCGTCGCGGCCATTGAGACGGCAGTCGCCAATTCCGGCCTCGAGCGCGCGGCGGTGGAAGCTCTGCTGAGTCACGCAGGGCAGCGAACCGCCTCGATGCTCGGGCTTCCGGGCAATCCGATCACCGTGGCAAGTGGACGGCTCCGCGCGACGGACTTCGCTGGGCTTCTGCGTGTGGCTCCCCGACTTGGGCTTGAGGTAGCCCCGAAGTTCCTCGGCAACACGTGGACCCGGTGGCGCGAGGACTTCTTCTTCCTTGCGATGCTGTCGGCACACGGCCGCCTGCTCGCGAGCGACCGGTTGAGCGCCTCCTCCGGTGACCGGGGCGATCTCGCGACCCTCATTGGTCAGAGCATCGTCGGGATGTTCTGGGACAGCCATCGCCGCCCCCTGCGCACCTACCGGCGCACCCGTTCGGTTGAGTTCGCAGTTGAAGGAGATGTCGAGGCAGAGGAACTGCTCCTACCTCCAGCGGAGGGCTACACCCAGAACGTGCTGCTGTACGACCGACAGAATCCGTTCAATGCGACGATCCTCGCGGCGGTGAAAACACTGCTACCCGAGGTAAGTGACCCGCAGACGCGGCGGCGTCTCGGGCGCGTCGCTGAAGTGCTTTCCCCCCAGTCAGGGACGAGTCGGTTGCGCCAGAGACGCGTGCCGGGGCGCGCCCGCCACTGGCAGGGGCTGGTCGACCTCGCAGTTGATGTGCTCGATGGGTTTGGTGTCGCGTACTCAACGGCACGCTTGAAGGCTCCCGGGTTCGTGCTGGGAACGTGGCGCGTCTGGCAGGACTTGCTCACCATCAGCCTGCGGGTCGGCTTCGGCTCGAGTTCGGTGAGAGCGCAGCGCTCTGTCGTTCTCGGTGAGCGTGTCGCATTCGAGCGCGACGGGAGCACGGTGGCGCGGCGAGCGACGGTCGTGCCCGACCTCGCCGTCGACCATCCACACGTGATCCTCGACGCGAAGTACATCGGGCGACACGGGGAGTCGCGCACGCGCATCTCTGAGGGAGACCTCTACGAAGCAATCGCCTTCGGCCTTGCCACGAAGTGCAAACGCGTCGTTCTGCTCTATCCGGCTGTCCCGTTCGACAATGCGCCCCCTGACCTCGGCCGCGTTCAGACCTTCGAGGAGGTTACCGTCGAGGGGACGAAGGTCGTGGGGATGGAGGTCGAGGTTCGCGGGATCTCGAGCGTGGGTGGTCTTCGACGGTTCTCAAAACGGCTCGTCGAGGGCGTCGGACTCCGAACGGCAGGTGAGTCGGCGGCGTAGCAACCACGTCAGGGCGGCCACTGGACTGAGTACCTTCCGTTGAGGAAGGTGAACCTCACAGCGCCGGTGTTCACGGCGTTGCGATTCGCGCCGGGTGCCCCGATGTAGTTGTTCACCGCGTTCCGAACGTGGTCGGGGGCATCCGAATCGGCCACGTCGCCGTTTAAGGTTCTGTCGCGCAGGTCAACGCCAAGGTGCGCTGCGTATCGTCTGCGCTGCTCCACCACCTCGTCGGGAGTCAGCCCTCGAGCGCACCCAGCAGCGCACGCACCAGGGCCTCGTGCGAGACGGGCTTGAGGAGCTGGGCGGAGGCGCCCTCGAGCGTGGTGGCCAGC
>JACSRE010000155.1 GCA_014879945.1 Myxococcus sp.
CCGCAGGAGAGAGCCCGAGCGCTCGCCCACCCTTCTCGGCCCAGGTCTGTTCCGTGATGCGCTTGGAGACGCGGCGCACCGCGTCCTTCCCATAGCGTCGGGTGACGTCTTCGAGCAGGCCGCGCCCCTGGTTGACGGGCAGCCACTGGGCCTCCATCACGTGGAGGCGCCCTTCGTACGAGGGCGAGCCCTGGTAGCGAATGTGGTTGAGGGTCTGCAGCAGGTGCGCCTCGTCGGGGGTCACCGCGAGCGCCATCGCCTGCTCCACCATCGTCAGGCAGTCGGCGGCGTCGAAGCGCAGCAGCGGGTCTGGGTCGTGGCCTTCGCCTTCGCCGAGCGGCGAGAGGAGGTACGGCGTGCCGAGGAACCCCTCGGTCGCGGCCACGAAGCGCGCCTCGAGCGGGAGCGCCTTGAGGGCGTCGACCTGCGCGGCCCGGGCCCCTCCGTCCATCGACTGCCACGGCACGACGGCGACCAGCGCCATCACCACGAAGCTCACTTCAGACCGGCCTTCCTCAGAATGATCGCGCGCTGCTCGTCGGGCAGCCGCAGCAGCTCGAGCTCGCCCTCGTACAGCAGCCGCTCCTCGACCGGCGCCTTGAAGCTCTCGAGCACCAGCCACTCGGTCAGCCGACCATCGCCCCCTTGCGCCAGCAGCCGCGCGGCCCGCGCGCGCACCGACTTCTCGGGGTCACCCAGCAAGGGCGTCAAGAGCGGCCCGGCGAGCTTCGCCGGCGCGCCCTCGAAGAGCATCACCCCCTGGAGGCGCTCGAACTTGTCCGTCGAGGCGAGCAGCACCCTGGCCGCCTCCATGCCCTTCTTGCTGCCGAGCAGACAGAGCGCCTGGGTGGCGGCCAGGCGGGTCGACTCGGAGGACGACTCGAGGAGCGACTCGAGGCCCTTGCTCAGCTTCGCGTCACCCAGCCGCCCCACGCCGATGACCATGAGGGCGCGCGTCTCGGGGTCGTCTTCGGTCTTCGCGGCGACCAGGAGCTCTCGCGCGGCCTTCGGGCTCTTGATGGCGATGAGCGCCTTCGCCGACTCACGGCGCACGCCCAGCAGCTTGTCGGTCAACATCGGCGTCAACACCGGCACGCTCGAGGGCTGCTTGAGGCGCCCGAGAATGCGCAGCCCGTTGAGGCGGAAGGTGAGGTCGTCGGTCGAGCGCGCCGCGTCGGTCGCGAGCCTCAGCACGTCGGCGTGCGGGGTGGCGATCTGCGCGAGCACCTCGAAGTAGGCGTTGCGCACGCGCGGGTCGATGAGGCGGCGCAGCTCGAACGCGAGGGCCTCGGTGGCCTCGACCTCCATGCCCGCGAACGAGATGCGGTTGGCGGCGTGCGTCGCCGACAACGTGCCGGCCGTGAGCCCGGCGAGCGCCTCGCGGAACTCGGCGCGCTTGTCCTTCGCGAGGGCGTGGCCGCTGACGAGGAGCAGTCCCAGGAGGAAGCCGCGACGGAGCATGCCGAAGAGGGTACCATCGCTCCCGGTGCGACACCTGTTCGTCGTCCTCCTCCTTCAGGCGTGGCCGGTACTCGCGCAGGCGCGTGACGTCGGCGCGCGCTGCCGGCGCCCCTGCGAAGCCCTGACCCAGGACGCCCGCCTCCGCGCGACATGGTGCGGGCGGTGCGGCCTCGACGACGAGCCGATGGCGTGGCTGTTCAAGCTGCCGCAGGTGCCGCCCGCCGCCTTCACGGACGACGACTGGCTGGTGCGCTGGAGCGCCGTTCGCGCCGACGCCAGGGCCCACCGGCTGACGCCGGAGCGGCGGCTCGCCCAGCTGATCGAGGGCAGCGACGACGAGGGGCGACGGCGAGCGTGCCTGACGGGCCTGATGGCGGCCGGCGCGCGCTCGACGACGCGCGATGGGTTGTTGGCGCCAGAGCCCAGGGCCCTCGCCGCGTGCCGGGCCATCGACGGCGCCACCTACCGAGACGGCACGGCAGAGCTCTTCCACCGCGACCGCGGCCGGGCGCTCGAGGCGCTCCGGTGCCTGGCGTCGGGGCGGGCGACGGGGCCGGCGCGGGTGGTGCTCGACGTGCTGCCCACCACCACCGACGGCGACGAGGCGCTCGCCGAGCTGTTGGTGCAGCACGCCGAGCGCGGCGGGCCGCCCGTCGGCCTCGCCCTCTTGCGTGACGCCACCGAGGCCGACGCGGCGCAGGTGAACCGGCTGTTGAGCGTGTACTCGACCCGGCGCGACCAGAACCGGCCGCTCCTGAGCTCCACCGAGAAGGACGCCCGACGCCAGGCCGTGGTGGCCCTCGCGCCGATCGCGCCCCTGAGTCAGGCCGAGCTCACCCTCGCGCTCAACGACAGCCAGGCGTCGATTCGAATGGCCGCCGCGACGGCCCTGGCCCGCGGAGAAGGGCGCACCGTGACCGAGGCCGCCGAGGCGCGGCTCTCGGGCACCACCACCGCGAGCCCGACCGAGAAGCGGCGGTGGCTGACCCTGCTCGCCGACGTCGACGACCCGCGCTGCGCCGCGCTCACCCGGCGCACCTTCGACGACCAGACCCAGCCAGACGCGGTGCGCGCCGAGGCGCTGGTCTCGCTGGCCGGCTGCGCCCGGCGCGCGGCGGTGGCCGACCTGACGCGCGCGGCGAGCGACCGCAACGTGACGATCAAGGCCGGCGTGATGCGCGCGGTGTTGCTGTTGCCGCGGGAGCCCGGGGTGGTGCCCCTGGTCGAAGAGGCGCTCGGGTCGACGGCCGACGAGGTGCTCTCGGGCGCAGCGCAGGCCGTGGGGGCGCACCGGCTGACCACCCTGGCCCCTCGCCTGGCGCCGCTGCTCGACCACCAGGCTCCGCTGGTGCGCGCCGAGGCGCTCAAGGCCCTGGCCGTGCTCGACGCGCGCAAGGCCCAGCCCCTCGTCATCACCAGCCTCGGCGCCGACCCGGCCGTCGAGGTGCGGGTGGCCGCCGCCGCCCTGCTCGCGGAGGTGGGCGGGCCGCTGGCGGTCTCGGCCCTGGCGAAGGCCTCGAAGACGGACGGCGACGGGCGTGTGAAAATGGCCGCGGCCGAGAGCTTGCGTAGACTGGGCATCACGCCGTGAAGGAGTCGACCCCCACATGAAGCTCAAGCTCGCCGCAGTCCTCGAACCCAACCCCGCGCGATGGAAGGCGTTGGCCGCGGCCCTGAAGAAGGCGGGCCTCACGGTGTCGAAGGCCACCGTGGCCGACGAGCTCGGCCGCGAGCAGCTGGTGGTGCTGGGCGCCTCGGCCAGGTCGCCGTCACGGCTGGCGCGCGCGGTGCGCGAGAAGGCGCCCGACGCCTTGGTGCTCGCGGCCCAGGCGAAGGGCTTCAAGGCGCCGTTCGCCGACGCGGTGCTGCCGCTGCCGGTCTCGGTGAACGATCTGAAGGTGCGCCTGGCCGAGTGGAGCAGCCGCGGGCGGGTGGAGGGCTCGGCTCCCGCGCCGCGGGCGGGCGACGGCATTCTCGACCCCACGACGAACTTCTACACCTTCGCGCACTTCAAAGAGGTGCTCTTCGTCGAGGTGAAGCGCGCGCGCCGGTACGGCTTTCCGCTCGCGCTCGCCTTGCTGGCCTTCGACCCGCTCAAGGGCATGGAGAAGGCGGGCGCGCAGCTGATGGGCGGCCTGGCGCTCGCGATTCGGCGGTCGTTGCGAGACACCGACTTCCCGGTGCAGTACTCGGCCGACCGCGTGCTGCTGCTGATGCCGCACACCGATCTCGCCGGCACGCTGATCGTCGCGCGGCGCATCTGTGAGCGGGTGTCACGCGCCACCTTGCAGGTCGGAGACGACGTGCTGCAGCCCACCATCTCGGTCGGGGTCGCGGCGGGCGAGCCGGGCCGGGAGTACGGGTTCTCGGATCTGGTGCGACAGGCACAAGACGGGCTCACGCAGGCCACCGCTCGCGGCGGCAACCGGGTGGAGTTCTACGACACCACCACCGACCACCTGCTCGACGCGCCGACGCCGCCGGCCATCCCCCCCCTGTCGCGGTAGCGGGTGCGCTCTGAGGTCTCGTGAGCTTCGCAGCACCGGCGCCGGCCCTCGCCGAGCGCCAGCCGTGGGAGAGCTGAGACACCTGCGCGACCGCAGCCTCTGGGCCAGTGGAGCCGGCGCGGGCGTCAGGGGCCGCTGATGTCGGCGGCGTCGACGCGGTTCCGGCCGCCACGCTTGGCGCGGTAGAGGTACTTGTCAGCGGCGCCGATCAGCTCTTCGGGCTGCGCGAAGTCGGAGTCGAACAGCGTCGCGACGCCCAGGGAGATGGTCACCTTGATGGGCGTGCCGTTGAAGGCGAAGTCGGCGCCGTCGATGGCGCGGCGGCACCGCTCGGCGCAGCGGATCGAGTTGTCGGCGGGCGACTCGCGGAGCATCAGGGCGAACTCTTCGCCGCCGTAGCGCGCGAACAGGTCCTCCTGGCGCACCGTCTCGCTCACCTTCGCGGCCACCTTCTGCAGCACCGCATCACCCGCGGGGTGGCCGAAGGTGTCGTTGATCTTCTTGAAGTGGTCGATGTCGAACATCACCAGCGACAGGGGCACGCGGTGCCGCAGGCAGTACGCGAACTCCTTGCGGAGCGTGTCGAGGAAGTACTTCTTGTTGAAGATGCGGGTGAGGCCGTCGCGGGTGGCCGACTCGTAGATGGAGCGCTGGTACTGCTCCTCGAGCTGGTCCTGGATGCTGAACTTCACGACGGTGTTGGCGCCGATCTGAACCTTGTCGCCGTCTTGCAGGGTGGCGACGTTGACCTTGATGCCGTTGAGATAGGTGCCGTTGGTGGAGCCGAGATCGACGAGCTGGAAGTGCCCGTTGGCGGCCTGGGCGATCTTGCAGTGCCGGCGCGAGATGCCGTCGTCGTCGACCTGCAGCGCGAGCTCGGGGCTGCGGCCCATCACCAGCTCGCCCTTCTCGAGCTTGATCATGCGACCGACCATCGCCGGAGAGCGCGCGCTGATGACGATCAGGTACGCGGCGTTCTTCTTCTGGGCCTCACCCAGGAGATCCTTGATGCTGTGGACTGCGGTTTTGTCCTCAGCCATGCCTTCTCTCAGTCAGCTGCTCAGAGAACGCTAACACTCAGCTGCGCTCCCCGGCTACCGATCGTTCGAGGTACGCCTTGAGCTTACGCGGCGCGACGTGCGCCAGCCCGTGCATCAGCTTCACCACAGCCGCCGACATGGTGAGATCACCTCCGCTGATGGCTCCGTACGAGAGCGCCAGCGCGCCGGATTCATAGGCGCTCAAGTCGACCCCGTTGCGGTGCGCCTGGCTGACCACCACCACGGGGATCTTCAGGCGCTGCGCCTGGGCGAACACCGGCTCCAGCGAGCGGCCGAGGGCCTTCGAGATGGGGAAGTTCCCCGCCCCGTAGGCCTCGACGACCAGGCCCTTGAGGTGTGGCAACAGGGGCAGCACCAGGCCGGGGTCGAGGCCGGGGAAGATGCGCAAGAGGAAGACCTCGGGCACCATCTTCGGCCACAGGGCGCGTCGGCCGCGGCGCCTCAAGCCAGGCTCGAAGCGCGCCTCGACGCCGAGCACCCCGAGGACCGGGTGGTTGGGGCTGTCGAAGGCGTCGTACTCGGCGATCGACACCTTCCTGACGCGGTTGCCCCGGAAGAGGTGCGAGTCGAAGCAGACCGTCACCTCTTTCGGTCCGTGCAGCGCGGCGGTCACGGCGTCGATCAGGTTCAGCCGCGCGTCGCTGCGCACCTCACCCAGCGGCCGCTGCGCGCCGGTCAGCACCACCGGCTTGTCGAGGTTCTTCAGCATGAACGACAGCGCCGACGCCGTGTCCGAGAGGGTGTCGGTGCCGTGGGTGATGACCGCGCCGTCGAAGTCGTCGAGGCGCTGGTGGAGCAGCGTGGCCAGGCGGGTCCACAGCTCGGGCTGCATCTCGCAGCTGTCCACGTTGGAGAAGAGCTCGAATTCGAGGTGGGCCAGCTTCGTCAGCTCGGGTACACGCTCGCGCACGGTGCGGAAGAAGGCGCCAGGCTTGAGCGCGTTCGGGCGGCGGCCGCTCATGCCGAGGGTGCCGCCGGTATGCACCAACAGGAGTCGTCGCATGGGCTTTCGAGCGCGAGGCCGTTCCTTTACAAGCCCAACTCCCATGGGTACAACGAAACGCATCGTGGCGCGTCGGTTCTGCACCCTGGGAGCGCTGAGCGCGCTCGTGTTGGTCCTCACCACCGCGCCCGGCGTCGCGTCTGCGCAGGCCGGCGACCCCTCGCGACTCCTCTCGGACCTGCCGGGCTTCGACTTCTCGAGGCTGCCCGCGGCGGCGAAGAAGGAGCTGGTCACCGTCCTCACCGACGAGTTCGACGCCTGCGGCCGGCCGCTGACGCTGATGGCCTCGCTGAAGAAGGGCGACGCCTGCAAGCACACCCGGCGGCTGGTGGGCTACGCGGCGTTCCAGGCCTCGGAGGGCGCCGCCGCCACCGAGGTGCTCAACGCGCTGGCGAAGTACAACCAGGCCTTCTCGGCCAAGCGGGCCCGGCTGACGGTCGACGAGCGCCAGTGCGTGGGCCCGAAGGACGCGAAGGTCACCATGGTCGAGTTCAGCGACTTCGAGTGCCCCTACTGCAACGCCGCGCGCCCGATGATCGAAGAGGTCATCAAGGCGCGCCCGCAGGTGAAGGTGTGCTTCGCCACCTTCCCGCTCGCGATTCACCCCAACGCCATGCTGGCCGGCCAGGCCGCGCTCTTCGCGCGCGACCACGGCAAGTTCCTCACCATGTCGAACGCGCTGTTCGACAACCAGACCGCGCTCAACGAGGGCCTCATTCGCGCGCTGGTGAAGAAGATCGGCCTCGACGAGAAGGCCTTCGACAAGGCCGTCGCCGACAAGCGGTACCTGGAGGAGCTCAACGCCTCGAAAGAGGCGGGCAAGGCGGGCGGCGTCGACTCGACCCCCTCGGTCTTCGTCAACGGCCGCAAGGTGACGTTGTCGTTCTCGGTCGAGACCATGCTCCTCGCGCTCGACGACGAGCTGGACTGGCTGTCAGGCAACTCGAGCTGGAACGGGAACTGAAGTGGCCGACCAGCGCTTCGTGGTCGATCCAAAGGGCGGCCTGACGTCGGCAGACGGCAGCTCGGGGCTGACGGGTCGAACGGGCTACTACCGGCTCCAGGCCACCTCGCCCGACTGGGTGGTGCTGGTGCGGAGCCCCGCGCTGGGCGGCATCATCGAGGCGCGGCCCCGCGTGGTGCTCGCCGGCGACTGCGGCACCTTCCCCCTGCAAGACCTGATCGCCTTTCTCGGGCAGGCCCGGTGGACGGGCGTGCTGCGCCTGGCCGCGCCGGGGCTCGAGCGCATGCTGACGCTCAAGGAGGGCGAGGTGCGCTCGGCGGCGTCCGACTCCGTCTCGGACCGCATCGGCGAGGTGATGGTGCGGCTGGGCTACGTGACCCGCGCCCAGCTCGAGCAGGTGCTGTCCGACGCTCCGCCCTCGCGCGTCGGCAAGGCCATGGTGGAGCGCGGGTTCCTCAAGGCGCACGACCTCTACAAGTGCCTCCAGGAGCAGATCACCGAGATCTTCCACGGCATGATGTTGGCCAAAGACGGCACCTTCATGCTGATCGACCAGGAGCTCGACGAGAAGTCGTTGGTGCACAACCTGTCGCTCTCGATGCAGGGCCTGTTGATGGACAGCATTCGAAAGATCGACGAGTTCGCGCAGTTCAGAAAGCGCGTGCCGCACGGGAAGCTGCACGTCGTGCGCAAGAACCCGTCAGACGGCAAGCTCGAGGCCGACGAAGATCAGCTGCTGGCGGCGGTCGACGGCGTGAAGACGGTGATCGAGCTGGGGCGCCAGTTCAAGATCTCGGAGTTCGACGCCACCCGCATCGTCTACCGCCTGCTCGAGGGGCACTACGTCACCGTCTCCCAGACCTCGGCGGCCGCGGTGGTGGCCGCGCCCTCGGCGCCGCGCGCCCCTGCCGTCGCCGCCGCGCCGCCGCCGCCGCCCGAGCCGCTGCGCTCTCCGCCCGACCCGGTGGGCCAGGTGCCGTGGAGCGCGCCCGTCATCGACGAGCGCAAGGTGTTGCACGTCTTCAACTTCATCTTCCGCGAGGTGCGTGACGAGGTCGCGCGCCGCGGTCAGCTGGCGATGTTCCTCGCCTCGGCCAACGCGGCGCTGCGGGGGTCGGGCGTCTCGACGTCGCGGGTGCTCAGCGGGCTCTCGTTCAGCCCAGACGGCAGCCTCGACGAGGCGCAGGTGCTCGAGCAGTACACCCAGCTGAAGGCCGAGGGCCAGATGGGCTCCGAGCCGCTGATGTCGCTGAAGCAGGCCCTCTCTGACGTCATGTTCTTCCTGCTGTTCCAGGCCGGGGAGCTGCTCGAGTCGCGCGCCGACGAAGAGCTGGCTCGGCGGGTGAAGGAACTGCTCAGCACCATCGACATGAAGTGACGACGTGAGCCCCCTGCCCTGGCTCACCGCCGACGTGCCCGGCTGCGGCGGCTCGTTCAAGGCCTCACCCGAGGACTTCGAGGTCGAAGAGCTCCCGGCCTACGAGCCCAACGGGCTGCCCGACGGGGAGCACGGCTACCTGTGGATCGAGAAGCGCGGCCGCTCGACGCCCGAGGTGGCGAAGCTGCTGGCGCGGCACCTGGGGCTGACCGATCGCGACGTGAGCTGGGCGGGCCTGAAGGACAAGCACGCGGTCACCCGGCAGTGGCTCTCGCTGCCCTGGAAGGCGCTGGCGAAGCTCGAGGGCTTCACGGCGCCCGGCGTCACGGTGCTCAAGACGTCTCGCCACCGCAACAAGCTCAAGACGGGCCACCTGCGCGGCAACCGCTTCACCCTGGTGGTGCGCGGCGTGCGCGACGTCGGGGCAGCCAGGGCGGCGTTCGAGCAGCTCATCGCGCGCGGCGTGCCCAACGCGTTCGGCGCCCAGCGCTTCGGCGCCCGTGGTGACAACGCCGACCGCGGGCGGCAGCTGCTGCTCGCCGGCGGCCGGCACCGCGACCGCTTCGAGCGAAAGCTCTTCCTCTCGGCGTACCAGTCGGCGCTCTTCAACCGGGTGCTGGGCCTGCGCCTGACGCGCGGCCTCTTCGCCACCGTGCTGCGGGGCGACGTGCTGAAGAAGCAGGAGACCGGCGGCGAGTTCATCTGCGACGACGTGCAGGTCGATCAACCCCGCGCCGACGCCTTCGAGATCAGCCCCACCGGCCCCATGTTCGGCCCCGAGATGCGCGCGCCGCTGCATGACGCCGCCGCGCTCGAGGCCGAGGTGTTGGCGGCCGAGGGCGTGACGGTCGAGACCTTCAAGGCGGGCGGAGACGAGACGCGGGGGACGCGGCGGTTGCTCAGGGTGCGCCTGGGCGAGCCGTCGTTCGAGGCCAGCGGCGACGTGGTGCGGCTGGGCTTCGGGCTGCCCTCGGGCAGCTACGCGACGGTGGTGCTGCGCGAGCTGATCAAGCCCGCCGACGACGCCGCCGTCGACGCCAGCGCAGGCGAGTAGCGGCCCCGGGCTAGATGCGGTTGTTGAGGTACAGCGCGGCCTGGTGCGCCAGGTAGGCCAGCACGCCGACCTCGTGCTCCGCGAACTGGGGCCCGCCCTTGCGGTTGATGAGCTGGAGGCACCCGAAGGAGCGCCCGTGCGTCATCATCGGCGCGCAGAGCAGCGACCGGGTCTCGAAGTCGAACTTCTCGGCGATGAGGGAATAGAAGCGGGGGTCCTTCTGCACGTCTGAGACGGCCACCGACACGCCCTCGAAGGAGCAGAAGCCCGAGATGCCCGTGCCCGCGGGGATCACCACCTTGCTCTTGAGCAGCTCCTTCGCGCGCGGGCCGGTCGCGGCGACGAAGGTGAGATCGCCCGTCGCGAGGTCGGCGCGCAGCACGCTGCCGGCTTCACACGGCACCTTCTCGGTCGCGAGATCGAGCACGAACTGCATCGCCTCGGCGATCTCCTTCTTGTCGGCGATCTCGGTGATGCGCATGAAGACGTCGGCGAGCACCTCTTCGGCGCTCTGCTTGCCTTCGGTGAAGTTCGGGCTCGAGCGCTGCCGGCCGATGGGCGCGGTGACGGGCTTGACCGGGTGCTCGAGCTCTTCGACGTCTTCGTTCTTCACCTCGATGCGCGGCGAGCTCTTGCTGCCCACGCGGCTCGGCGACGAAGACCGGTACGGCTTGGGCGGCGGCTCGGTCGGCGCCTCGCTCGAGGCCTTCCTCGCCTCTTGCGCCTTGATGGCGGCCTGCACCCTGGCCACCTCTTCGGCCGGCATGGCCGGCATCGTCTTGTTGGTGTCCACCGCCGGGGCGAGGCCCACCAGGGTCTTGGCGTTGTCGGCGACCGCCGGCAGGCCGGGGTCGGTCTTCACCTCGGGCCGCTTGGGCACCGCGGGGCGAATCTGCGAGGGCCGCTTCACCTGCGCGATCGCGGCCTCTTCGTCCGAGAGTTCACGAATGCGGAAGACGCGCCCGCTCATGTTGTCGGTGATGTGGATCGACTGGTCTTCCTGCACGTCGACCATCACGTTCGAGCTGACCGACCCCTGCTCGCCGAGCTTCTGCATCCCCGCCTTGAGCGCCGCCATCCAGTTCTCGGCGTTCACCTTGAGCGTGATGTTGAACCCCCCCTGCGAAGCCGCTGGGATGTGGACCTCGTACTTGGGCATAGAAGAAGAACCTACAGCGCTCGCGCGCCCCGATGAACCAATTTGCAGCCGCGTTCGTGACGAAGTTCAACGAGTTGCGTCGCTCGACCGGAGCGAATGTGGTTCATTGCGTCTTTCGCGCGCGCTACAAACCCCGCGAATGTCTGACGACAAGAGCCTCGGCAAGCGCATCCTCGGGCTGTTCGTCGAAAGCGTCGCCGACGACGCGGCCCCGAAAATTGAAGACGGCGAGGGCTCGTCAGCGGCCGAGGAGATCGCGGCCCTCGCGCGGCAGTCGGCGCCCAGCCCCGTCGCGCCTGCGCCGGCCGCGCCCGCGCGCCCGCTCCCCAGCCCCGTCGTACGAGCGCCTGGCGCCTCGAGCGAGGCGGTCGCGCCGGCCAACGTCGACTTCGACGCGGTGTTCAAGAGCGCCGACATCGACCCGCAGGCGATCGACCGCGTTCGCAAGGCCGAAGAGCTGCTCAAGAACCTGCCCGACTCGGCCAGCGATGACGTGAAGCGGCAGATCGTCGAGGCCTCGCTGAAGGCCTTCGGCTTCGAGATCTCGAAGATCGTCGAGGCCGTCGAGACGCAGACCAGGGCGCTCGACGCCTACGTGCGCGTCAACGAGCAGCAGACGGCCAGGGCCGTCACCGACGCCCAGGCCCAGATCGCGAAGCTGGAAGACCAGGTCATCACCCTGCGCGCCACCATCGACAAGCGCACCACCGCCCTGGCAGGCCTCGCCGCCGCCGCCGACGTGCGCAAGCGCCAGATCTCGAAGGTGCTCGACTTCTTCCACACGCCGTCGCCCGCTCCGGCAGGGGCCCCGGCGGCAAGCACCGCAGACGAATGACGTACCAGAGGCGGAGGTCTCACACGTGAAACTCACCGGGTTCGGCAAGCTGTTCATCGCCCTCGTCGCCTTGGGCGTCATCGGGTACATCGGGTTCGCGCGCTTCGGGCTCGGCGAGCGGCTCCGTGAGTTCGCAGGCGCCAGCGCGAAGAAGACCGACGACGGCGCTGGCCAAAAGGCCGACACCCAGGTCACCCGAGACGACTTCGCGAAGCTGCGCGACGGCCTCGAAGACGCGCCGCGCGACGGCAAGCTCCCGTTCAACGCGGGGGCCGGCACCCTCGGCACCGGCAGCCTCAACCGGCCGCTGCGGGTCGCGATCAACACCTGGGCCGGCCACGCACCGGGCCTGGTCGCCAACGGGGGCATGAAGCCGGGCGGCGCCGCCAGCCTCTACAAGAAGAAGTACGGCCTCGACGTCGAGTTCAAGCTCTTCGAAGACCCGAGCCAGAAGCTCGCGGCCTTCATCTCGGGCGACGTCGACATCATGTGGGACACCGTCGACAGCTACGCGCGCGAGGCGAGCGTGCTGGCCGAGAAGGGCATCAAGGCCAAGGCCATCATCCAGGAAGACTGGAGCCGCGGCGGCGACGGCATCGTCAGCCTCAAGAGCATCAAGTCGGTCGAGGACCTCAAGGGCAAGAAGATCGCCACCACCCAGTACACGCCGTCGCACTGGCTGCTGCTGTTCCTGCTCGCGCAGTCGGGCCTGTCGCCGCAAGACCGCGCCGAGATCGAGAAGAACCTCACCATCGTGCCCGAGGCCCCGCAGGCCGCCGCGCTCTTCAAGGCGAAGAAGGTCGACGCCGCCGTGACGTGGGAGCCCGACCTCTCGGGCGCTGTGGCCGCGCGCGAAGACGAGGCGCACGTGCTGGTCAGCACCGTGGCCGCGACCAACGTCATCGCCGACACCCTGGTGGCGCGCCAGCAGCTCATCGACGAGTCGCCCAGGGCGGTGGCCGACTTCGTGGCCGGCTGGTTCGACGCCATCGGCGTGATGAAAGAGGACCCCGAGGGCACCAACCAGCTGGTGGCCACCGAGCTCAAGCTCACGCCGGAAGACGTCTCGGGCATGCTCTCGGGCCTCAAGCTGACCGCCTTCGCCGACAACAGCATCTTCTTCGGGCTCTCGGGCCCCCGCAGCTCGTTCGACGCGCTCTTCAACGGCGCCTTCGTCATTTGGCGCAAGAAGGGCGTCATCACCAAGGTGGTCGACGCCGCCGACTGGAAGGACGGCCGCTTCGTCGCCTCGCTCGCCTCGCAGTACCGGGAGCAGAAGGTGGAAGAGAGCTTCGCCTTCAAGGACAAGCCGAAGATCTCGGACCGCGCCATCGTGAAGAAGAGCCTGTCGATTCACTTCACCACCGGCTCCGACGAGATCATGCCCGGCAGCTACTTCACGCTCGACTCGCTCGGCGACACCATGCTCGCCTTCGGCAACACCTACCTGCAGGTCGAGGGCAACACCGACAGCCGCGGCAACGAGCCCACCAACAAGACGCTCTCGCAGAAGCGCGCCGACGCGGTGAAGGCGTACCTGGTGAAGAACTTCAACCTCGACGCCAAGCGCTTCGTCACCGTCGGCAAGGGCAGCGCCAACCCGGTGGCGAGCAACGACAACGAAGACGGGCGCGCGCTCAACCGGCGCACCGACATCAAGGTCGTCCTCAACGCCGAGTGATGGCCTCGTGAGCAAGCCGAAGCGTCAGGCGAAGGCGCCCCTCTGGGGGCTGCGTACGTCGGTGCCGAAGGGCACCGCGCGGTTGATCTCGTTCATCTCGGTCGCGGTACTGTTGAGCGCCTGGTGCGTGCTCTCGTACGTCGAGGTCACCCGTGACGGCCAGCCGGGGCCGCTGGTGCCCCACTTCTTCCTGCCCGCGCCCGACCAGGTGTTGAAGAGCCTGCTCTACCTGTTCTTTGAGAAAGACCTGGGCGGCGCCATCGCGGTGAGCGGGCTGCGCATCGCCAAGGCGATCGCGCTGGCGATCGCCGTCGCCCTGCCGCTGGGCATCGCGATGGGCGCCTTCGACTTCATCAACCGCGTCTTCGAGCCGATCGTGGCGCCGATGCGGTACCTGCCCATCACCGCCTTCATTCCCCTGCTGATCCTCTGGTTCGGCATCGACGAGTCGCAGAAGGTGGCGTTCCTCTTCCTGGGTACGGTGGTGTTCCTGCTGCCGGCGGTGGTGGACGCGATTCGGCTGGTGCCTGAAGAGCTGGTGCAGACGGCCTTCACCCTCGGCGCGACGAAGGCGCAGGTGATTCGCACCGTGCTCATCCCCGCGGCGCTGCCGGCCATCTTCGACGGGTTTCGGGTGATGAACGCGATCGCGTGGACCTACATCATCCTCGCCGAGCTGGTGAACCCCCAGAACGGCATCGGCTACATCCTGCGCCTGGCGGAGCAGCACCTGAAGCCCGAGTGGAGCTTCGCGGGCATCGTGGTGGTGGGCGTCATCGGCATCGCGACCGACCTCTTGATCAGCGGGCTCAACCGGGTGCTCTTCGGCTGGAGGGAGGTCGATGTCTGAGAGCGCCCCGCCCGCGGCCGCGCAGGGCATGTCGGCCGGCACGACGCCGAAGCTCGAGCTTCGGCACCTGTCGATGTCCTACACCGATCGCCAGGGGCGCACGGTGCAGGCCGTCGACGACGTCAACCTGACGCTGGCGAACAAGCCCGGCGTCGGAGAGCTGGCGGTGTTCCTCGGCCCGTCGGGCTGCGGCAAGAGCACCATCTTGAAGGCGGTGGCGGGCCTGATGACGCCCGACTTCGGCGAGGTGTTGATCGACGGCCAGCCGGTCGAGGGCACCGGGCGCGACCGCGGCATGGTCTTTCAGAGCTACACCAGCTTCGCGTGGCGCACCGTGCGCAGGAACGTGGAGTACGGGCTCGAGCTGCAGGGCCTCGCCGCCGAGGAGCGCCGCGCGCGCTCGACGAAGCTGATCGAGCAGGTCGGCCTCAAGGACTTCGCCGACTCGCTGCCGAAGCAGCTCTCTGGCGGCATGAAGCAGCGGGTGGCCATCGCCCGAACGCTGGCCAACCAGCCGCGGGTCATCTTGATGGACGAGCCCTTCGGCGCGCTCGACCCCCAGACGCGCTGGGGCATGCAGTCGCTCATCCTCGACGTGCTGCGCACCCAGGACAACTCGGTGCTCTTCGTGACCCACGACGTGGCCGAGGCGGTGTACCTGGCCGACGTCATCTTCGTGCTCTCGCATCGGCCGGCGAAGGTGCTGCACCGCATCGAGGTGCCCTTCTTCGAGTCGCGCGAGCCGGGCTTGAAGCAGTCGGCCGAGTTCAAGCGCGTCGAGGCGCACGTGCTCGAGATGCTCCACACCCTGCAGGTGCACGGCAACGTGCGCGTGGGCCTCTGAGATGGACTTCGAGGGCCGCCCCAACTTCCTCAAGGCGGCGTTCTTCAACGTCTACAACCTCTCGCTGCTCGGCGGCGCGGGCCTGGCGGCGCTCGCCACGCAAGACTGGCTGATCGGCGTCGGCGCGCTGGCCCTCGAGGCGCTGTGGCTGGTGGTCGGGCCCGACCTCAGGCCGTTTCAGCGGGCCGTGAAAGAGGCGGCGCGCGTGGAGCGCGAGAAGGCCGAGCACCTTCGCATTCAAGGCCTGCTGAAGGACCTCGCGGGCCGCGACTTCCAGCGGGCCAGGGCGCTCGAAGATCTCAAGGGCGAGATCGAGCGCGACATCGCCAACAACCCGACCTTCAGCGCCGTCTTGCTGCGCACCGAGCTCGAGAAGCTCGGCCAGCTGTACCAGAGCTTCGTGAAGCTCGCGTCGGCCTGTCAGAAGAGCGAGACGTACCTGGGCACGGTGTCGGAGAAGGAGCTGACCCGGCAGCTCGAGGCGCAAGAGGCGCTCGGCCGGAACCACACCGACGCGGCGCTGGTCGAGCTCTCGAAGAAGAACGCCCAGGTGCTGCAGAAGCGCGTCGACGCGGTGCGCGACATTCGCACCTTCCTCCAGCGCGCCCGCGGGCAGATGAACCTCATCGAGAACTCGGTGCGCCTCTTGCGCGATCAGGCCCTCACCATGACGAGCCCCGACCAGCTGACCGAGCAGCTCGACGGCCTGCTCAACAGCGTCGACGCGGTGTCGCAGAGCGCCAAAGAGACCGACGCCATCCTCTCGGGCCGGTTCGAGGCGATCGCGCCCATCGGTGACGAGGCCGGGTCGAGCCGCACGCGCGATCGCGTTCAGGACTAGCTGACGCAGCGGCTTGAGGCCCACCGCATCGGCGACGGCCCAGCGCTCACTGCTCGACGATGTTGAACTCGGTGCGCCGGTTCTCCGCCCGGCCCGAGGCGGTCGAGTTGCTCGAGATGGGCTTGGTCTCGCCGTAGCCGACCGCGTCCATGCGGGCGGGGTCGACGTTCAACTTGATGAGCGCGGCGCGCACCGAGTCGGCGCGGGCCTGAGACAGCTTCATGTTGCGCACGTCGTCGCCCACCGAGTCGGTGTGCCCCTCGACGCGCACGCGCTTGATCTGGGGGTTGTCCTTCAGGGCCTCGGCGACGTCCTTGAGAATGGCCTGGCTCACCGCGCCGACGATCTTCGAGCTGCCGGTGGCGAAGTTGATCTGCTTCTTGATCTCGATGCGGTCCTTCGTCACCTGCACCATGGTGTACTTCTTCGGGCAGCCCTTGTTCTCGACCGACCCCGGCTGGTTGGGGCACTCGTCCTTCTCGTCCGGCACCGAGTCGTTGTCGTTGTCGGGGTCGGGGCAGCCGTCGTCGTCCTGGTAGCCGTCCTTGTCTTCGGGGGCATTCGGGCACTTGTCGTTGCTGTCGGGAATGCCGTCTTTGTCGTTGTCGAGGTCGGGGCAGCCGTCTTCGTCTTCGAAGTCGTCCTTGTCCTCGGGCTCGTTCGGGCACTTGTCCTTGTCGTCGGGAATGCCGTCGCGGTCCTTGTCGGTGACGGGGCAGCCGAGGTTCTGAATCGGGCCGGGCTCCATGGGGCACTTGTCGGCGGCGTCCACCACGCCGTCGTTGTCGTTGTCGGCCTCGGGGCAGCCGTCTTCGTCCTGGAAGCCGTCCTTGTCTTCGGGCTGGTCGGGGCACGAGTCGACCGGGTCGGGAATGCCGTCGCCGTCGCGATCTTTCGGCGCCTCGACCGGGCACCCCTTGTTCTCGGGCGGGCCGGGCAGCCGCGGGCAGCGGTCGTCTTTGTCGACGACGCCGTCGCCGTCGGTGTCGGTCTCTTCGATCTTCACCACCAGCTGGGGCTGCTCCTTCACCACCACCTGGCGCGGCGCGCAGTCCTTCGACAGGAGCAGCGCCTTCTTCGACGCGGTCTCGGAGTCGAGGATGTGGTCGTGGGCGCGGCTCGAGTTGCCCTGCTCGAGCTCACCGAGAGCGAAGTCGAGGTTGGCCTCGGCCGAGGCGAGCTCCCGCGGGGCGCAGCGCAGCGCGTTCGACCGCTTCGCGCGCTCGATGTCGCCCTTGATGATGTCTGCCGACGCGCGGATCTGCGCCGAGCTGTAGCAGCCGAGCGCGGGCAGCAGCGCGAGCGAAGCCACCAGTCCCACCCATCGCCGCAGCATCACTCCGGCCTCGCCGTCGAGCCGACGGTGCCGGGCCGCTCACCGCGCCTGACCGACTTCACGGCGCCATCACGCGCGCGGGTCGCGAAGTCGACGGCCTTCTTGGCGTAGTCCACCGCCTGCTCGAAGTCGGCGTAGCCGACCTCTTCCTTCGACTTGTGCAGGTAGAGGTTGGCGGCCGTCCACTCGTAGGGAGACAGCTTCTCGGCCTGCGCCGTTCGCGCCGCCTCGAGCATGGTCTCCGCATCCATCAGGAAGCTGGTCGATTGGACGGGGCCGCAGGCCCACAGGGTGGCCGCGGCGAGGACGATGGCGAAACGTGCCCCGAGCATCAGGCGGCGACGCTCCCACGGTAGGACAAGGTGGTCAACGTTTTGGGCAGGTCGATTGCGCCGAGGCACCGATCGTCCCTACATTGTAGGTGCAATGGCGAACCCCAAGATTCCGACCGGCTCGACTCCGTCTTCTCCCAACGACCGCCCCCGTGCCCAGGTGGCGTACGAAGGAGAAGACGAGTTCAGCGCGATGTCGCTGGACCCGTCGCGCAAGAAGGGGCTCAAGCAGGCCGAGTCGCTGGCGCCCGGGGCCCCGGGGCAGCGCAAAGAGGTGAAGGTCGATGAGCTCAAGAGCACCAACGAGTCGGGCATCGTCGGTCTCTTCAGGAAGATCTTCGCCAAGTGACCGCCCCTCGCCTTCAGTCGTTCGAGGCGTTCTGGCCCTTCTACCTCGGTGAGCACAGCCTGCCGGCGACGCGGTGGTTTCACTTCGTCGGCTCCTGGGTGGCGCTGCTGAACCTCGTCACGGCCATCGTCACCCTCACGCCCGCGTACCTGCTGGGCGCGCTGCTCTCGGGCTACGCCTTCGCCTGGGTGAGCCACTTCTTCATCGAGAAGAACCGGCCCGCCACCTTCACCTACCCGCTGTGGTCGTTCCTCGGGGACTGGAAGATGTGGGCGCTGATGTTGACGGGCCGCCTCGACGCCGAGCTCAAGCGGCTGGCCATCACCCCGAAGCGAAGCGCCGTGCAGCCGACCGCCTGAACCTCAGAACCCGCCGCTGACGAAGACGCCACCGCCTCCGCCTCCGAGCGGGAGCGCCGTCACCGAGACCGGCTCGGCCGGAAACGCGAAGAAGGACACCAGCCCGGCCGCCGCGAGGCCCACCCCCGCCCCCAGGAGCGCGAAGGTGAGCGTCTGGTTGGAGCCGTTGCGCGCGATGGCGTCGAGCGCCTGACGGTGCGTCGGGGCCGAGGGCTCAGGGAGCCGCCCATTCACCAGGAGGCTCGCGAGGCTGGTGCGGTCGGCGTCTCCCGAGAGCCACGCCACCACGCCGCCCGCGAGGCTCGCCACGCCCGCGCCCATCAGCGCGAACGAGGCGACGCGGCCAGCCGAGATGGGGCCTCGCGCCTCCACCGCGGGAGGTGGCGGCGGTGGCGGCATGGGCTCGAGGGGCGCCTGGCTCGACGCGCTGGGCGTGCTGGACGACTTCGACGTGCTGGACGGGCCCGCCGCCGCCTGGGGTTGCGCGGGGCGCGCGCTCGCTGGCGCCTCGGGGCTGACGATGAGCGACGAGCCCTGGCCGGTGAGGAGGAACGTCGCCAGCGCGCCGAAGGCCGGCTTGCCGCGAGAGGGCGCTTGAACGCGGCCTTCACGCACCATCGACCCGCTGCGGATCTCGTAGCGCGAGGCGACGAAGCGGCCCGGCTCGCCCTTCCTCCCCTCGAGCCGCACCATCAGCAGATCGTCGGCGGTCACGGTGTTGGCGAGCTTGAGCGCGGCGGCCTCGGCGAGCTTCTCGCTGGCCGCCAGACACAGCGGCGCCTGGGTCGAGAGCGCGCCCTCAGCGGCGAGGTCGACCTGCACCTGGCCGTCACGCGGCACCGACACGACCCGCAAGTACGAGACCCGCTCGCCAGCCCGCGCCGCGAGGCGGTAGGTCGCGGGCGCCAGGTCGAGCTTGAGCGGCGTCACGCCCATCACCTTTCCTTCGATGAGCACCTCGGCGCCCGGGGGCGTCGACTGCACCGTCATGGTGGCGCGCTTCTGCCGCGCCAGCTCCCGGCGGTGGCCCTCGAACTGGGCGATGACCGAAGGGGTGAACTCGTCGCGGCTCAGCGCGTGCGCCGGCTCGACGCGCAGCACGCGACGAAAGGAGTCGGCGGCCTCTGGCTTCTTGTTCAGCATGGTGAGCACCACGCCCTGGAGCGCGAGCGCCTGCGAGGTCACCTTCCACGGCTGGCCCGCGATGGGCGCGCGCTCGAGCTCGGCGAGGGCCTGGCGGAGCAGATCGAGGGCGCGCTCGAGCTGCCCGTTGTAGAAGAGCGTTCGCGCCGACTCGATCTGCCGCTCCACGTCTTCGAGGCTGCGGGTCGGCCGCGGGCGAACGATGTCGAGCACCACGTCTGGCTCGTAGAGGTCGGTCTTGAGCTGCTCGCGCAGCGCGTCGCTGAAGTCGTTGAGGCCGGTGACGAGCTCGACGCTCTGACAGTCACCCGCGCCGACCACGAGCGTCTTCGGCGCAGCCACGGCGCCCGTGGCGAAGCAGATGCAAAGGCCAATCAAACACAGGAATCGCACGCAGCCCCCTCGGCAGTCGCCCGTCTTTACCGGCCCCCGCGCCGCCGCGCCATCGCCGCGCCGCGGGTGTTCCGAAACGGACATTTTGACTGGGGGGGGACGGCGCTAGAGTGCCGGTCCCTCGATGTTGTCACCCGGAACCGCCATCGGCCGTTACATCGTCAAGCGACGGCTCGCGGAAGGCGGGATGGCCGAGGTCTACCTCGCGCAGGCGGTGGGGCCCGAGGGGTTCTCGAAAGACGTCGTCATCAAGGTGGTGCGCAGCTTCCTGGCGAGCGACCAGCAGTTCATCGACATGTTCATCAACGAGGCGCGGCTCTCGTCGCGGCTCAACCACGCCAACGTGGTGCAGATCTTCGACTTCGGGAAGCACGACCAGTCGTACTTCATCGCGATGGAGTACGTGCGCGGCGCCTCGCTGTTCGATCTGCGCAAGCGCTGCCGCGACTGCGGCGTGCCCTTCCCTCCGACGCTGGTGGCCGAGATCGGCGCGCAGGTCGCGCGGGGCCTGCACTACGCGCACTCGCTGTCAGACAAGGGCAAGCTGCTGGGCATCGTCCACCGCGACGTCACCCCGCACAACGTGCTGCTCTCGTACGACGGCGCGGTGAAGCTGACCGACTTCGGCATCGCGAAGGCCTCGACGACGCACACCGCGCCCGGGGTGCTCAAGGGCAAGTTCGCGTACATGGCGCCCGAGCAGGCGCGCGGCGAGCCGGTGGACTCGCGCACCGACATCTTCGCCCTCGCGGTGGTGCTCTGGGAGATGCTCACCGGCGGCCGCCTCTTCGACGGCGACAGCGAGCTGGCCGTGCTGCGCGCCGTGCAAGAGAGCCTGATCGCCCCGCCTTCGCGCCTGAACCCCGACGTGCCCGGCGAGCTCTCTGACATCGTGCTGAAGGCGCTCTCGCGGCCCCCGGCCGACCGGTACGCCAACGCCTTCGAGTTCGAGCGCGCGCTGGCGACCTTCGTGCTGCGGGCCGCGAAGTCGGTCGAAGACACCTCGGTCTCGCTCTTCTTGCAGCAGGTCTATCGCGACGAGATCGAGGCCGACGAGCGGCCGCTGACGCCGATGGGGACGCCCGCGGTTCAGCGGGGCGTGGTGCCCCAGGCGTCGTCGTTCGGCCTCGGCGACACCCACGCGGTCGATCGCTCGGCCGAGCTGGCGAAGGGGCGCGCCGAGGTGCCCGCGTTCGCGCCCACCCATCAGCGTGGCGCCGTCGAGGCCCCGGCGCGACCGGTGCGCGGCGACGCGGTGCGCACCGACGCGATGCGCCCAGCGGCCCAGCCGTTGCCACCCCATGCGCTGGCCAGCGCGTCGCTCACCGACCAGCACCCCGCCCTGCAGCCCTCGTCGCGCACCGACCAGATGCCGGCGCTGCGGCCGTCACAGTCGCTCCCGTCGCTGATCGACGGCACCGACGTGGGGCCGCGGGCCACCGACAAGCGCACCGACCCCGAGCGCAAGCCGCTCGGCGCCGAGCCCTTCAACATCGACAACAGCAGCATTCGCGTCAGCGACTCGGTGAAGCTCGACGTCCACCAGCGCATGGCCGAGAGCGCGGCGGCCAGGGCGGCCGACGAGCAGCGCGCCCTGCGAGAGCCCACCGTGCTCAAGCCGCGGGCCATCGCGCTCGACCTCTCGGAGCCATCCATCTCGGGCCCGACTGAGGCGGCCGACCCGGCGCGCCCGCCCCGCTCCACCGCCGTGCTGGTCGCCAGCGTGGCCACGGCCCTGGTGGTGCTGGTGGGCCTCGGGTACGCGCTCACGCGCCCGGCTGCGCCGCCGCCGGAGCCGGCGCCCCCGGTCGTCGTCGTCGCCGAGCCGGTCGACCCGCCCATCGCCGTCAAGCCGCTGGAGCCGGTCGCGATGCCCCCCGACGAGCGCTCGATCGACGCGGGCGCGGTCGCGGTGGCCACCTCGCCTGGGCCGGTCGTCGAGGCGCCGAAGGAGGAGCCGAAGCCGACGACGACGCCGCCGGTCGAGCCCAGGCCCACCGCCCAGGCGCCCCGGTACGGGAGCGTCACGGTGAAGGCGATTCCCTTCGCGCAGGTGATGATCGACGGCCGGCAGGCGGCCGAGGTCGTCGGCACGGCGAAGGTGAAGATGCCGCTGGGCAAGCACAAGGTGACGCTGGTTCACCCCAAGCGGTCCGAGTCGTTCGACGTCGTGGTGGACGGCAAGTCGGCCCCGTCGCTCGACTTCAACGCCAACCGCTAGCGCCGGTCAGAGCTTCTGCCAGGCCGGGGCGAACCGCGCGTTCGACATGCGCGGCGGGTCGATGGCGATGATGTACTGCGCGCGCCGGTTTCGCTCCTCGGCCGTCTCGTCGTCGGTGGCCACCGCGAGCGCCTCTTCGCCGAAGCCCTCGTAGCGAATGGGAATACGAACGCCCCTCTTGCGGAAGTAGCTCGCGATGGCGCGCGCGCGGTTGAGCGACAGCGTGCGGTTGCTGCTGGTGGGGCCGACGGTGTCGGTGTGGCCGGCCACGAAGAGCGTCACGTCGGCGTACTTCCCGAACTTGCCGATCGCCTCGAGCGCCTTCGAGGCCGCCTCGTCGAGGCGCTGCTGCTGGTCGGCCCTGATGTCCCACTTGCCGGTGTCGAAGGTGACGTCGTCGTGGGGAATCTCGAAGCTCCAGGGGAAGAACTCGACGCCGATGAAGACGCCCAGCGTGTCGTAGGCCTTGAGGCTCAGCTTGAGCGGCTTGCCGGCCCGCTCGGGCCAGGTGACGGTCAGCGGGGTGCCGGGCGCTTCTCCCGAGAACGGCACCTCGCCGTCGAAGGCGAAGTCTCCGGTGTCCATCAGCACCTTCAGCTCGGCCTTGCCCGCGGGGTTGGTGAGCTTGAAGGTGATGGAGCGCTTCTCGAGGTCGACGTCCTTGTCCTTGTCCACCGTGATGTGGAGCGGCGCGGCGACCTGCGTCTCGAACTCCAGGGGCATCGAGCCGGTCGAGGCGTTGGGGAAGTTGACGGTGAGCTCGCCCTTCCAGGTGAACTTCCCGACCGGTTGGTCGAGCTCGATGGTGCGGGTGACGCCCGGCCTGCCGCCCCCCTTCCACTCGAAGCGCTTCCCGTCGCTGCGGGTGAGGTTCAACTTGAAGCCGGCGATGGGCTCGACGATCGACACCTTCACCTGCGGCCACCCCGTGCCCTTCATCACCTGGGTGTTGGCGAGCGTGACGTCGATGGCGTCGGCGAAGGCGAGCCAGGGAGCGGCACAGAGCAGGAGCGCGAGCAGTCGTGACATGACGGGCGCAGGTCTACTCCGGCCGTGCACCGGGCGCGACCGGGGCGCGTCAGAGGCTCCGGCCGGTCGGCAGCGCCATGCGCAGCAGCGTGCGCAGCGCCTTGTTGTCGAACGGGAGCTCGCCCCTGGCCAGCAGGTCCTTCTCGTTCGCCCAGATCAGCTCCTGCGAGAAGGGCTCGTACAGCTGGAAGGCGCGGCTGGTGCCCGAGGTCGAGCTCTGCAGCATCAACACGAACCGCAAGGGGCGGCCCTGGGCGTTGCCGATGACGCACGGCACGGGAATCGACCTCGCCAGCGCGGCGGCCGCGTGGTTCAGCCCCTGCGCGATGGTGAGGCCGCCGGCCACCTCGAGCTCGACCTCTCGCCACGTCACGCCCATCGCCCGCGTCGCATCGGTGAGCAGATCTTCGAAGAGCCGGCCCGACGCGAGCGGCGCCGGCGCCGGCAGCTGCCCCGACGGCGAGACGGGCGCGCCGCCGAGCGCCGCCGACCTCGAGGGCGCCACGGCGGGGAAGCGGCCCGAGCTGGCGTCGAACCCCTGGCGCTGCTCCATGGCCCGGCGCACCGGGTCAGCCTGGCGCGCGCGGTCGTCGCGGGCCTCCATCACCTCGGGGCGCTGCGGCGAGAGCGGCACCGAGGGGGCGTCGTCGTCTTCATTGGGCGTCAGCGCCCCGCCCTTGACCTCGTAGGCGAACAGCGGGTCTGACTCGGCGCGCAGCAGCTGCGCGACCGTGTAGCCCTCGGGCGCGTCGTCATCGAGCGTACAGGCCTCGAAGCAGGCCTCGTCAGAGAGCCCGCGCAGCTCGTCGGCGAAGGCGTGCACCTCGCCCGGCGTGTGGCCCGCGAGCAGCGCGCGCTGCACCAGCTCCTGCTGCAGCTCGCTCGTCGCGTCCTCCATCAGCTCGTGGAACAGCCGCCTGCTCCGCAACGACCACCCCTCGAGCACCGCCTCGATCTCGTCGGGCAGCTTCTGCGTCACGCGCGCCCACCCTTCGGCAGGCGGTCGGCGCCACGTCGAAAGGCCGTCAGCAGGGCCGACACCAGCGTCATGCGCTCGAGGTGCGAGACGAGCAGGCCGACGTCGAGCTCGGTCTTCAGCTTCGACGACCACCGCACCAGGAGCGAGGCGATCACCGGTTGCCCGGCGAAGCGGTTGGTGGCCAACGCCTTGAGCCGGGTGACGGCCTCGCTCACGCGTGAGCCCTCGAGCTCGCGCAGCGCCCGCACCATGTCTTCGAGGTGCCGCTGCGTGACCTGCGCGTTTCGCAGCTCGGCCAGCTCGTCGAGCAGGTGCTCGCCGTTGAGCTCGCGGCTCACGAAGGGCGCAGACGGCTGGGGACGCGCGGCGGCCATGCATCGGGGAGTGTACCGCTGCGCGCCACGCACCGGTCCTGAATCAACCGCCCACGCCTCAGCCCTCGAGGCGGCCGCCCTGGCTGGTGCACTTCATGGCTGGAGAGCGAATCGGCCGTCAACGCCCGATGACGGCGATGTTCAGCCGCTCGGCCCACTTGAAGAGCTGCGCCTTGTCGAGGAGCACCGTCTTGCCGGCCTCGACCACCAGCGCGCTGGCGCCGACCTCGCGCATCACCTCGAGGGTGGTGGGGCCGACCGCCGGCAGATCGAACCGCAGGTCCTGCCCGGGCTTGGCGCGCTTGACCACCACCGCGCCCCTGCCTCCGTACCTGCCGCCGCGGCGGATGGCCTCGTCGGTGCCCTCGACCGCCTCGACCGCGAGCACCGCGCCGTCCTTCACCATCACCGTCTGGCCGACGTCGGCGGCGCCGAGCGCGGTCGCGACCTCACGCCCGACCTCGGCGTCGCGCAGCTGGGCGGCGGTGGGGGCCGGGCCCGCGAGGTGCCCCTCGCCAGCCAACACCTCGGGCACGTAGTCGGTGGGCGCGACGATGCGCACGCCCCGCCGCTCGAAGAAGTCGGCCACGGCCCGGAGCATCTCGTCGTCGCGCATGCTGCGCAGCGTGGCCGCGAGCTTGAGCGCGCCCAGATCGGGCCGCGCCTGCGTGAAGCTGCGAATGCGCCCGATGCCGCCGGCCATCACCGCCTCGGTCACCCCGTGCGCCGCGAGGGTCTTCACGATGGCGTCGAGCTGGCCCACCTTCACCCAGGTGAGCGAGTCGACCTCGTGCGCGAGCGAGGGGTCGGCCTCGAGCTCGTGGGCGACGGCGTGCACCGCGAGGCCCTTCGCCCGCGCGGCCTGCGCGAAGAGCGTGGGGAACCGCCCGTTGCCTGCGATGAGGCCGATGGCGCGCACGTGCCGAGCCCTCTGGTTCAGCGGGTGAGGCCGCGCTTCGACGCCGCGATGAACTCGAGCAGGTGCTCGATCTCGGAGTGCCCGCCGTGCTCGGCCTTGAGCCGTGACACCGCCTCGTTCAGCCCCAACTTCGAGCGGAAGAGGATGCGGTAGGCCTCTTTGATGCGGCCGATCTGCTCGTCCGACATGCCGTGCCTGGACAGGCCGACGGTGTTGAGGCCGGCGAGCTCGGCGCGATCGCCCTGGGCGGTGCAGTAGGGCGGCACGTCCATGCCCACCATCGAGCCGCCCGCGATGAAGGCGTGCTTGCCGATGCGGGTGAACTGGTGCACCGCCGACAGCCCGCCGACGATGACGTGGTCGGCCACCTCGACGTGCCCCGCCAGCGCCACGCAGTTGGCGAACACGCAGCCGTCACCGATGAGGCAGTCGTGGGCGACGTGGCTGTACGCCATGAAGAGGTTCTTGTTGCCGACGCGCGTCACCCCGCCGCCGCCGGCGGTGCCGATGTGCAGGGTGGTGAACTCGCGAATCATGTTCTCGTCGCCGATGACGAGCCGGGTGGGCTCTCCGGCGTACTTGAGATCTTGCGGCTGCGCGCCCACCGAGGCGTGGTGGAAGATGCGGTTCTTCACCCCGATGCTGGTGTCGCCGTCGATGACCGCGTGCGGCCCGATGACGGTGCCGGCGCCGATCTTCACCTTCGCGCCGATGATGGCGTACGGGCCGACCTCGACCGTCGCGTGCAGCTGCGCGTCGGGGTGGACGATGGCGGTGGGGTGAACGCTCACGGCTTCGCCTCGGCCTCGCTCGCCTTCGCCACCGTCGCGAGGAACTCGGCCTCGGCGACCACCTGTCCGTCAACCGTCGCCACGCCCCGGTGCTTCCAGATGGGGCCCTTGTGGCGGAGCACCTCGGCGGTCAGCGTCAGGCGATCGCCCGGCACCACCGGCTTGCGGAACTTCGCGCCGTCGATCGACATCAGGTAGACGACGTTCTCTTTCGGGTCGAGGCCCGAGCTCTTGTACGCCAGCAGCGCGCACGACTGCGCCAGCGCCTCGAGGATCAGCACGCCCGGCATCACCGGGTGCCCGGGGAAGTGGCCGTTGAAGAACTCCTCGTTGGCGGTGACGTTCTTGAAGCCCACCAGCTTCTTCTCGGGCTCGAACTCGACCACCCGATCGACGAGCAGGAAGGGGTAGCGGTGGGGCAGCAGCTTCTGGATCTCGGTGATGTCCATCATGGTTTCTTCGATTCCTGCTCGAGCGCGTCGAGCCGTCGTTGGAGGTCTCTCATCGTGCGGTTCAGCTCGGGCAGGCGGCGGAACACCGCGGCCGCGCGCATGTAGTCTTTCGCGTCCATCTGGGGGGAGCCGTTGACGATCTCGCCGTCGCCGACCTCGCTCATGACGCCGGCCTGCGCGCCGACCTTCGCGAGGTCACCGATGCGCAGGTGGCCCGCGACGCCGACCTGGCCGCCCAGCACCACGCCCATGCCCAGCTCGGTCGAGCCCGCCAGCCCGACCTGCGCGCACAGAATGCTCAGCGGCCCGACGACGCAGTTGTGGCCGACCTGCACCAGGTTGTCGATCTTGGTGCCGCGGCCGATCACCGTCTCGCCCGTGGTGGCGCGATCGACGCACGAGTTGGCGCCGATCTCGACGTCGTCTTCCACGCGCGCGATGCCCGTCTGGGGGATCTTCACGTGCGCGGGGATCGAGGGGTCGAACGCGAACCCGAACCCGTCGGAGCCGATGACCACGCCAGAGTGCAAGAGGCAGCGCTCGCCGACGAGGCAGTCGTCGAGCACCGAGACGTTGGCGATCAGCACCGTGTCGTCGCCGATGCGCGCGCGCGCGCCGACGTAGCAGCCGGGCCCGATGACCGACCGCGCGCCGACGTGGGCGCCCGCGCAGATGGTGGCCCCGGCCTGCACGGTGGCCGTGCCAGCGATGCTGGCGCTGGAGTGCACGTGGGCGCCCGCCGCGACGCCGGCAGCGAAGACCCGCCTCGGGGCGAACTCCTGCGCGATGCGCGCGAACGCCAGGTGCGGGTTGTCCACGCGCACGAAGGCCACGCCGCGCTCGGACGGGGGGCAGTCGCGCGGCACCAGCACCGCCGAGGCGGCCGACGCGGCGAGCTGCTTCTTGTACTTCTGGTTGCCGAAGAACGAGAGCTGCCCGGCCTTCGCCTGCTCCAGCCCCGAGACGCCGACGATCGGCGTCGACGGCTCGCCGAGCACCTCGCCCGAGACGAGCGCGGCCAGCTCCGAGAGAGGACGCGCCCTGCCGTCCTCGAGGTGGCGCGGCCCCGCGTTCACTGCTTCGGCGCGTCTTTCGGAGCCTCTTTGACCGGCGCCGCCGCCGCCTTGCCGGCGCCGCCAGCAGAGACGGCCTTGCCGCCCCCTCCGAACTTCGCCGGGTGCTTCTCGTTGTAGGTGCGCACCAGCTCATTGGTGAGGTCGAGGCTCGGCGGCGCGTAGACCAGGCCCGAGTCGGTCTTCTCGAACACCATGGTCAGCCCCTCGCGCTGGGCGATGCTGGCGATGATCGGGTCCATCTTCTCGAAGATCTTCTTCAGCTCGTTGCGCTCCTTCTCTTGCAGCTCGACCTGGACCTTCTGGGCCTTCTGCATCACGTCGTAGAGGCGCTTCTGCCACTCGGTGAACTTCTGGGTGCGCACCTCTTCGCTCATCATCGCGCCCTGCTTGTCGAGCACCGCCTTGTCGTCGGTGAGCTTGGCCTGCTCGGCGTCGAGCTCGGACTTCTTCTTGTCCATCTCGCCCTTGAGCTTCGACTTGGCGGCCTGGCCCTCACCGACCTCGAGCAGCGCGCGCTGGAGATCGACGTAGCCCAGCTTGAGATCGGCGTGCGCCGCGCTGGCGAAGAGGGTGACGAAGAGGACGGCGATGAGAGACCTGCGCATGTGAACAACCCCTTGAAATGAGCGCGGCGGGAGAGTGGCCCATAGACCCCGGCCGATTGACGCGTCAAGGCAAGTGACGACGGCGTCGTCGGGCTGTTCACGGCCACGTGGCCAGCCCACCTGCCCGGCCGGGAGCAACACCCGAGCGGGCGCTTCCTTCCGGCGGCGGGCCAGGCGCCTGCGGTTCAGCGCGAGAACGAGCGGTCGTGGTCGACCTGCACCGCGCGCCCACGAATCTTCGACTCGCGCATCTTGGCGATGACCTGGTCGGCGACGTCGGTGGCGACCTCGACGAAGGAGTGCCGATCGCCGATGGCGATGGCGCCGATCTGCTTCGACTCGATGCCCGACTCGTTGGCGATGGCGCCCACGAGGTCCTGCGGGCGAATGCCGGCGGCCTTGCCGATGCTGAAGAACAGCCGCGACATGGCGGCGCCCGAACGACGAGGAGCGGCGGCGTGCTCGCCTTCGCCTCTGGGCGCGCGGGCGGGGCGCGCGTCACCGCCCGCAGGGAAGCGGGGGGCGCGGGCGTCGGGGACG
>JACSRE010000447.1 GCA_014879945.1 Myxococcus sp.
CAGCGTCTCCTCCGGCAGCGTCTCCTCCGCCAGCATCGCCGCTCGCTCCGCCGCCGGCCATCGCTCCCCCCGTCGCGGCGCCACCCCCGCCGACCTCGCAGGAGGGATCGCCCGGCTCGCAGCGATAGCGCCCAGCAGGGTCGAAGAGACAGGAGGCTGCCACGCACCCGACGAGCCCGAGCGCGAGCCTCACAGCGAGCCCCCGACGACGACCACCGTCACCCCGTGGACGAAGGCCACGCTGATGGCCACGGGAGCTGCCGGTTGCCAGAGCAGCCGGGCGGTCGACGCGACGATCAGGCCGACCCCGACGGCGCCGGTGACGAGGCCGGTGACGAAGAGGGTCTGCGCGAGCATCGCGTCGGCACGAGAGACCGTCTGGGCGGCGCCCGGCAGTTGCTGGGCGTCGAAGGCGAACTTCGTCGAGAGGCCCCAGGCAATGCCGACCGTCCCCGCCGCCGCCAGCCCGCCCCCCGCAATCATCGTGGGCACCGTCCAGAAGGGGGCGCAGCGCTCGCCCCCGGCGAAGTTCGAGGGACTTCCGAACGCGAGCGCGACCGCCCCTCTGACCGCGTCGGCGAGTCGGCTCCCGCCACCACAGACCTCGACCAGACCTGAGCCCAGGCGAGTCATGCTCGCGCCCGACAGGCGTCGCACCTCGACGGTGTACTGCGTTCCGGTCACGCCACTGGCGAGCACCGAGATCGAGGTGATCACCTGCTCATCGGCTGAGAGCGCCGCGCCAATCTCGGCGAGGCAGTCCGAGGTGTCGCAGCCAAGCAGCGCGCGCTGCCGCTCGTTCCCGATGGCGACGGCGATGTCGGAGCTCGTGAGCACCGAGCTGCCAGCAGGTGCTCGGGCCCGCACCTCGCCGGCGACGATCGGGTTGAGGGCTTCGATCAGCGCCTTGTCCTCCGCGACGACCGTGGGCACAGCGATGGTCGCACCAGGCGCAGCCGCCAGGAGGGCGAGGTACGGGAGCAACATCGCGCCGTCGTAGCCGCTCGTCACGACGTAGTCACGTCGGGCGCAACGTGCGCGCGCGTACGCGTGCTCGTGCTCGTGCTCGGTCTTCGCTACCGGCTGGTACGACCTCCCTCGTCACAGTCTATTCGGGAGATGGTGTCTACGTTGCGACAGATATCGTGGCTCATGGGGCGTCCAAAGATCAGACTTTGAGTGGAACCACACCCTGAGACCCCGTGCGATCACATAACAGCGCAGGCCCCGAGAACAGCCGCATGCGTCTGCGCGTCGCGACCTGGAACCTGGAGAACTTCGACGCGCGCAGCCCCACGCCGCTGGCGGAGCGGGTGTCTGCGCTGCGGCCCACCCTGCTGGCCCTGCAGGCCGACGTGCTGTGTCTGCAGGAGGTGGGCTCGGAGCGGTCGGCGGCGCAGGCGCCGCGCCGGCTGGTGCAGCTCGACGCGCTGGTCGAAGACACGCCGTACGCCGCCTTCCACCGCTTCGCCGCGGGGCTGCCCAACGGCGGGCTCAACGACGTGCACAACCTGGCGCTGCTGAGCCGCTACCCGCTCCTGGCCTGTCAGGCGGTCGCCAACGAGCTGGTGCCTGCGCTGCAGGTGCGGCGGCAGACGGCGCGCTCGGCCGAGCCACAGCCGGTCGCCTGGGACAGGCCGCTGCTCTACGCCCAGGTGCAGCTGCCCGAAGGCGCCCCGCTGCACGTCATCGTCGCCCACCTGCGCGCGCCCATCGCCGCGCCCGTCGAGGGCCAGAAGCTGGGGCCGATGCACTGGCGCTCCACCGCCGGCTGGGCCGAGGGCTTCTTCCTCGCCAACCTCAAGCGCACCGGCCAGGCCCTCGAGGCGCGCCTGTTGGTGGACCGCTGCTTCGACGACGCCCCGGACGCCCGCGTGCTGGTGGCGGGAGACTTGAACGCCGAGCTGGGCGAGACCGCGCTTCGCGTCCTCCGCGCGCGGGAGGAGGACACCGGCGCTCCCGAGCTGCGCGCGCGCGTGCTGGCGGCCCTGGGCGAGCGGGTGCCCGAGGCCCGCCGCTTCTCGCTCATTCACGAGGGGCGCCCGCAGCTGGTCGACCACCTGCTGGCGTCGCGAGCGTTGATGCAGGGCGAGGTGGCCGCCTGGGCGCTCAACGACGGGCTGCAGGACGAAGGGGCGCGGCCGCCCGAGGCTGGCTTCGCGGGCTCCTTCCACGCCCCGCTGGTGGCTGCGTTCGAGCTGCCGTGACCCCGCTCGGCCGCAATCGGCGCCGGGCCCGCGCGTCATCGGGGCGCGGTCGCCAGAGCGACGGCGAAGGAGCCACATGCACTCGAACAAGATGCCTTCCTGGTTGGTGGTGCTCCTGACGGTCGTGGGAGTCGTGTTCCTCGGGCCGCCAGCGCTGGTGATGGCGTTCGTCGCGTTGGGGCTGCTCTTCAGCCTGGGCGTCGCGGCGCTGAAGGTGGCGCTGGTGGCGCTCGCCGTCGCGGGCGTGGTGCTGGTGCTGCGCGCGCTCTTCGGACAGCCGCGCACCGGCGTGGTGCGCCGCGAGCCCGAGGTGGACTCGCTCGAGGTGATGGCGGCCAGGCTGGAGGCCGAAGAGGCCGAGCGCCGCGCCGCGCTCGATCGCCAGCTCGACGAGGCGCTGCGGAGCGCGCGCTGACTACCGCTTGCTCGCCACCACCGTCACCCCGCCTTTGGGGCGCAGGGTGATCAACGGCTCGGTCTGAAACGCCTGCCCCGGCACCAGCGACAGGTGCACGCGCTGCATCAGGGTCGCGAGCACCAGCTGGGCCTCGACCATCGCGAAGGTGTCGCCGATGCACTTGCGCTGCCCCATGCTGAAGGGCAGGTACGCGCCCTTCGTCGGCGGCGGCGCGTCGGGCGCCCAGCGCTCCGGGTCGAAGGCCTCGGGGTCGGTCCAGTACTTCGGGTGCCGGTGCAGCGCGTAGGGGCACATGAAGATGATGGCGTCTTTCGGGAAGACGAGCCCGTCGACGACCTCGGTCTCGACCACCCGCCGGGCGAGCGTCCACACCGGTGGGTACAGGCGCATCGACTCCTTCAGCACCATCGCGGTGTAGGGCAGCTTCGGCACGTCGCTCATCGCCGGAGGCCGGCCGCCGAGCACCTCGTCGAGCTCCTGCACCAGCCGCTTCTCGACCGCCGGCGACCTGCCCAGGAGCACCACCGTCCACGCCAGCGCGTTGGCCGTCGTCTCGTGCCCGGCGAGGAAGATGGTCATCACCTCGTCGCGCAGCTGCGCGTCGCTCATGCCTTCGCCGGTCTCGGGGTCGCGCGCCTCCATCAGCATCGCGAGCAGATCGTTCCTCGGGCCCTGGCCCGCGCGCCGTGAGGCGATCATCCCCAGCACCACGTCGTCGAGCTGCTCGAGCGCCTTCTTGAAGGCCAGGTTGGCGGGCGTGGGCACCCACTCGGGGAAGCTGAAGGGGTGCACCGTGCGGTGAATGAGGTGCTCGAGCGCGACGGTGATGGCCTGGCCGACCTCGCTGCTGGCCGAGGTGACGTCGCTCGACAGCAGCGTCTCGCCGACCAGGCGCAGCGTGACGCGCATGAAGGCGTCGGCCACGTCGAAGGGCTGGCCCGGCGTCCACCCGTCGACCATCTCGCTCGCCGCCTTCGTCATCGTCTCGCCGAACGCGAAGAGGCGCTCGCGGTGAAAGGCCGGCTGGGCGATGCGGCGCTGGCGCTTCCAGAAGTCGCCCTCGCTGGTGACCAGGCCGTTGCCCAACACCTTGCGCAGCATCTCGTAGCCGCGCGTCTGCTTGACGTAGTTGCGCGAGTTGGTGACGAGCACGTGCTCCACCAGGCCCGGGTCGCTCAAGAGGAAGGCCTGCACGCCGAGCGGGAGCGGCAGCCGCACCATCGGCCCCGCCGAGAGGGTGGCGCGCTCCATCACCCCCAGCGGGTCCCGCTGCAGCTCGGGCAGCACGCCGACCAACGGCAAGCCCGGCAACGACGGCACTGGGAGCGGCACGGACGAAGTGGAGGCGGGGGCTGGCGTCGCGTTCATGGCGGCGATAATATGAGCGCCGACTCACATTTTCGACTCGCTTTCCCGAGAGCCCCCGCGATGCCCGCTCAGCCTGCTGAATTCGCTCGAAAACTCCCCCGCCAGGAGCGCGCCCAGCACACCGTGCACTCGATTCTCCGAGCGACGGCTCACATTCTCAAGACGAAGGGCTTCGCGGCCTGCAGCACCAACGCGGTGGCCAGGCGCGCGGGCGTCTCCATCGGCTCGCTGTACCAGTACTTCCCGTCGAAGGAGGCGCTGGTGGCGGCGCTGGCCGAGGAGCACGCGAAGGAGGGCTACACGCTGCTGCTCGAGACGATTCGTACGGCCGGCGAGCAGCCGCGCAGCATCGAGGCCCTGGTGCGGCACTACATCGGCGCGCTGGTGCGGCTGCACGCGAACGACCCCGAACTGCACCGCGTGTTGATGGAGCAGGTGCCCACCATTCGCAGCGGCGTGGTGGCGATGCAGCAGGTGTCGAACCAGTCGGCGGCGCTGGTGCGCGCGTGGCTCGAGGCCCACCGCGACCAGTTCCGCGAGCTCGACGTCGAGGTCGCCACCTACGTGCTCGTCACCGCCGTCGAGGCCGTCACCCACCTGCGCCTCTTGGACCGGCCAGCCCAGCTCGACACCGAGACGCTGGTGGCCGAGCTGAGCCAGCTGGTGCTGGGGTACCTCGGCCTGGGCGGGCAGCACCGGCCGCGCGGCCGGCCGGCCTGAGCCTCACGCAGACCGGCGAAGGGCGGCGTACGCTCGCGCCCATGACGACGCACTACCGGGCGTGCAACCTCTGCGAGGCGATGTGCGGCCTGCGCATCGAGACCGAGGGCGAGCGGGTGACGTCGATTCGCGGCGACGACGACGACCCCTTCAGCCGCGGCTACCTGTGCCCCAAGGCCACCGCGCTCCAGCACCTGCACGAAGACCCCGACCGCCTGCGCCAGCCGCTGCGCCGCGAAGGCACGCAGTGGAAGGCGATTGGCTGGGACGAGGCGCTCGACGAGGCCGCGCAGCGCCTCCATGACGTGCAGCGACGCCACGGGCGCAACGCGGTCGCGACGTACCAGGGCAACCCGACGACCCACAACACCGGGGCCCTCCTCTTCGGCCCGGCCTTCTACCGAACGCTGGGCACCCGCAGCCGCTTCTCGGCCACCTCGGTCGACCAGCTGCCGCACATGCTGGCCGCGCACTGGATGTTCGGACACCAGCTGTTGCTGCCGGTGCCCGACGTGGACCGCACCGACTTCCTCCTGATGCTGGGCGCGAACCCGCTGGCGTCGAACGGGAGCCTGCTGACGGCGCCCAACCTGCGCGGGCGCCTCGACGCCCTGAAGCAGCGCGGCGGCACGCTCGTGGTGGTGGACCCACGACGCTCCGAGACGGCGGCGCGCGCCGACGCGCACCACTTCATTCGCCCGGGCACCGACGCGCTCCTGCTGCTGGCCCTGGTGAACGAGGTGCTCGCCGCGCCGCTCAAGGCCCACGTCGACGCCGACGCCTTCGCGGGCCTCGACGAGGTGCGCGCGCTCGCCAGCGCCTTCACGCCCGAGTCGGTGAGCGCCGCCACCGGCCTCTCGGCGCCGACGGTTCGCGCCCTCGCCCGCGCCTTCTCGAGCGCGAAGACGGCGGTCTGCTACGGCCGCATGGGCACCTCGGTGCAGCCCTTCGGCACCCTCTGCGCGTGGCTCATCAACGTGCTCAACGCGGTGACGGGCAACCTCGACCGGCCCGGCGGCGCGATGTTCCCCATGCCGCCGTTCGACCCGCGCTGGCTGCCGAGGCCGCTGTCGATCGGCCCGGGGAGCTACGGGCGCACGCGCTCCCGGGTGCGCGGCCTGCCCGAGGTGGGCGGCGAGCTGCCGGTGTCGGTGATGGCCGAGGAGATGCTGACGCCGGGTGACGGGCAGCTCCGCGCGCTGCTCACCTTCGCCGGCAACCCGGTGCTCTCGACGCCCAACGGCAGGCAGCTCGACCGCGCGCTGGCCGGCCTCGACTTCATGGTGAGCATCGACCCGTACCTCAACGAGACGACGCGGCACGCGCACCTCATCCTCCCGCCGCCGTCGGCGCTCGAGCGGCTGCACTTCGACGTGGTGTTCCCCATGCTCGCGGTGCGCACCGTGGCGAAGCACGCCGACGCGCTCTTCGACCCGGGCCCCGACGCGCGGCACGACTGGCAGCTCCTGGCGGGGCTGGGGAAGCGGCTCGACGCGCTGCGGGGCGGCGGCCTGAAGCAGCGCCTGACGTGGGTGGCCCTGGAGCGCCTGGGCCCGAAGCGGCTGCTCGACCTCGGGCTGCGGCTGGGCGCGCGCGGCGGACGCTGGGGCCTCTCGTTGAAGCAGGTGGCCGCGGCGACGCACGGCCTCGACCTCGGCCCCCTCGAGCCGGCGCTGCGGCGACGGCTGCAGACGAAGAGCGGGCGCGTCGAGCTGTGTCCCGCGCTCGCGGCGGCCGACGTGGCGCGCCTCGAGCGCGCGCAGGCCAGCGACGGGCTGGTGTTGATCAACCGGCGGCACACCCGCGACTGCAACTCGTGGCTGCACAACGTGCCGAAGCTGGTGAGCGGGGCAGACCGCTGCACGCTGCTGATGCACCCCACCGACGCGAAGGCCCGCGGCCTCGAGACCGGCGCGGCGGTGACCGTCTCGTCGCGGGTCGGCGCGGTGACGGTGCCGGTGCACGTCAGCGACGAGGTGATGCCCGGCGTGGTGAGCCTGCCGCACGGCTACGGGCACGGGCGCGACGGCGTGCGGCTCCAGGTCGCGGCGGCCCACCCGGGCGCGAGCGTGAACGACCTCAGCGACGACCAGCGCGTCGACGTGTTGAGCGGCAACGCGGCGCTCAGCGGCGTGCCCGTCGAGGTCACCCGCGCCCCGAGCCGCCCCGGCTGCCAACCCGCGGGAGGCGCTCGGTGAACGACGTTCCGTGAGCGCGCCCCGACGTTGTGGGAGGCTCGACCGCATGCCCCGCGCGGTGGACCCAGAGGTGCTCGCTGCCTTCAAGGCCGCGCCGGTGTTCTCGGCGCTCCCGCCCACGCTGCAGCTGGAGCTGGCCCGTCGCGCCCGGGTGGTGCAGCTGCGCGCCCAGGACCGGCTCTGGCGCCAGGGAGACAAGGCGGAGGAGCTCGGCGTGGTGCTGCACGGCCGCGTCGCGGTCGAGCGCGCGCACCAGCGGCGGGTGATGGTGGACGTCGCCGGCGCGAACGAGCTGGTGGGTGAGGTGGCCTTCTCGCTCCGCGCGGCCTACCACTTCGACGTGCGGTGCCTGCGCAAGGCGCGGGTGGCCCTGGTGCCGACGAAGGCGCTCCGCGCGGCGCTCGACCAGCAGCCTGGGGTGGCCGTGGCCCTCGCCTTCGAGCTGGCGCAAGAGGTGCTCCGGCTGACCCGGCGCCTCGAGGCGCTCTCGGCGGGCGGGGTGAAGCAGCGCCTGGCCCGCGTGCTGCTGGGCCTGGTCGAGCGCTTCGGCACGCCCTTCCCCGGAGGCACCCTGCTGCCGGTGCGCCTGCGCCGAGAAGACCTCGCCGCGCTCGCCGCCACCACGCTCGAGACGGCCAGCCGGCAGATCAGCCAGTGGAAGCGCGAGGGGGTGCTGGTGCCTCAGCCCTTCGGCTTCCTCATCAAGGACCTCGCCTCGCTGCGGCAGCTGGGCGACGAGCCCTGAGTCACCACACCGACAGCACCTCTTCCTGCGGCGGGGGGAACACCGAGGCCGTCGGGTAGCGCTCCACCGCCGAGAGGTACGCCGCGTCTTTGACCGGGCGCCCGCGGCTGAGCTCGGGGAGCGGCCGCTCCAGCACCGGCGCCTGGCCGGCCACGCGGGTCACCTGCGCGCCGTCGCAGAAGAGCCAGGTGGTGGTGGCGCCCTCGGTCCACGCGAACGAGACGACCGCCCCCTTCTTCGGAGCGCAGGCGCGGGTCGCCGCGACCTGCTGGCTCAGGCGCTCACGACGCCACGCCTCGAGCACCCGCGCCTGCTTCGCGGCCTGGAGCTGCCCGGGCGCGGCCTCGAGGCGCGCGCGCGTCTCGTTCATCAGCTCCCGACCTCGCGCGATGAGCCCGGGCCAGGCGCCAGAGGCCGCGAACGCGCAGCGCTGCAGCGACGAGAGGCTCTTCTCATGCGAGGCCAGCAGCACCGGCAGCCGCTCGACCGACTCCTCCACCAGGGCGATGGCGCCGTCGGTCAGCTCGGCGTCGGCGCTGGGCAGCGTCTGCACCACGTGGCGCAGCAGGCCGTTGACCGAGGCGAGCTCGTCGATGAGGAACCTCGGCTCGGCGTCGCAGATGGACGCGCCGGGGAACTCGCGCACCGACGCGCGCACCCCGCCGAGGTCGAAGGGCTGGGCCTTGATGGTGGGCTTCACCTGCGCGCAGGCTGAGCCGAGGAGGAGGAGGCAGAGCGCTCGGATCATGCCCCGCAGCTTCTTCTTCGATGCCGCGCCGCGTCTTTGATGACCGTCATCACGTGGTACGCCACGCCTCAGGTAGTGAAGTGTCTCACCAACCCGAAGCACCGGAGGGATTCCCATGAGATTGCTGCTCACCGCCGTGACCGCCGTCGCCGCGCTGTCGCTCGCCGCTTGTGCGCACACCGCCAAGCAGGCCGAGGTGAGCGAGGCGCCCGCGCCGAAGGCCACCCCGCCAGCCCCTGCGCCCGCGCCCGTCGCCGAGGCCGTCACCGCCTGCGCCTCTGACACCGACTGCGCCGATGGGTCGCTCTGCCTTCGCAAGCAGTGCGTCGCCATCACCGCCGACCTCGCCGAGTGCTCGGGCATGCGCGTGCACTTCGAGTTCAACGTGGCCACCATTCGGGCCGAAGACACGCCCGGGCTGCAGCGCATGGCCAGGTGCCTGCGGGCCTCGAGCGCGCTGCACGTCACCATCGAGGGCAACGCCGACGAGCGCGGCACCGAGGAGTACAACATGCTGCTGGGCAGCAAGCGCGCCTCGGGCGTCGAGGCCTACCTGCAGACGCTCGGCGTCTCACGCGCGCAGCTCGACACCATCAGCTACGGCTACGAGCGCCCGCTGTGCACCGAGAAGAACGAGGCGTGCTGGGCGAAGAACCGGCGCGTGGCGGTGAAGCCCGAGCCGAAGAAGTAACGCCCTCAGCCAGTCGCGCGTGACGGCGCCGCGGGCGCGGTGGGCGCGAACCGGTCGAGCACCGCGTGGAGGGCCGCGACGGTCATGGGCTTGGCGAGGCCGTCTTCCATGCCGGCCTCGAAGCACAGCCGCAGGTCCTCATCGAGCACGCTGGCGGTGAGCGCGATGACGGGCGTTCGGCGCAGCCCGGCGACCTGCTCGCGGCGGCGCAGCTCCCGGGTGGCCTGGTGGCCGTTCATCACCGGCATGTGCACGTCCATGAAGATGACGTCGACCCGCTCGCGCGTCAGCAGCGCGAGGGCTGCCGCTCCGTCATCGGCGGTGAAGACCTGGAGCCCCGCCTGCTCGAGCAGCGCCGCGGCCACCCGGCGGTTGATGGCGTTGTCGTCGACGACCAGCGCCCGGCCCGAGAACCGGTGCTGCCCCTGGGCGGCGGCGAGGGCCTTCGGCGCGCTCGCCTGCTCCATGGGGGCCACCAGCGAGAAGGTGCTGCCCTTCCCCGGCTGGCTGTCGAGCTCGATGACCGCGCCCATCAGCCGCGCGAGCTGTTGGCACATCACCAGCCCCAGGCCGGTGCCGCCGAGCCCGCGCGCCGCGGAGAGCTGGCTGAAGGGCGTGAAGAGGCGCTCGCGCTCCTCGAGGCCGATGCCGGGGCCGGTGTCGCTCACCGCCAGCCGCAACACCTGACGACCGGCGACCGGCGTCGCCCGCGCCGTCACCACCACCTCGCCGCGCAGCGTGAACTTCACCGCGTTGGCGATGAGGTTGTTGAGCACCTGCGCGACCCGCACCCGGTCGCCCACGAGGCTCAGCTCGCGGGGCACCTGCACCTCGACGCGGTACGAGAGGCCCCGCAGCTGCGCGGTGCCCGCGTGGAGCGCGCCCACCTCTTGCACGAGCTGGGCGACGGCGAACGGCGCCTGCGAGAGGGTCAGCTTGCCCTCGCGCATGCGGGTGACGTCGAGCAGGTCGTCGATGAGCACGCGCAGCAGGTGGCCGCTCTGTTGAATGACGCTCAGGCCCTCGCGCACCGCGGGGGCCATCGCGTCACGGCCCGAGAGCAGCGCCTCGGTCGTGCCCAGCACGCCGTTGAGGGGCGTGCGGATCTCATGGCTGACGTTGGCGAGGAACCGGTCCTTGTTCTGGTCGGCTTGCTCCGCGACGGCGCGCGCCTCTCGGAGCGAGTCCATCGCGCCCAGGCGCACCGTCTCGAAGAGGAAGCCGAGCGCGGTCACCACGGGAATGAAGAGGGCCGTGCGCACGAGCAGGGCCGCGAGCCCGCTGGTGACGCGCGGCTCGACGACGCCCGAGAGGAAGAGCCCGCTGGCGCCGAGGACCGCCGCCATCACGATCAGCAGCCACCGCACGCCGGCCCGGCGCCCCGCGAAGAAGAGCAACGTCAGCGGCCCGAGGGCCAGCCACACCAACAGGTCGGGGTGACCGAGCGCGAGCGACACGCCGGCGAAGAGCAGCAAGAACGCCGCGCCGTAGATTTCGCTCACCGTCGACAGGCTTCGCGTCTTCACCCACAGCGCCAGCACGAGCCCGCACACCACCGCGCCGGCGGTCGCGCCTGACGCCTCGCCGAGGCGCCCAAAGACCGCGTACGTCAGCGCCAGCACGAGGCTGACCGCCGCGCCGCCCAGCAGCGCCAGGAGGAGAAAGGAGGCCCGCAGCCGGTGGGCCTCGTCGCTGGAGACCTCGCGATCGAAGAACGCGAGCGCCTGGCGCCACCGCGTCACCACCAGGCGTTCCACCGAATCCAGCACCTGGAAACGCTAACCACAGCCAGTCGCGCGCGCCGCAGGAGAGCCCATGCGCTTGCGGCGGGTGAGCGTCGACCTGCCGACGCCGTTCGACCCACCCTCAGGGCGTGGGCTCGAAGACGAGGTCCACGAAGTAGTTGAGGGGCCCGGCCGACTCGGTGGGGAAGCGGTTCGAGGTCGACGGGTGGAAGAGCCCGTTGGGTCCGTCTTCGCCATCGGCGAGCGCGCGCAGCGGCCCCTGCGTCATCGCGTTCCCGAAGAAGCCGCCGCTCGAGACGACCTGGCCCGTCGAGCTGTGGAGCGACACCACGTACGTCACGCCAGGGGTGAGGGTGACGGGGGCCGAGAGCGAGACCTGCTGCCAGCCCGCGAGCGTCTCGTTGCGGTAGGTCGCCTGCGCGAGCTGCTGGCCAGTCGCCGACCAGAGCGCGCCCCGGTGGGTGCCGGTGTCGCCGGCGGCCTTGTAGAACTTCAGGGTGCGCACGCGGCCCGCCTTCGCGACGCGAAACTTGCTGCCGACGACGACGGCGCGGGTGACGGGGCCGGCGGCCGAGTCGGTGGGCGTGAGGCCCGAGAACAGCGAGGTGGGCCCGCCGCTGCACGCGCCGCAGTCGTTGAGGCACTCGCAGGCCTCGGCGAAGGCGCACGTTCCGTCGCCACAGGTTCCGGTCGCGCCCGTCGGGCCCTTGATGGTGATGACGGCCTGGCCCTGCGCCCTCGCGCCCAGGCGGGTGACGTAGGCGGTGACGGTGACGGTGGTGGTGCCGGGCTTCTTGCTGGTGAGCACGCCCTCTTTGAGTGAGGCGACCTCGGCGTCGGCGATGCTCCACTCCAGGGCGTCGACGCCGGCGACGGTGGCGCCGCTCGGGTCGGTGACGGTGACGTTGAGCCGCACCGTCTCTCCCACCGGGAGCTCGAGGGTGCCGCTCGAGACGCGCACCAGCAGGGCCGGCGCGCTGGGGGTGGTGTCTGCGGGAGCCGCCAGCTCGGCGCCGCAGCCGAAGAGCACCGTCACCACCAACCCCGAGAGCATGAGTGCGCGCATGTGGGGACGCAGTGCACAGCGCGTTCCGAGCGCGACCGGGCCCCGAAGCCCCCGAGGTGACTCGGACGTGTGAGGTGGTGAGGCGACACCTGGTGTGGGCAGTGGAGCAGCGCGCCTCCATTCGCGCGGCGCGGCGATCTACCGTGGCGCGATGAGGCCGGACACGGCGACCGCGCTGGAGGCAGGCCGCGCGAAGTTCAACCAGCGCGACTTCGGAGGCGCGCACGAGACGTGGGAGGCGGCCTGGCGACGCGAGGCGGGGGCCGACCGGCTGCTCCTGCAGGGCTTGATCATGGTCGCGGCGGGCTGCGTGAAGGCGACGCGCGACGAGCCGCGCGGGGCGGTGAAGCTGCTCACCTCGGCGCTGGAGCTGCTGGGCGGCCTTCACGACGACGGCGGGCTCGCGCTGGGGGCCTTCGTCGTGAAGGTGACGGCGGCGCTCGAGGAGGCGCGCGCGTGGGAGCAGCGCGGCGGTGCTCCGCTGGTTCCCTCGTTCACGCTCGACCCGTGAGGAGCGCCCGCCCGTCGGCAGCTCAGGCGCCCGCGGCCGTGCTCCACGCCTGCTGCGCCAACAGCGTCGAGATGGGGGTAGCGCCGCGCTCCAGCGGACCGGTCTTCGCGTCGACGACGCGCCACGCGAGCGCCTGCACGTGAATCGGCTGTGACTCGATGAACACGCAGCGCACCTCACCCTCTTCGAAGCCGCACTGCCGCTGGAGCGAGGCGAGGAGCTGCTCCTGGTGCAGGTGGCCCTCGCCGAAGTTCCACCCGAGCGCGAGGCCCGCGATGAGCTCGCCGTCGAGCCACTCGTAGTCCTGCAGGCGCTCGACCGCCCTGGGCACCAGGTGCGGGAGCAGCCGGCCGTGCAGGTGCATCAGGCGAAAGCCCATCACCTTGCCCACCATGCCCACCGCGGTGCGCCGGTCGTAGAAGCGCGCGAGCTGGTCGTAGATCCACGGGCTCGAGGTATTGAGCCGCTCGAGCTTCTTCACCGCGTCTTTGCGAATGAGCCAGACCGAGCAGGCCCAGTTGCCGGCGTAGTACCGCATGGCGAGCAGGAACGAGACGAGGTCGGGGCGGAGGTTGCCGACGATGGGCACCACCAGCGTCATCGTCACCACGAAGGCGGCCACCCAGGGAGGCCCCAGCGAGAGCAGCGACACCTCGGGGTGCGCCCAGAAGAGGGCGAAGCCGCCGTAGACGACGGCAAGGTTCCACTCGAGCGGCACGCCCATGGGCACGTTGCTGGTGATGTACGTGTGCAGCACCAGCATCAACCCCACCGCCACCAACGGCTGTGCGCCCAGCGGGGTGACGAGGAAGGCCAGCGGCACCGCCAGCTCGAGCGCGGTGCCGGCGTGGCCCAGCACCCGGGCGAGGGTCGAGGGGCGCAGGTCCTCGGGGAAGCGCCGGTACATCAGCTTGCGCAGCCAGTCCGCGCGCGTGAGCGGGCCGTTGCTCGTCATCACGCCCACCACCGAGGGGAAGTGGTGGTTGAGCTTCGAGACGCCCGCGAAGAACCAGAGCGCGAGCTGCACCGCCATGGCGCCGGCGATCCACTCGGTGGCGAAGGTGAAGCACACCACCGTCACCCAGTAGTGCTCGGCGCGCGCGGCGAGGAAGACGGTCTTGTCGAGCACGCCCAGCACCGGCACCAGCACCGCGATGGGCAGGAAGTGCTCGAAGCCCGGCGTGGGCGCGACGAGGGCGCGCAGCAGCGCCCCCAGCAGCGCGGCGTAGAGCGCGACGTCGAGCAGCGTGCGGCGGTCGGCACCGATGAGCGGCGCGCCGGGGAAGAAGGGCAGCTTGGTGGCGCCCGGCCGCAGGAATGACAACGCGCCTCCGAGCGGCGGCAGGTAGCGGCCGGTGAGCGGCCCCGAGCCGCAGCCCAGCCCCAGCACCTCGAAGAAGAGGCTGAACACGATGGCCTTCTGGAACGCGACGGGGTGCAGCCACCACTGCGACACCGTGCCGAGCTCGCCGAGGCCGGGCGTGAAGCGACAGAAGAAGACCCAGGCGGCCACGTAGCCCACCATCTTCAGCGCGTACGCGACGTACACCGCGCGCGGCGCGCCGTAGCCCTGCAGCGCCCACGCCTCGCACACCTGCCGGCCGCGCGCCTCGAACGGGAGCTCGACCCACTCGAGCGGGTCGTACGGCGGTGGTGCGGGGTCGAGCAGGCCCACGGGAGCGTCCCCTTCGACGGCGAGCGGGCCGGCACCATACGCCAGCCGAGCTCGTTCGAGCCGGCCATGCGCTGGAGGCGCGCGCCTGCGCTCACGCCGGCATGCTGACGGCGAGCTCGCGCGCGCGCTCGAGCTGCCCGCCAAGCCCCGCGCGCTCGATGGCGTCTTCGGGGGCCCCGTCGACGACCGCGGTCGCCAGGAAGACACACTGCTCGGCGGTGAGCGCCCCGTCGAACGGCGCGACCGGCCCATGGTGACTGGCCACGGCGGCCACCAGCTCCTGCGGGAGGCCCCAGAGCGCCAACAGGTACGCGCCGACCTGGGCGTGGTCGCAGCCCAGCGCCGAGGCCTCGGTCGATTCCAGTCGCTCTGCGCTCCCCTGGCGCGCGCGGACGAGCGGGAGCCACGCCTCGCCGTGACGGGCGGCGAGGAGCCACTGGCCCACGTCGCGGAGGAGACAGGCCGCGCAGGCCAGGTCGGCGATCGGCCCCGGCGGGGCGAGGGCGCGGGCGATGGCCGCGGCGTGGGCGGGACGGGTCGACGTGAGGTGCTCGACCAGGTGGTTGCCGCCGGCCTCGTCGAAGGCGCCCGCCGACGAGGTCAACGCCCTCAAGGGCTCGACGCCGAGAGAGCGCGCGGCGGGCAGCACCCGCACGAGTCGCTGAGGCACGCCGAAGAAGGCTGTGTTGACGAGCTGCAGGACCTTCGCGGTGAGCGCCGGGTCGGTCTCGATGACCGCCGCCACCTCGGGCATCGAGGCGTCGGGCCGGGCGAGCAGCTCGACGAGGCGGCGATTCGTGGCCGGGAGCGCGGGGATCGCTCCCACCTGGGTCACGAGGGCGCGAACCGCTGGTGAAGCCAACGCCGCCCGACGCGCGCAGGCCCGCTCGACGGCCTCGAAGAGCAGCTTGCTCTCCCACGGCTTGGCCAGGAACTGATGCGCGAGGTCGAGCAACCGGAGCGACCGACCGTCGTCGTTCTCGCCCGACAAGATGATGCGAACCGTGTCGGGGTGGTGCGCCTGAACGGCGCGGAGGAGCGCCTCGCCGTCGATGCCGGGCATGCGGAAGTCGCTCACCACCGCGTCGAACGGCTCCGCCGCCAACCGCTCCAGCCCAGCTCGGCCGCCGCACGCGAAGCTCATCTGCCACTGCGAGCGGAAGCGCCGCAGGGAGTTGGCCAGCCCATCGAGCAGGGACTGCTCGTCGTCGACGAAGAGGACCCGCCTCATGGGCCGCGCCCCGACGCCGAGGACTCCAGCATCTGCGAGACGGTCGTCAGGAGCTCCGTTCTCGAGAACGGCTTCGAGAGCACCCGTTGCCGCTCGCCTCGGCGCTGCACGGTCGCGGGCGCTTCGGGCTCGGTGGTGATGAACAGCACCGGCTTGTTCCAGCCCATCGACGCCAGCCGCGAGACCAGCTCGACGCCTCCCAGGAATGGCATGTTCACGTCGGTGATGAGCGCGTCGAACTCGGCGCCCTTCTGCGTGAGCAGGAACAGCGCTTCGGCGCCATTCCCAGCGGGGCTCACCAGGTAGCCCGCGTGGGCGAGGGTGGCGTGCACCAGGCGCCGAACGGCCACGTCGTCCTCCACCACCAGCAGCCGCTCGCCCTTGCCCAGCACGACCGGCGCGACGAGGGTGGCGCCCTGCGCCCCTTTGGTGACCGCTTCATCAGCCGCGGGCCAGAGCACGGTGAAGGTGGTGCCGCCGGGGCCGGTCGAGACGCTGATGGTCCCGCCGTTCTGCTGCACGATGCCCTGCACCGTCGCCAGCCCCAGGCCCGTGCCTTTGCCTTCGCCTTTGGTGGTGAAGAAGGGCTCGAAGATGTGCGGCACGACCTCGGGCGGTATTCCAGTGCCAGTGTCGCGCACCTCGAACGCGACGAACGCGGGCGCGACGTGGGGCGCGACCCGAATCGACACCGTGCCTCCGCTGGGCATCGCGTCGCGGGCGTTGACCGCGAGGTTCATGACCACCTGCTCGAACTGCGACGGGTCAGCCAGCACCGCCAGGCCCTGCTGCTCGACGCTCCACGTGAAGCTGATGTTCGAACCGAAGACCGGGTTGAGGAGCCCTTCGAGCTTGTTCATGGCCTCCTCGCAGTCGAGGGCACGCGCGTTGACCCTCTGGTGCCGGCTGAAGGTGAGGAGCTGCCGGGTGAGGTCCGCGGCCCGTCTCGCCGTCGCCTCGATCTCACTGGCGTGAGCGCGCTGCTCGTCGTTGAGGCCCGGGTCCGAGGCCAGCGACTCCGAGTACGAGAGGATGACGGACAGCAGGTTGTTGAAGTCGTGCGCGATGCCGCTCGCCATGCGACCGAGGCCGTCGAGGCGCTGCGCTTGCTGGAGGTAGCTCTCGGTTCGTCGCCGGACGTCGATGTCCTCGATGACGTTGACGAAGTACTCCACCTCGCCAGCGTCCGTGCGCGCCGCGGAGTACGTCATGCGAACCCAGACCCTGGAGCCGTCTTGCCTCTTCAGCTGGACCTCGCGCACCACCGCGCCCCGGTCTGGCCCGAGCAAGAAGTCGCGCACGCTCTGGTCGAGCTGCAGCAGCGCCTCGGGCGTCGCCCGAAGCAGCTCGGCCTCGGAGGAGCCGATGATCTCGCACGCCTTCGAGTTCACCGCGAGCCATCGAGAGGCGTCGGGGGCGAGGTGCACGATGCCCATCGCCGCCTGCTCGAACGTCGTGCGGAAGCGGCGGTCGAAGTCGCGGTTGCGAGCCTCGAGCGCACGAATGGGCCGCAGGTCGCGCAGCACGGCGATGACGAAGTCAGTCCCCGACAGCGGGCCCAGGCTGATGTCCACCGGGAGCTGCTCGCCGCTCGAGGTGCGCGCGAAGAACGGCCCCCGCCCCATGGGCCGCGCTGGCCTCGGCTCTGCGAACCGAGCGCGCCGCTGCGGGTGGCCGGCGCGCGAGCCCTCGGGGACCAGGACCTCGACGGCGCGGCCTCGCAGGTCGTCGGGCGAGTAGCCGAGCAGCCCGATGCGGGCGTTGGCGGCGATGATGGTGCCGTCGCGGCCCACGACGACCGCCGCGTCGGGCAGCTCGTCGATGACGCTCTGAATGGTGTGCAGGGGGTCGTCGCGCCAGACGAGGCCCTCGAGGCGTGCTGGCGCCCCGTCGGGTCCACGCACGGCCGTCAGGCGGGCCCGCACCCGAAACTGCGCTCCGCTTCGGTGCTGGAGCTGGGCGGTGGCGATGCTGACGCCCACCTCCATCGCCCGAGCAGCCGCGCCCATCACGTTGTCCACGTCGTCTGCGACCAACAACCGCTTCCAGAGCCCGGGGTCGAGCATGAAGTCGTCTGCAGCGTAGCCCGTGAGCGACTCCACCGTGGTCAGGACGAAGCTCAGAGACGGACGCGGCTGCAACGTCAACGCGAAGGCCGTCGGCGGACAGGGCTCGAGCGACGGTTCACCTTGTGCTTCCGGGCGCGACGACTGCCTCTGACCTGGCCCCACCACGTGCTTCCCCCTGACGAACGGCCTGGAGGGTGACAGGCCCGACCGCCAAGCGCACTGTCGCGGAGTTCAGGGCGGCCTGCCGGCAAACACAGGTCACCAGCGCCCCCCTGCCCCACCCGGGAGACTGGCCTGATGGTCAGGACCCCTGTTCTTGCGTCCAGCTTCTCGGTGCGCAGGGTGTGTGAGAGGACGAAGACGGAGTGAGGAGTCTTGGATGTCGACCGTGACGCCGTGGGAGCGGATGGCCGCGACGCTGTTTGATCGCGAGTGGCGACCGCTTGCCCTGCTCGACCAGGACTTGAGGGTGCTCAAGGCGAACGCCGGCTTCCAGGCCCTCCTCGCAGCGGGCGAGTTCTCAGACGCTTCCCGACAGGCGGTGCGCGCGCAGCTCAAGGCCCGCAAGGCCGGGAGGCTGGCGCTGACGCAGGCGAACGGCGCGAGCGTCGCGGCCGAGGTCGAGCCGCTCGACGCGAAGTCGGTGCTGGTGACGGTGGTGGGAGTCACGCCCGCGGCGGCCAGCGCGCCCATCACGCCAGCCGGGGGCACGCTCTACGAGGTCGAGCTTCGACACGGCCAGCCGACTCAAGTCGTGAAGCGGCTGCCCGGCCCCATCACCAAGCCCGGAGCGCCGTGCTGGGCGGAGCTGGGTCGCTCGAGCGCGTGCTCCCCCTGCCCGGTCAGCCAACTCGGCGCCACGCCCCACCTGACTCAGCTGACGACCGTGATGCCAGGCGCGGGTGGCGGCATTCGCGTCATCAGCGCCGAGCTGCGGTCACCCACCCTGGCCTCGGTGAGCGAGTGGGTGCTCGACCCGAGCGCCTTCGAGCAACTGGTGGACGTGAGAATCGCTCAGGTGCGGGAGCGCCGGGGCCTCACCGACCAGGAGACCAGGCTCTTCGAGGCCTTCGTCCGCGGGGCCGACATCGACGAGGCGTCGGTCGCGATGGGCATCACGCCGCGCACGGTGAAGTACCACCAGCAGAACCTGCTTCGAAAGCTGGGGGTCGACTCGCGGAGCGCGCTGCTCGCGGTGCTCTGTGACGTCTCACGCGACGCTCAGCCGTAGAAGGCCGCGCACGGAGGGCACAGCCGCGGCGTGGCGGCCAGCGGCGGCCGACGAATCCACTCGCTGACGAACACCCAGCGATCGTCACCGCCGCTGCGCGTGCGACGACAGTGCGGGCACTGCGCGGTCGGCCCTGCGCTCGGCGGCGCGAGTTCGTCCTGAGGCAGCGGCCTCGCGCGCGCCAGGGTGTGGACCGTCAGAATGGCTCCGCCCTCGAGGGGGTAGGCGGTGAGGGCGAAGTGCCGCTCGGCCTCTGGGGTGTTGCAGAAGTAGGTCTGGTCGTAGCGCAGGCCCGTCTGGGCGCAGGCCGCGAACACCCTTCGATAGAACGGCTCGAGCAGCGACCCCATCGGCTCGAAGTACGAGGCGCCGAGGCCCCACCGCGCTGGAGCCGGCATGAGCGCGGTCGCCTGCTGCTGGTAGGCGTCGTTGACGTAGCCGATGCGCCCGTTCGCCCAGAGGCCGCACGCGATGGCCGAGGCCGGCTGCAGCGCCACGTCCATGGGGGCGAGCAGCCGCGCGAACTCGGGGTCGACCTGTCGAGTCATGTCACCTCGTGCCGTGCAGCGGCGCGTGCACGATAGTTGGACCGGGCCTCATCGCCAACGCTGCGAGAAGGCGCGCGGCGTTCACCACCTCACGCCGTCGGCAACACCACCCGGAAGGTCGCCCCACGGCCCACCTCTGACGTCACCTCGATGCGGCCGCCAGCCGAGGTCACCAGGCCGTGCACGGCGGCGAGCCCCAGGCCCGCGCCTTCGCCGACGTCCCGGGTGGTGAAGAACGGCTCGAAGATGCGGGGCAGCACCTCGGCCGAGATGCCCGGGCCGGTGTCGGCCACCTCGACCCACGCCTGGCCGTCCTGCTCACCGCTCCTGAGGGTGACCTGCCCGCCCTTCCCCGCGACGGCCTGCGCGGCGTTGGTGAGGAGCGCGAGGAAGACGTGGCGCAAGCGGTTGGGCTCGACCAGCGCCTCGGGGCCCGGCGTGCACTCGTCGACCACCACGCAGCCGTGGGCCACCGGAAGGCCGCGCAGCATCTCCACGGCCCGGCGCAGCTCGAGCACCACGTCTTCGCGGCGGGCGGGCCCCGACGAGGTGCGGGAGAAGTCGCGCAGGCGCGCGACGATCTCGGCGGCGCGACGGGCGGCCTTCTCGGCGGCGGCGAGCGCCTGCTGGGTGTCGGCCAGCCCACCCGGCGGGAGCGCGCCCTCGAGCTCGGCGAGCGCAGCCTGGGTCGAGGGAGAGGCCGTGGCGCGCGCCGCCGAGAGCGCGTCGGCCAGCGCCGCGAGGTCTTCGCCCGCCGAGGTGACGCCCGAGAGGATCACCGCGAGCGGGTTGTTGATCTCATGGCCGACGCCAGCCGCGAGCTGCGCGACCGAGAGCAGCCGCTCGCTGTGCACGAGCGCGGCCCGGGTCTGGCTCAGCTTCTCGATCAGCTCGCGCTGTCGCGCCTGCTCGGTCGAGATGGTGTCTCGCATCGCCTCGAAGGTGCGCGCGAGCTGCCCGAACTCGTCGGCCGTTCGCACCTCGACGCTGGTCGCCGGGTCGCCCCGCGCGAAGCCCTCCAGCGCCGCGTTGAGCGCGCCCAGGGGGCGCACGACCCGCACCTGCACGAAGCGCGCGGCGCTCACCACCAGCGCCCCGGCCACCAGGAGCACCAGCAGGGACAGCCCGATTCGTTGGCGCGCGTTGGCCGCGAGGGCGTGGCGTTCGCGGGCGATGGCCTCGTCCAGCCCCGAGGTGACCTGGTGGAGCGCCGCGATGCCGCGCGACGCCTCGGTGAACCAGCTCTCGGCGTCGAGCGGGAGCGCCCCGGCCGACGCGAGGGCCTCGAGGGTCGCCTCGCGAAGCGGCAAGACGTGGGCGCTTCGATGCGTTCGCGCGCGCTGCACCGTGGCGGCCAGCGCGAGGTCGTTGGCGATGAGGTCGTCGAGGGCGAGCTCGCGCAGCCCGCGGTCAATGGCGATCGACCCCTCGGTGAGCTGCTCGCGCTCCTCGCTCGTCGGGGGCCGGTGCTCGCCCAGCAGCTGCGCTACCAGCGCCCGCTCCCGGCCCGCGAGCTCCGCGAACTCCCAGCCGTGGTCCCGCAGGGCGAACCGCCGGCTGATGGCCAGCACGCGGTCACCCGGGGGCCGCGACGCCGCCCGGCCGAGCGCGGCGTTCACGCCGATGACCTCGGTCACGCCCGCCCGCCACTCAGCCGCGTCGAGCGGCGCGGGCCCCGTGGGGCCCACCTCGCGCGGCGCGCCCCCCGCCAGCGAGACGTCGAGCCGGGCGCGGAGGGCCGTCATCTGCTGCCGCGCGGTCTGCCTCGCAGCGAGGAGCGGCTCGAGCGCCGCGTCCTGGGTGCGCGCCCGGACCGCGACCAGCCGCAGCTCGACGGCGCGCGCGGCCTCTTCGGCGTCGGCGCGGGCCCTCGCCATCGGCTCGGCCGCGGCCGCCGAGCGCTCCGTGAGGAGCCTCGTGCCCAGCCCACGCTCGCGCGCGAGGTGCGCGTTGAGGGTGCCCAGCTCGGCCGCGAGGGCGTCGACCTCGCCGAACCACTCGCTGCTGCGCAGGCTCCTGACCGCGCTCCAGGCCACCACCGAGGCGAGGGCCACCACACAGACCGACACCAGCAGCCGGAAGCGAAGAAACGTACGCCGCACGCTTGAGGCGGGGGCCGGCGCAGCCTGGGCAACGTCCATCTGATGAGTGCATGCACGAATCGCACGCGGCGCTCCCCTTCCGCGAAGCCCGCCAGGCCCGGGAAATCATGCCCGCACGCCGATGCTCCCGGTCGGCGCCTCGTCGCCGGCCCGCCGAGAGCCTCCGCCAACGAGTCACCCGCGCAATCGTTGCGGCCTCGTCGCGGACCCTGACCCGAGGTCGCGCCCAACCTCCCGCCTTGACGTCGACCCAGTGGCCAAACGACTGGCGGACCGCTCCGACTCGCGCGTTGTGACGTGCGTCAAGGAGTTCCCCCAGCCACCGCAGCGCACGCACCCAGCGTCAGGAACACGGCGTCGTTCCAACGCCAGCCCGCAGCGCCCTGAGGCATGCTGCGGGGCCATGTCCTCCTCCCTCGCGCCCCTCCACACCCCGGAGCTCTACGTTCGCCAGAAGCGGGAGCTCGCTGAGTTCTTCGGTTTCGAGACGCGCAACAAGTACGCCATCAGCACGGCCGACCGCCGCGAGGTCTTCTACGCGGCGGAGCAGCGCTCGGGCCTCCTGGGCCTGCTGGCCATCTACCTGCTGGGCCACTGGCGCTCGTTCGACATCGCGTTCTTCGACGGCGCGCGGCAAGAGGCGTTTCGGGCGCACCACCCCTTCCGCTTCTTCTTCCAGCGGCTCGAGGTCTCACAGGGCGGCCGGCCCGTCGGCGTCATTCAGCAGCGCTTCAGCGTCTTCACCAAGCGCTTCGACGTGCTCGACGCCAACGGCGCCCTGCTCTTCGAGATGAAGTCGGGGCTCTTCAAGCTGTGGACGTTTCCGTTCTTCCGCGGCGAGCAGCAGGTGGGCGTCATCGAGAAGAAGTGGAGCGGCGTCTTCAACGAGGTCTTCACCGACAAGGACAACTTCCGCGTGGCGTTCACCGACCCCGCGCTGACGCTGGACCAGCGCCTCTTGATGCTCGCCGCCGCGGTCTTCGTCGACCTGCAGTACTTCGAGCGCAAGACCAGCAACTGAGGCCTCTCGCCGTCGGGGCCGCCGAACCCTTCGACGCCGCGAGCGCGCGCCGAGCAGGGACAGGGCCCCGACGACGGCCGCCCCGACGTCGGTCGCCGCACACCCACAGACTCGCTGGGGTGGCTCGCTCTCCGTCGGCGCGGCGTCGACCGGCGCGGGGCCGGCGTCGGGGCGGGAGGCTTCGGGCACCAGGGGAATGGCGCAGCCGCCGTTCCAGCAATCGAACCGGCTCGATCGCCCGTAGTCGGGGGCCACGTGCCCAGGCGCCGTCGCCATCGCCACGACGTCGGCAGGGGCAGGGTGAATCGGCGTCAGCACCGCCACGCCTCGGCGCAGCGGTTCGTTCGCGGCGATCGGCTCGGTCCCTTGCAGCGGTGCGTAGCTGGGCGTCAACCGCTGGGGAATGGCGTACACGCACTCGCACGCGCTGGACGAGCCGGTGCCGCGCACACGCGTACGCGGCTCGATGGAGCTCACGAGCAGCACCCCATCGGGCCGGCCCGCGAGCGCGCCGCGAAGGACCTTGAGGGGCTCGCCCGACGGCAACATGCCGGCGAGGGTGTGCAGCCGACTCATGAGCTCCTCGGGTGCGGCACCGCTCCCCTGGGCGAGGTGCTCTCGTGGTTGGCCCTTGCAGAAGTCCTCGAGCGTTCCCCCCCAACCAGCGCCCCTCGTGCTCACCATCGGCATCTGGTCCAGCGTGTTGATGGGCTCAATCCAGCTGACGTCGCCACGGTCGACCGAGAAGGCGGCGACACCATGCCGACGCCCGAGCTCTGTTCCGTCGGCGTTCAGGCACCGGACCTGCGGTGGCGCGACGTTGTCCACCTCGTGGACGAGTACCACGCCGCCTGAAGCGACCTGCAGCCCCAGCGTCGAGAACTCGTCGGCCAGCGGAAGCGAGGCGCCTCCTTGCCGTCGCAATTCGTCGTTGGTCGCCACGAAGCGCGCGTCCCCCGGGCCGTACGCGCAGGCGCGAACGCCGCCTGTCTCGAGCAGCTCCACCGCGCGGGGCACGCCCTCACTGAGTTGCCACTCGAAGAGCCGCCCATCGTCGGCGACGACGCAGAGGCGGCTGAGGTCCGAGGAGAAGGCCAGGCCCCGAGCGGCGATGCGCGGCGCGGCCTCGAGCGACGTCCGCGCGAGGGGGGTGGCCGCCTCGAACCACGCGCTGCCCGCCAGCCAGGGGTGCACGGCGCCGTCCTCGCGGTGCAGCCACAGCGAATCCGCGGGCGCGCGATGCCCGTTGATGGTGGAGGTTACCGACAGCACGACGTCGCCGGGCAGGACCCGCGGTGGCACTGGAAGCAGCTCTCCGTGAAGCGACGCGAGGTGAAGGATGGGCAGGTTCTGGAGCGCGGGGTTGCCACAGGTGAGGGGGTCGACCCATGGAGGGCATTCGCCGGCGCTGAACTCCAGGGGCGGCCCCCAGAAGGCCACTGTCCCGCCCGCGGCATACCCGTTCCTGAAGGCGTCGTGCGCGAAGGAGGGTGACGCTGCCCGCTCGAAGCGCATCTGCGGGCGCCACCACTCGTCCACCGAGAGGCTTTGGCCTTCAACGCCCAGCACGTGGCCGTTGGTGCCCAGTTGGTCGCGCAGCCAGGAGGCCTTGAGGCCACCCCATTGCCGGGCTGTGCCGAGCGCGCGCTGGCCAGCGTCGATGGACTCGTCGACCGCGAACACGTACCGCTCGCCGTCGGCGGTGGTGAAGAACTCCTCCCCTGGCCAGATTCGGGTGAGCAGAAGCGTTCGCAGTGAGGGCGAGTAGCCCAGCACCTCGACGTTCGCCGCGCTCGTCCGGAGCACCGGTTCACCGCGCCGCCACCGCACCAGCTCCGTCTCCGGTCGCCACACCCACAGCTCGTCCTCGGACACCGCGGCGACGATGCTCCACGTGTCGTGCGTGGCAAACTCCAGCCCGTCGAGCTGCTCGAGGCCCCCGTCGAGGCGCTGGAGGCTGAAGCGGCCACCCCGCTGCTTTCGGAACCAGGCCTGCCGCGTCCCGGAGAGGAAGGCCGCGTGGCCAACCTGCGGGACGTCGTCGGGCCCGACCCGCTCGCCGTCAGGGCCTGAGCAGAGGTACCCGGCGTAGGTGCACCGGTTCGCCCAGCGCGGACAGGTCTTCTGCAAGGCCTCGTTGCCGAGGCAGTAGGCACCGGGCACGGTCTGGTGTGGCTGAAAGGGAGCACCGTACCGGTTCCACTCCATGACTCGGGTGCTGATGGCGAGCTGTGAACCTCGCGACGCAGACGGGGCGGGCCAGCCGGCGTCTCCAGGCGCCCCGCCTCGCCAGGCTTCGATGGCGTCCATCGCGCTGTCGGCGTCACTGTCGAGCGAGAAGTCCGAGCTCCCGAGGGATTGCTCGAGGGCGCGGCTCAACCCATCACGGTCGACGTCGGCCCCCGGCGCGTTCGCCACCACGGGTGCGTAGCGGAGGCTCGTGTTGAGGGTGCCGAGCGGTGAGGCGATGGTCCAGAGGTGGTCCGTTCCGGGCACGAGGTTCGTCAGGCCCCACTCGTGGCGCCATGCAGCGCGGGGGAAGGGTGCAGTCGCCTTGACGAGGCGCGTGTCGAGGAACACCGCGCTGAACCCCGGCTCCCAGTGGGTGCGCGTGACGAACATCACCGCCGCCTCGCCTGGAAGCCTGACCATCATGGGCGCGGCGAGGTTGAGGGGAATGAGCTGCAGACGTTGCGCGACAGGGCCCCCGGCGTGCTCCTCGAAGAGCACCTCCCAGCCTGACGCGGTCGCCGATCGCCGCAGCAGCCACAGGTCCATCACGCTGTTGGCCGAAGCGCTGTTGCGCTGCAGCAGCGCCCAGAGCTCTCCCCTCGGGGTCGCCGCGAGCGCCTTCACGCTGAACCCGTTGAGCAGGTGCCGTTCAGCAGCGGGAATGAACTGAACCCGCCAGTCCTCGAGCGACGAGAGCACCTCGAGGCTGTTGGTGCCCGGATTCACAGCGACGACGTGCGCGAGGACGTCGACGACGACCCGCCCGTCGGGCAGCACGGCGGCAGCGCCGGTCCACCCGTAGCTGACGCCGGCTGGGGGCGCTGGAAGGGGGACACTCGAGGCGGTGAGGCTCTCGCCGGCGGAGCACCGTGTCTTCAGCCAGAAGAGCCGGCTCTCCGCGAACCAGACCAGCACCACCGCGTCTTCGCCGTCTGGGCCGCGCACCACCAGAGGCCCCAGGGTCGCGCCCGTCGGCCTGGAGATGCTGCGGGTGGGTCCGAGCTGCGCCCCAGTGGTCGGGTTCACCTCGTGGCATGAGGTCGGGTCCACGAGGACGAAGCCGCGTCCGTAGAAGGTGACGGGTGCGCGGAGGCGTTGATGGTCAACGACGAGCCCATCTTTGGTGAGCTCGACCACCTGCGCCTGTGCAGCCGAGCACGTCAGGGCGAGAGCGACAGCGATGGCAGACGAGCCGCGCGGGCGATCGGGAGTCATTTCGCCCCGAGCATCGCGCTTCGACGTGCTCGACACCAACGGCGCCCTGCTGTTCGAGATGAAGTCGGCTGAACCGGGCTGGCCCATTGCCGTCGGGTTGCTCTCCGCCGTCTCGGTCTGTGCCGCGATGACTGTGATGAAGCGCTGGTGGAGCGCCTGTCAGTCCTTCAGAGGGCGGGCGTTGATGACGACCTTGAGGGCGCTGCCCTTGCCGACGGCGCCGACAATCGCCGCGCTCTCCTTGTCGCTGGCGAGCGCGCCCAGCGTCAGCACCTCGAGGTGCGTGAGCTTGCCGCAGCGCTTCGCCAACTCCTTCGCCATCGCCGCCTTCATCTGAAGGCGGACCTGGACCTCGCGGAGAGACGAGTTTCTTTCCAGGATACTGGCGAGAACGAGGGCATCGTTCTTCTTCAGTTCCCCTTCTCCGTACAGCGTCAGGGAACGCAGCGACTTCGTCGCGACGAGCCCCTTGGCGCGATGCTCGAGACGGGCCGCGAGGTTGTACCCCGCCGGAATCCAGAGCTCTTCGATCGCCCCACGCATCAGCAGTGCGTTGGTCATGCCGCCCGCCAGCCTGCGATAGGTCCGAATGGTCGACGAGGCCAACGTGTCGGCGATCTTGTCGAGGGTGGGCCGATCCTGGTCTTCGTTGAGACTCCAGCCCGAGAGGTCGCGCATCGTCGGGAGCGTGGCGAGCGCACTGGCGAGCGCGAGGTGCTTCTGCAGGTCCTCGTCGTCGAGGTCCACGCGCAACGACTCAAGCGCCTTCGCCTCGCCAAGGGCTGCGATGGCGTCGCTGTCGCATGCTTCGCCCTCGGGCACGCGCTCCTTCTTCGCTTCTTCAACGGACAGATGCGTGATGGGAGTCGAGGCAACCAGGGCACCAAGCGCCTGCCAGGCCCCGGTCGAGGGCTGAATGTCGAGCGAGATGGACGCGAGGTGCGCATGCCCTGCGAACGCGTCGCCAAGACGCCGCATCGTCGCGGCTGAAAAGGCGTAGGCCTCGAAGACGGGCACGCGGAGCGACTTCAGCTGGGGCAGTCGCTTGCCGAGATCGTGAAAGAAGTGAGCCCACCCGGCCTCGCTGAAGGGCGTCGACCACACCTCGAGGTGCTCCAGCGTCAGTGACGAGAACGCCCTGCACACCCGCGCCGATGCCTCGGATTTGTCGAGGTCGCCCAGCATCAGCTCACGGAGGCTCGCGAGACGCGCGATCGCGGGAAGCACGAACGCAACGTCAGCCTCGGTCAGTTCGGTCTGGCTGAGCTCGAGCGTCTCGAGGTTCGGCAACTGTCGGATCACCCCCGCGAGTGCCTCTCCGCTGCCGTCCAGGTGGTTGTTTCGCAAGTGCAAGGCCTTGAGCCCCTCGTGACGACCAATGGCCGTCCGGAAAGCCTCGAGCGCTGACGCCCGCCAGCCGTAGATCTCCGGGTTGTTGAGGTTCAACGTCTCCAACTCCGGGTGCGCAGCGGCGACCCGACCAAGGGTGGTGGCGCCCGCGTCGCCGAGGTCGTGGTAGCTGACCGTCAGGCGTTTCAGCGGACCAGCGCGCTTGATCAGGTTCTCCTTCTCGAGCGCTTCGTCGTCGACGGCGTTGACCTCGAGATCGCCGTCGAAGTCCGAGTCGCCTCCAACCTGCGACGGAGGCTCGACGACCGTGATGCGCGGGTCCTTTCCGGCGAGGTGGGGGGCGGTGACGAGCAGCGCCCTGAGCTTCGGCGCCGACGCAAGCAGCTTCTTCCATCCATCAGCGCTCCCTGGTGGAAGGCCGAACACTTCGAGATGAGAGAACAGCTTCGACGCGGGGAGCGAGCCTTCATCGACGACGGACCCGTCAATGTCGGCGCCCGTGAGGTCGAGTGTCGTCAGGCCGGGTAGCCGCTGGTCCCACTGTGGCGCGAGAGCCTCGGGGGGAACGGCGACGTTGTGCTCATCACACGAGAAGGACCATCTGAGCCGTTTCAGCATCGGGCACTCTCCGCCGGGCACGAGCGCGCCAGCGCCAAAGGCGTAGCCGTCGACGTCCAGGGACTCGAGCGTGGGGTGTGCAAGCCCGCGACAGAGCGCGTGACCCTTCAAACCCAGGTGCGTGAGTGACGGCAGCGACGCCCACAACGCCGCGCTCGCCTTGGCAGTCAGCGCCGGCGCGCCAACCTCTTCTCGGGGGTCGAAGTCCACCAACGCGATGCGCAGGTCGTGGAGCTTCGGCCAGGTCTCCTTCGCGATCGCCGAGGCCACCGCCTTCCAGCGCTCGGTCGGCAGGCACAGCTCGACGGCGGCGACGTCGCGCAAGGCGTTGGGAAGGTTCTTCAGGTCCTTGGCTGTGTCGATGGTGAGGACGAGTCGGGCGGCGTTCATGGGCGTGGACTCTGCGCGATCGGCGAACAAAGTCATGCCCTGGGAGTCGACTCCGCCCCATGGGTGGATGCGACCTGCGGTACCCGACTGTGCCCTCGGACCTTCTTCACCGCGCGCCACCGCGCCAGCACGAAGGCGCCGCCGGCCAGGCGACGCCGCACGCGCTTCGAGGACGGCATGGGCTCGAAAGCGACTCCCTCGCGCGGCCGCGCAAGACAACTAGTCCTTCGTTGAGGGCTTATCGACCATCAGCTTGAACTTGCGCCGCGCATCGTCGACGTTGAACTT
>JACSRE010000105.1 GCA_014879945.1 Myxococcus sp.
GCGCCCGCCGCGCCCGCGAAGACCGAGGTGTTCGCCAGCGACTGGAGCGAGGCGCCCGCCGCGCCCGCGCAGACCGAGGTGTTCGCCAGCAGCTGGGAAGCCCCCCCGGTCGCGCCCGCCGCCATCGAGCCCTCGGCCGTCTTCGCCAGCAACTGGCAGAACGACCCCGAACCCGAGCCCCTCCCCGCCGACCGGTCGGCGTTCGGAGTCGCCGTGGCGTCTGATGAGCTCGGCGGGCAGCCCGAGGAGCTCGTCGAGTTGGCCAGCGCGGCGGACTTCATTCAAGCCGCGGGCTCGAGCCAACAGCCGGGGCTCGAGCTCGGCGACGTCTCGGTCGACAGCGGGGCCTTCGAGGTCGAGTCGGGCCCCGCGGCCAGCCTCGCCAACTCGATGCCTGTCTCGAGCGAGTCGTCGATCGAAGAGGGGCAGCTCGAGCTCTCGTCGAACGCGGACTTCCTCGACGCGCAGGCCCTCACCTCGACCGGAGAGGCGTGGCAGCGCAGCGGCGCCGCCATCGAGGTCGAAGAGGAGCCCGACGGAGAGATCATTCAGGGGGTGGTCGTCGAAGAAGAGCCGCCCGGTGACCCGGGCTGGGGGGCTGAGGTGCCGTCAGCTCCCGCTGCGCCGCTGAACACCCGCGTCGCGGTGCCCGTTGCGCCGCCGCCCGCGCCAGTGTTCGCGCCGCCCCCTGCGCCGGTGTTCGCGCCGCCGCCCGCGCCGGTGTTCGCGCCTCCGCCGCCCGCGCGGACCGCTGCGCCGGTCGCGCCGTCGGTCATGCCTGCGCAGCCGCCGAGCAGCGCTGTGTCGGGCGAACTCTTCGATCGCTCCGGGCTGGTCCGCGCCTCGGGCCCGGTCGTCGTTGGTGGCGACCATCGCGTCATCCTCCACACCATGGAGGGGCAGGTGAAGCGCGGCGCCCTCAAGGACCCGGACCTCGGCGGTGAGACGCTCTCGCTCGAGGGGCCGGCGGGAGGCGTCGAGGGCATCGCGCTGGGGCGGGTGAAGGCCATCTTCTTCATGCTCGCGCCCGGCGCGCGGTCGCCTGCCAGCACCGGCCAGAAGGTGCGGGTGACCTTCAAAGACGGTCGGCAGGTGGCGGGCTTCTCGCGCGACCACGGCCAGGGCGGCCCCGGGTTCTTCGTGGTGCCCGCCGACAACCGCACCAACACCGAGCGCATCTACATCTACCGGCACGGCGTTCAGGCCGTCAGCATCGAGAGCTGACCCTCCGGCAGCAGGCTGATGGCGCTTCGCGTCGTAGAATCTTCCGTTCCTGCCGCCCCGCCCCGTTGACAGCAGGTGTGCTCCTCGCGCACTTTGTCGCGCATCGACACACCGCAGGGCCGGAGGTGCGCATGCGTCAGAGTGGTAAGGAAAAACGAGGGTTTCCTCGAATCCCCGTGACGCTGACGGCGCACTGCCGCATCGGGAACCGCTACGTGAAAGACGCCGTCGCCGACCTCTCGGAGGGCGGGCTGTACCTGAAGACGCGCGAAGGCGCTCCCGAAGGCACGCCGGTGCGGGTGGCCCTGGCGCTCCCCTACCGCGACGGCCCGCAGTACTGCACGCTGGTGGGCGCGGTGGCCCGGCTCGATCGCGATGGCCGCGGGCTGCTGCGCGGGCTGGGCGTCTCGTTCACCGCAGAGCTCCCCGCGACCGATCGCCAGGCCCTCAGCGGTTTTCTGCGCGCGACGCGCTGAATCGGCCTCGCGTCAGTTCAAGTACGAGTCGCGGTCCTTCTTCTGCCCCTTCACCACCGAGAGATGCGACGAGCGCTTGCGCAGATCGCGCTCGAGCGCACGCGACCGCAAGCGCAGCAGCAGCTGTGACGGCGTGTACCCCTGCACCCACAAGATGGTGATGGCGATGCCGAACAGCTGCGGCACCACGCCGACCCAGCTGCCCGTCACGCCCGCCAGGAGCGTGAAGGCCGCGCCGATGGCCGCGAAGGCGTAGCCCGACACCGGAAACCCGAACCAGTTGAGGCGGCCGGGCCCGATGATGAGCCCCTGCGCGATCCACAGCGCTTCGATGGTGGTGTAGCCGCCGAAGAACGGGGTCGCGAAGACGCTCCGCGACAGCAGGCCCACCAGCACGGTGCCCACGTTCGCCAGCACGTTCACGCCGAAGACGAACAGCCACACCTTCGGCCGGCCCCACTGCGCCTCGAGCCACGAGCCGGTCTGCAGCAGAATGATGAGGCCGAAGATGAGGCTCAGCGGCGACGGCGGCACCAGGAAGGTGGGCGACACCAGCTGCCACAGCTTGAACTGCTGGAGCACGTCAGCGGGCCGCAGCACCACCTGCTCCATCACGGGCCGCGAGGCCGCCGCGACGATCGAGGTGACGACCAGCAGCAGCGCCATCTGCCCGCCGACGCTCCTCGGCGACACCCATCGCTTCACTTCGTCGGCAAAGCTCATTCTTCGTACCCGCTGAACCGTCGTTGTGCCCGAGGTGTTCCCCGGCCGCCAGCCCGCAGCCTGCCCATCAGGAAGAGCGCCAGCGCCGTCAACACCACCGCCGAGATGCCGAGGTTCAGCCAGGGAACCGGGGCCAGCGGCCTGGCCTCGGTGGCCAGCACCTCGTCGGTCAGGAGCGCCTTCAAGGTGTCGACCGGCACGGCGAAGTCGGCGCTGGCGAAGCCGGCCCGCTCGATGCCCACCACCCGGCCCTCGGCGTCGACGATGGGGCTCCCGCTCGAGCCCGGCTCGGCGTCGATGGTGAGCTGCAGCAGCGACTGCTTGTCGGCGTCGCGCAGCGTGAGGCCCAGGTCGGCGGGCAGCCCCTTGGTGCGCAGCGCGGTCAGCACGCCCTCGTTGAAGGTGAAGTCGAGGCCCAGCGGGTTGCCGGCCATGAAGAGCTGGGTGCCCTCTTTCAAGTCTGCCGAGGTGCCGAGCTCGAGCGGCTCGAGCCCCGTCGCGTCGATGCGAATCACGGCGAGGTCGTGCGCCTCGTCGAGCAGGAGCACGCCCGTCACGTCGACCTTGCGCCCGTCAGCGAAGACCGCGGTCATCGCGCGGTGGCCCTCGACGACGTGCTGGTTGGTGACGACGAGCCCGTCCTCCCGAATGACGAAGCCGGTGCCATTGCCGGCGCGCTGACCGCTGGTGGTCGAGACCTCGAGCACCACGACGGAGCGCTTGAGCCGGCTGAAGAGCTCCTGCCGCGCCTCGGGCGTCACCGCCACGAGCCCCGCCAGCGCCAGCGTCGCCCACATCGGCGTGGGGCCCTAGGCCTTCTGCCGGTAGAAGAGGGTGATGGTCAGGCAGTGGAACTCTTTGTCAGAGCTCTGCGTCACCACCTTGTCGACGATGTCGGCCTGGGGGTTGTCCTTGATCCACCGGGTGATGGTCTCGCCCATCAGCTCGCGGTCGCGCGCGAGCGTGGTCGAAAACACCTTGACGCCCGTGAATTGAATCGCCGCCATCGTCCACCTCCACCGACCGCCTCACGCTCGAGGCGGAGGAATCAACGAATGCCGCTCTTGGCGGTGTGCGCGCGGTAGTGCTCGCAGAGGCCGGGCTCTTTGCAGGTCGGCCCGATGCCGTCGGGGTGCGCGACGAACGGGGTGCGCTCGGTCTCGTCGGTGCCGCAGAGGGCGCACTTGCGCTTGCGGGTCTTTGCGTCGATTCGGCGCTGCTCGGCGATCTTCTTCGCCTGCTCGCGCAGCGTCTTCGCGTCGGGAACGTTGCTGCTCGTCACAGTGCCTCCACGAGTACCGCGATGCCCTGCCCACCACCAATACACGCGCTGCCGACGCCCCATCGCGCGCCGCGCCGCTTCAACTCATACAGCAGGTGCAGGGTGATGCGCGCGCCAGAAGCAGCGAGGGGGTGCCCCACGGCGATCGCTCCGCCATCGACGTTCGTCCGGTCTCGTGGCAGCCCCAGCTCCTTCTCGACCGCCAGGTACTGCGGCGCGAAGGCCTCGTTGACCTCGAAGAGATCGATGTCCGAGAGCTTGAAGCCGGCGCGGTCCATCAGGGCGCGAATGGCCGGCGCGGGGCCGATGCCCATCACCTTCGGGTCGCACCCGACGGCGGCCCAGTTGACGAGGCGACCGATCGGCTTCTTGCCGTGCTTCTCGGCCCACGAGCGCGTAGCCATCACCGCGCTGGCGGCGCCGTCGTTGATGCCCGAGGCCGCGCCGGGGTGCACCACGCCGTCCTTCTTGAAGACCCTGGGCAGGCGCGCGAAGCCCTCGACGGTCGCGTCGGGCCGGCCGTGCTCGTCCTTCGAGAAGTAGGTGGAGCCCTTCTTCGACTTGAGCTCGACGGGCATCAGCTCGTTGGTGAAGCGGCCGCCTTCCTGTGCGGCGGCGTGGCGCTTCTGCGAGAGCACCGAGAACTCGTCTACCTCGGCCTGGCTGAGCTTGTACTGCTCGGCCAGGTTCTCGGCGGTGATGCCCATGGGGAAGCCGGTGTAGCTGTCGGTGAGGCCGACGGTGATGGTGTCTTCGAGGCCTCCCCTCCCCAGGGGAAGGCCCCAGCGGGCGCCGCGAATGACGTGGGGCGCCTGCGACATCGACTCGGTGCCGCCGGCGAGCACCACCTGCGCCTGCTCGGTCATCATCAAGCCGGCGCCGACGGTGAAGGCCTCGAAGCCCGAGCCGCAGAGGCGGTTGACGCTGAGGGCGGGCACCGGAATCGGGACGCCGGAGCGCAGGCCGACGTGCCGCGCCAGGTAGATGGCGTCGGGGCTGGTCTGCATCACGTTGCCGTAGACGACGTGCTCGACCTGCTCAGGCGACACCTGCGCCTGGGTGAGGGCCGCCTTCGCCGTCTCGACGCCGAGATCGGTCGCCGAGAAGTCCTTGAGGCTGCCGCCGAACGTGCCGAACGGCGTTCGCTTGCCGCTCAAGAACCAGATGTCGTCTTGCTTCCACGCGCTCTTCATATCGCTCCCCAGAAACGCCCCACCAACGGGCTTGCGACCATGCCAAGGCCGCCGAGCGTCCACAACAGTCCTACGCCGTGTTGTCGCTGCAGCTCGGCGCGGCCGACGGTGGCGTTCCAGTCGCGCAGGTGTGTGAGGAGGCCGTCGAGCGAGAAGGTGCCGGCGCTGACGCCCAGCTCGGCGACGCGCCGCAGGTGCGCGCGGAAGAGGCGCTCGGGCGCGGCGTTCGGCAGGCCGGCGCAGAGGTGGCGAGCTGGCACCGTCGCGCCTGGGCGGCGGAAGTTCGACGAGAGCAGGAAGCCGTTGCTGGCTGACACCGTGAAGAAGGTGACGCGCGCCGCGGGGCCCTCGCGCTCGAGGCGCGGCTCGGGGGGCGTCAGCGGCGAGCCTCCCCGGCGGACCAGCGGCGAGTCGGCGACGAGGGCGAAGGTGCGGTGGGCCTCGTTGACGTAGCCCCAGGCGGTGCGGGTGGGCCCGGCGCGCCGCCGCTCCAGCCAGCTGCCCACCGGCGCGAAGCCCAGCCCGAGGAGGGCGCCGTGCGTCTCTTCCAGCCACCCGGGCACCGGCGCGTCGGGGCTGCCGTCTTCGATCTCGAAGGTGGTGGCCGACGGGGTGAGGAAGACGAGGGCGCGCCACAGGTTGGCCCAGACCAGGCCCAGCCCGATGGTGACGGTGGCCAGTTGGAGCAGGCTCTGCCCGTCGAGCGCCATGGGCGTTCTTCAGCACACCTTCGGCTGGGCGCGCACGGTGAATCAGGCCACCGGCGCGGGCGCCGAGAACGGTTCTCTGCTGACGAGAAACGAAGCACGATGGCGACATGTTCGCTCTCGGAGAGCTGCGCGTGGTGCAGACCGGCCTGTCGCCCGAAGCGGCGATCGCCCGGCTCGGGCAGGCCACCTTGCCCGGTGGGCTCTTCGCGCTCGATCGGCCGAGCCCAGGAACGCCGCCGCTGCGCGGGGTGATCGACGGCCTTCGCTTCACGGTGGTGCGGCGCGCGCAGTTTCGCAACAGCTTCACGCCGATCGTCGAGGGGGTGGTGGTGCCGGCCGAGGTCGGCAGCCAGCTTCAGCTGCGCCTCGGAATGCACCTGGTGCCGCTGCTGACCCTCGGGGTCTGGCTGTTCTCGTTGTTGGCGCTCGGGTTGGTCGCCGCCGAGCGGGAGTCGATGGGCGAGCTCGCGCTGCTGCTGGTGGGGGTGGCGCTGCTCGGCCCCGTGGCGGGCTTCGTCGCGTACCGGGCCGACGTCTCGACGGTGATCGAAGAGATCACCCTCGCGGTGACGCAGTCGGACTCCGCCTCGAGCGCCGATCGCCCATCAGCCGGCGCCTGACGCCCCGAGGGCAGTCGTGGTCACTGGGGCCCGGAGCTCCTCCGTCGCACCACGCCACAGCTCGCGCGCCGGCTCACCACGCGCCACGGCAAGCCCGAGCGCCTCGCAGGGGGCGCTCCGGCATTGACCACGGCGGAGTCGGGCCTTCTCGGCGCGCGAGAACGGGCTGGCGCGGCCACGCGCGTCCTCTCCTCAGGACACTGGCGGCCCGGAGGACCCGTCGCCGACGCGAGCACGGGACACCCGCGGGTGGCCCATCTCGCCGCGATCAGGCGGCTGGGCCACGCGGCACATGCCTTGCGACGTGGCCTCGCACTGCGACGGGAATGGGTCTCGCGCAGCCAACGGACGGTGAAGGCATGGGGGGCGTGATGAGCAAGGTTTCTGAGAAGCTCAAGGCAGTCGCGGCGGCGGTGGCGGCCATCGAGAAGCAGTTCGGGCGGGGGAGCGTGATGACGCTGGGTGACGAGGCGGGCGAGGTGGCGCCGGTGGCGGTGATTCCCACGGGCTCGGTG
>JACSRE010000265.1 GCA_014879945.1 Myxococcus sp.
TTCTACTGGGGCACCAGCGAGTGGAGCGCGAAGGACCTCGAGACCGCCTATCGGGTGGCGCGCGAGCAGCACCTGACGCCGCCCAGCATGGAGCAGCCCCAGTACAACATGCTGGTGCGCGATCGCGTCGAGCAGGAGTACGCGCCGCTGTACGCCGAGCACGGGCTGGGCACGACCATCTGGAGCCCGCTGGCCTCGGGCGTGCTGACGGGCAAGTACAACGACGGCGTGCCGGCCGACTCCCGGCTCGCGATGCCGAACTACCACTGGCTGAAGGAAGGCCTGCTCAAGCCCGAGAACCTGGCGAAGGCCAAGGCCCTCTCGACGGTCGCGAAGGAGCTCTCGTGCACGCTGGCGCAGCTCGCCCTGTCCTGGTGCCTCAAGAACCCGCACGTCAGCACCGTCATCACTGGCGCGACGCGGGCCGAGCAGGTGGTCGAGAACATGAAGGCGCTCGAGGTGGTGCCGAAGCTCACCGACGAGGTGATGGCGCGCATCGAGGCGGTGCTCGCCAACCAGCCCGGGTGACGCGCTACTGCGGGGCGACCTCGTTGCAGGTCAGCCCGGCGGTGGGCGTGCAGTTCTGGCCGATCTGGCACGCGCCGATGCCGTCGAAGTCTACGCAGCGAATCTGCCGGCAGTCGGGGTCGTTCACGCAGCGCTTCTTCGACACGCTGCACTCGCCGCGGGTGCACGACTGGCCCGGGCAGTCTTCGTCAACCTGACAGGAGCAGTACCCGAAGCTCGAGCCCTCACGCAGCACGCACTGGCCCGAGCAGAAGCCGTTGGTGGCGCCCGGCGCCTTGAGGCACGAGCCGCCCAGGCGGCAGTCGGCGTCTTTCTCGCAGGGCAGGTTCGGGTCGCCGCGGCAGGGGAGCGAGGCGCTGCACATCCACCGGGTGTAGACGATGCGAATGTCGCGACAGCCGTAGCCGCGCGGGCACTGCTGGCCCTCGGAGCAGTCGGCGCCGCAGTAGGTCGAGGCGGTGCGGGTGTCGATGATGCAGTAGTTGGCGCCGAAGCCGCAGGTGTCGACGCCGCCGCCGCTGGTGCACAGCGAGCAGTAGGGGCGCACGTTGATGTCGAAGTCCGAGTAGCACTGGTTGCGGGGCTGGCCGCCGTCGGCGGTGACGCCGGCGTCGGGAGGCAGGCCGCAGATCTCTCCGAAGGCGCAGAAGCTGTTGTCGGCGCAGAAGGTCGAGTCGCAGACGCCCAGCTGGCAGCGCGCCCGCTCGGCCGCGGTGGTGCCGGTGCAGTTGCAGGGCACGTCGCCACACCGGCACGAGACGCCGTTGCAGTCGCCGTTGCTGCGGCAGCCCATGCGGCACTGGCCGGTCTTGTCGCAGACCTCGCCGAGGCTGCACTGGAGATCGGTCGTGCACCGGCCCCGGGGCACGCAGGCGCCGGCCGTGGTGTCGCAGTACAGCGAGGTGTCGGGGCAGTCGGTGTTCGTCGCGCAGCCCGAGCGGTCCTGGCAGAAGCCCAGCCCGTTGCAGAGCTGGTTGGGCGGGCAGGCGTCGTCGGTGCGGCAGTAGCAGATGCCCGTGCGGTCTTCGCAGCGGAAGGCGCTGGCCGGCTGGCCGCAGTCGGCGTCGACGGCGCACTTGCCGCCCACCACGCGATCGCGGGGACAGCCGCCGAGCACCAGCGACAGCAGCAAGAAGCGGAGCGCTCGGCTGAGGCCGACCGGCGGGCGAGACGGGGGCGGCGTCATCGGCGTCGGTACACCACGATCTGCGGCGTCTCGTCCACGTACAGGCCGGTCACCGGCTTGGTGGTGCCGAAGGCCTGCCACGTCTGGAACTCGGTCTCGCGGAACTCCTGGTGGTACTGGTACGCGACGAGGTCGGCGTCGAAGGGGCCTCCGACGAAGCGCAGGTCCTGTCGCAGCATGCCGTTGCGCTGGTAGTCGCGAACCTGGCCGCCGTGACACTCGTGCAGGTACACCCGCTCGCCCGGCCGGGCGTTCTGGTTGATCCACTCCAGCACGCCGGTGACGTTGTTGGCCCAGAACTGGCGCTGCATGCCCATCGCCGCCGCGCCCGGCAGGCCGCCCGCGAGCTCCGAGTAGTGGCTGGTGCCATACGGGTACACGCGCACCGAGGCGATCAGCGCGGGCGCGAAGAGCAGGGCGCTGACGCCGATGAAGACGCGCTGCACCTCGAGCTTCGGCAGCTTCGGCTGAAGCCACGCCACCAGGCCTTCGACGCCGCGCAGCACCGAGCCCGCCGCCAGCAGCGCCAGGAACGGCATCGAGGGGAACCAGTGCTTCACCCCGCCGAAGTGCGGCACGCTCGGCTGGCTCAGGACGATGATCGACGTCGCTGCGTTGGCCAGCACCAGCAGCTCCAGGAACGTCACCGGAGAGTGGGCCGCCCAGGTCTTCGTGCTGAAGCTGATGCCGGCCGAGGGCGCGCTCCCCCGACGCCAGGTGACGGCGCGAACGATGACCAGCACCACGCCGAACACCATCGGCAGGAACAGGCTCGTCGGCACCGTCATCGCCGTCTTCACCAGCACGTAGCTCAAGGGGAACGGCGGCTGGCGCAGCAGCTCGCCCAGGTAGAACCAGGTGTAGTGCTCGTGGTTGAGGTGAAACGAGAGGTACCAGGCGAAGCGATCGACCGGGTGGTGCCAGAGCCACGGCCAGTGCAGGTAGAAGAGCGCCGGCCCCAGCACCGCCATGGCGACGAGCGGCGCGACCGCGCGGAACGTGCGCACGTCCACCTTCGCGAGCGCCTGCGTCCGCCAGACGGCCGCGGCCATGCCGAGCAGGGCCACCCCGAGCTGGGGACTGAGGAGCTGAAAGGTCGAGAGGAAGCGGTCGCCGAGAATCCACCCGGTCAGCGCGAGCAGGCCTCCGGTGGCCGCGAGGATGACGAGGAGCTCCTGCACGATCCGCAGCGCCTCCGTCGAGCCCGTGCGCTGCCGGTGCTGCGAGCCCGCTGACAGCGCCTTCGCGAACGCGAACGGAAACAGCACCACGGGGATGAAGTAGGCGTTGTGCTTGGTGCCCATCGCGGCGCCGAACGCCAGCCCGGTGTAGAGCCACCACCTCGGCTTCTCGAGCGCCTCGAGGAAGCAGAACACGACGAGCAGCCACGCCGTCGCCATCGGCACGTCGAAGCACGACAGGTGCGCCTCGAAGAACTGCCGCGGCACCAGCAGGAATGACGCCGCCGCCATCAGCCCCGCCGGTCGCCCGAAGGCGCGCCGGGTCAACGAGAACAGCAGCGGGAGGATCAGCGCCGCCGCCAGGAACGCGGGGAACCGGAACGCCGCCGCCGGCCGCAACAGCCCCAGCTTCTCGTGCAGCACCAGGAAGGAGAGCCCGTACGCGTTCTTCATCAGCGCCGGGTGCTCGTGGTTGAACTCGAAGGACTGCGCGATGGCCGCGTCGGTGAAGGCCTGGGACGGAGCGCTGGCCAGCAGCTGGAACCACCGCGCGTGCTGCTCGGCCGAGGCGAAGTACACGCTCTCGTCGCGCACGAAGCCCGCGGGCTTCTCGGTCACCAGCAGCAGCGCGGTGGCCACGATGAAGAGGCCCCAGCCCAGGCGGCGGTCGAGCGTCTTCTCGGCAGGCGTCCGCGAGTCCACGCTGCCGTCAGGCGGCGCTGGCGCCTGCTCGACGGCCGGCACCTCGGGCAGCGGGCCCGTCTCGGCGGCTTCGCGCTTCTTCCGGCTCATGTGCCCTCCGGTCCGAAGCCCAGCAGCTCGAAGCAGATCTCGCGGTTGCGCGCGTTGTCCGCCTGCACCCACGCGCGCACGGTGCCCGCCGCGGTGTGCTGGCGATCGACGCGGTACACCTTCTCGATGCCCGCCGGCAGCGTCGTCACCTGCGGCTCGCCGTTGACCTCGACGCCGAAGTCCGAGGGGCCCTCGTTGCGGTAGTAGCCGCGCTCCCAGGCGTACCCGGTGATGAGCTGCAGGGTGTCGGTGGCCGGCACCCCGCTGAACTCGGCCACCAGCTTCACCGGCCCGCCGGGCGGGTAGAAGCGCAGGCAGCGGTGCGGCTCGAAGTGCAGCTCGCGCCACTCCTCGACGACCTCACCGCCGTTGGGGCAGCGCCACGAGCGACCCGAGAAGGTGCAGGCCTGCTGGCCCTGCGGGCCCTCGAGGTACACCCGCGCGCTGGCCAGCGACTGCGCCGCCGAGAAGAGCAGCGGGCGCGCGCGGCCGTTGGTGAAGCGCTTGAGCGCCAGCGGGCCGAAGGTGCGCTCGGGGCCGTCTTCGGAGCGCCCGCGGCCGAACGCCTCCAGGAAGGCGCTCCACGAGAACCGGGGGAGCGCCGGGTTGGCCAGCACCCAGATGCGCCGGTGCTGACGCAGATCGTCGCCGTCGCTGCCGAAGTAGCCGACGACCGGCACCTGCTCGGGCACGAAGAGCCGCGCGCGCTCGATGAACCACGGCGCCAACAACACCACGTCGCCCGGCTGGCGCTCCTGCTCGATGACGGCCGCCGCTGACTGGTAGTCGGCGTCCGAAGGGGTCGCCGAGGGCAGCTTCAGCTGAAAGCCCAGACAGAAGACCGCCACCGCCACCAGGGCCAGCCCTTCCCAGCGCTTGAGCCGCGTGGCCGTCTCGGCCCAGAGGTTCACGACTTCGTCATCCGAATCGCGGCCTCGCTGGTGTCGCGGCAGAACACGCAGAAGCTGGCTTCACCCTGGGGGTACGACGGCGTCCACGTCGGGTACATGGCGCAGCGCGGGTCGAGGCAGTGGTGCAGGCCGAAGGCGTGACCGATCTCCTGCATCGCGTAGCGCGCGAGCGTCTTCACCGAGTCGGCGTCGAGGTTCTTGATCACCGACGAGGTGACGATGGCGCGCTGGCTCTTGTAGCGGCTCAGGCCCACCGTGGGCGCTTCACCCGAGGGCAGCTTGCGCGGCGACAGCTTGCGCGTGGTGAGGAAGAGCACCTTGTCGTCGGCGAAGGCCTGCACCTTGGGCAGGGTGTCGAGGAGCTTGCCGGCGTCGTAGGGCTCGACCTGCCCGTGCGGCACGGTGACGCTGCCGGTGTGCTCAGCGCCGACCGCGAAGGCCGTGTAGAGCGACTTCGAGAGCGCCTTGAGGATGGTCGGCTCGTATTCGTCGAGGGTGACGATGCGGATCATGGGTCAGTCGTCCTTGGGTTACTTCGCCTTGGGCGGGCGGCCGCGCTTCTTGGGCGCCGCGGGAGCGGCTTCGACGGGCTTGGCTTTGGGCGGGCGGCCGCGCTTCTTCGGCTCGGCCGGCGCGGCGGCGACCTCGGGCTTCGGCTTCGGGGGGCGGCCACGCTTCTTCGGGGCCGGCGTCAGCGCGGCGCCCTGCGCGATGGTCTCTTCGGAGTCGAGATCGAGCTTCTTCTTCGCGGGCGCGGCGGCCTTCGCGGCGGGCGCCTTGGCGGCCTTGCCGGCCTTCTTCTTCGGCGCGGCCTCTTCGTCGCCCTCTTCACCGTCGCCGTCGTCGCCGTCCTTCTCCTTCTCTTCGGGCTCCTCCTCTGAGGCGGTGTCGCCGTCGAGGCCAAGCAGATCGTCGCCGCCCAGCCCGAGGTCGTCTTCCAGGCCCTGGAACTCGGCGATGTCGCGCTTGGGGCGCTCCTTGCCGGGCGGGAAGAGCACGATGTCGAGCGCGTCTTCGGCGTCGGCGTCAGACGAGCCCATCGCCGCGGCCAGCTCGGTCACGAAGAGGTGGCGGGCGTCGTTGTACTGCTCGCGCTCCTTGGGCGGCAGGGGGCGCAGCTCCGAGAGCACCTGCAGGCCCTTGACGACCTCGGCGAGGCCGATGAGACCGCCGACCGACAGGCGCTCGGTGTTCTCGCGGGCGCGCTTCTTCCAGTCGAGCGACGCGCGCTCGGAGTCGGAGCGCAGGAACTCGAAGACGGCCTTCACGTCTTCGGCCGAAGACACCCGCCGCACGCCGTTCTTCGCGAGCTTGTCCTTGGGCACCTTCACCTTGGCGCCGGTCTCGAGGAACGTGAGGCTGACGAAGACCAGCTTCTGGCCTGCGATCTCTTCGGTCTTGATGTCCGTGACGGCGCACAGGCCCTGGTTCGGGTAGACGACCCGATCACCGACGGTGAGGTTGAGCACTGGAAGCGGCGCAGCGGGGGCCGGCGTGGCGTCGGGCATGGGCTCCTCGGCAAGACGAATCGAGGGCCTGCGTAGCACAGGCCCCCGAGGGAGGAAGCTAAAGCCGGCGACCGCTCCCGTTACTGGACGTTGATGGTGACCGAGTAGTTCGCGGACGAGGACGAGTAGGTCGCCACGCCCACGAAGATGGTGACGGGCACCGGGTTGGGGTTGGTGACGGCGAGCGACTCGGTGCCGCTCGAGTTGGCGTCGACCGAGTTGAGGCACACCGACGGGCTCGCGACGCAGGTGGACTCGAAGTTGTAGGTGCTCAGCACGAGGTCGGTGGTGGAGTTGGCTGAGAAGTCCATGCGGCCGGGCACGCCGCCGTCGGCGCCGCCGCGGGCAGGAATCGTGACCTGGTAGACGCGGTCGGGGCCCGAGTACGGGCGGCACGGCGAGGCGCCCACGATGATGTCCTTGCGGTAGCCGACGAAGTTCTGGCCGCTGAGGGTCTGGGGGAAGGGCCCGCTGACGACGGTGGGGGAGCGGCACGAGTCGCCGGTGGTGAAGGCGGTCTGGAGCGAGAAGGTGCCCGACGAGACGCCGGCGCTGTAGCCGCCGACGATCACGAAGACGTTCTGCGGAGAGGTCGAGCCGTTGTCCCAGACGGCCGTCTCGGCGCCGCCGCTGAAGGTGTTGTCGGCGTTCGCCACGCAGACCCGCGGCATCGCGTCGCACGCGGCGGCGGTGCCGTTGATCAGGTTGAGCACCGGGTCGAGGCCCGCGACGGGGGTGACGGTGCTGACCAGGCGCTGACGAGGGGGCACGGTGACGGCGTACACGCGCTCCGGGCCGCTGTAGTTCTCACAGCCGTTGGCGGGGGAGGACTGGGCGTAGTCGACCGCGTAGCCGGCGAGCGACTGGCCGGTGAGGGTGCCAGGCGCGGTGATCGGCGGTGAGGTGGTGGCGCAGACGTCGCCGGGCGGCGTACCGGTGGTGGTGGTGATGGAGTACGAGCCGGTGGCCCCCGCAGGGGTCTCGACCACGACGTAGACGGTGCGCGCGGTGGTGCCGGAGTTGGTCCACAGCAGCGTGTCCATGGCGCCGGCGGCCCCGTTGTTCGACGAGGTGATGCAGGTGCGGCTCGCGCAGTCGAGCGCGTCGCCGTGCAGGTTGATGGCCGTGTTGAGGCCTGCGCTCGGCGTCACGCTGACCGTCAGGGTCTCGCCCGCGCCGACCAGGGTGCTGTAGGCGCGATCGACGCCGTCGCTCGCGGTCGAGGCCGAGCACGACGAGCCGATGCGGCTCGTGGCGTAGAAGTAGTCGTTGGCGAAGCCGCTGAGGCTCTCGCCCATGCGCGGCGTGCCGCTCAGCAGGGCGAACGGCGCCTCGCACGCGTCACCCTGGGCGGGCGAGTCCACGCTGACGTCGAGGCGGAAGCTCCCGCCCGGGTCGGACGAGCTCACCGAGTCGGCGAGCACGAACACGTTCTCGGTCGCGGCGCTGGTGTTGAGGTAGCGCACGGCGTTGACGGTGGAGCTGCCGCCGATGTCGTCGCCCGTCACGCAGACCCGGGGGGTCGCGGAGCACTGCGCCTCGGGGCCGACGATGAGGTTGATGGACGGATCGTACGAAGACACCGTCGCCTGGCGGATCGAGGCGAGCAGGCGCGTGTTGGGCGCCAACGAGACCGAGTACACCCGGTCGCGTCCGGCAGGGCTGACGCAGCCGTTCTGGTTCAGCGTCGAGTAGTCGTTGGCGTAGCCGACGGTCGAGCCCATCACCACCGTGGGTGAGGAGACCGAGCCACCGGTGATGGGTTCCGCGGTGCCGCAGACATCGCCCACCGGCGCCATGCCTCCCGCGGCACCGCCGGCCGCGCTCCCACCCGCTGCGGAGCCGCCTGCCGCGCTTCCACCCGCTGCGGAGCCGCCTGCCGCGCTCCCACCCGCTGCGCTCCCACCTGCCGCCGAGCCGCCTGCCGCGCTCCCACCAGCCGCGGAGCCGCCCGCCGCGCTCCCACCTGCCGCCGAGCCGCCCGCCGCGCTCCCGCCTGCCGCCGAGCCGCCCGCTGCGCTTCCACCAGCCGCCGAGCCGCCCGCCATGTTGGGGACGCACGAGCCACCCGAGCACACGTCGGCGCCGAAGCACCCGATGCAGACGCGACCGGCGGTGCCGCACGCCTGGGGCGTCGTGCCGGTGACGCAGAGCCCGCTCAGATCGCAGCAGCCCCTCGCGCAGGTGCTGGGGCCGCAGGCCGGGGTTCCGCCGCCTGCTCCTCCACCAGTCCCGCCGCCGGCGCTGCCACCCCCGGTGGGGTTCGCGCAGACGCCGCCCTGGCAGATTCGCCCGGGCCCGCAGGTGACGCACATGGTGCCCCCGATGCCGCACGCGCCGCGGGTGGTGCCGCCCTGGCACACGCCGTTCATGTCGCAGCAGCCCGCCGCGCAGTTCTGCGGGTTGCAGCCGCTGGCCACGCCGCCTGCCGTGCCTCCGCCTCCGGTCGCCGAGCCGCCGGCGTCGCCGCCACCGGCACCACCGTCGAGCAGGAAGAAGCCTCCGCCCGTGCCGCTCGAGCCTGCGTCGACGATCGGCGTCTGGCAGGTGCCCGCGCTGCAGACCTGGCCGGTCAGACAGTCACCGCTCGACATGCACCGGGTCGGCTGCTTGCCGCCACACGCGCCCGCGAAGGAGAGGACGACGAAAGCGCTGCACACAGCGACGAGGTGGGGATGGCGCATCGGGCGGGGGTTCTGCTGCAAAAGGGTTGATGGAATCAACTGTGGCGCGGAGCGTGGGTTCTCAGGCGTTGAGAATGTTCCCCCGAGAGGCGGCGCAGAGGCAGGCGCTGACGATGATCAATGCCTTCAGTCTCGCTTCGGTCGGGCTCCTCGCTGCGAGTGGCCACGGGCTCGGCCCCTGCTGGCGTGCGCGCCCGCGCGATCCTGCGACGACCTCGTTGAGCTCCAGGTGCGCGGCCTCTCGAGCGGTGCGGAGCTGCGACGCGACGCTGCGACGACCTCGATGAGTCCGAGGTGCGCGGTCCCTCGGGCGGTGCGGTGCGGAGACGCGACGTTCGGCTGGTCCGAAGTCTCGCGGCTGCAGTCGGCGAGCCCTGACGGCGCCCGTCGAGGTCGGCGCGCAGTCGTCGTCGCGCTCACCGCCAGCACGCTCTGCAGCGGTGGGCCGACGTGAACGGGCAGGGCGTGTTCGTGAAGAACCGCGAGGTCGCCGGGAGAACCGCGGGCTCTGCGAAGGGGCGCTGGCGCTCCACGAGGCCCAGCGCTTCGGCGAGCTCCAGGCCGGCGCGCGTTCTGCCGAAGCGCGTCCAGCCGCCATGCGAGTCCGCCCAGCGCAGCCAGGCGACCGGCACCGACCGTCGCGTTCAGCGCCGGTCGTGGTTCAGCTTCACCAGCATCTGGTGCAGCCGCGCGTCGATCACCCGCTCGACCTCTTCGTTGGTGATGCGCTTCGACTGACCCGCGAACACCGCGCCCGCCACCGCCACCACCGCCACCGTCATCACTGCGAGGAGCTTCTTCATGTGCGTTCACCTCGTGAAGGGAAGATGCACACAAGGTACGCCTGGCCCGGCGTTGATCAATTTTTCGGCTACAGGTCGTCACGTCGTGCGACGTGAAGCGATGATCAACGGCGCGGTGATTTCTTGACCTGCTTCACTTCGATGATCAGCCGGCCTTCCTGATCGTCGTTCGCGTCGTCGAGCAGGGTGAAGAGCAGCTGCGCGGCGTCCTTCACCAGCAGCGGCTTGCCGACCTCGGCCACCAGCACGCCCTGGGTCGGGTGCCCCACGACGCAGCGGGTGACGATGGCGCCCGACGCGCGCAGCCTCGCCGGCGCGGTCACCGACTGGCGCACGGTCACCTCGTAGGTGGCCTTCGGGTCGAGCCCGGTCAGCGTCACCCGCGACTCTGGCGGCACCGCGAGCGAGAGCGGCGCCTTGTACGACTTCGGCCTGCCCTTCGCTTCGACCGAGAGGGTGCGCGCCTTCGTCTCTTCGGCCTTCGCGACCCCGGCCAGCACCGACGAGGGCAGGTGGAACACGAACAGGCGGCTGGCGCCCTTGATCTGCTGCGGCGTCGTCGGGAGCGCGCCCGGCGCGGCGCCCGCGGCGTTCACCACGTAGTAGCCCCAGCCCAGCGTCGGCCCCTTGCTGAGCGTCACCCGGTAGGTCTGCTTCTCGTCGAGCGGCAGCTTGAGCGCGCCGGCCTTCGAGAGATCGACGCGGTGTCGCGAGGCGTCGAGCTCGAACGTCGTCAGCGGCCACTGCACGGCGTCGGGTGGTGGCGGCGGGGGCTGCGGCTTCGGGGCCTCGATGCGCGGCGCCTCGATCGGGTCGGCGACGGGAGGCGGGGGCGTGGGCTCCAGCGTGGCGTCGACCACCAGGTGCTGCCCGCGCTTGATCGGCACCTCGTTCATCCACAGCTCGAAGCCCTCGACGTAGACCTCGACGCGGTACGAGCGCCCACCCGTCAGGCCGCGCACCTCGACCGGCGTCCGGTCTTCGATGGTGCGCCCGTTCACGCGCACCAGCGCGCCGGGCGGCGTCGAGGTCACCTCGAGGGTTCCGCGCGAGAGCCGCACCATCAGGAAGACGGCCGCGAAGCCCACCAGCGCCGCGGCGACCCCCAGCGCCAGGGCCCGCACCCACGGCACCTGCGTCACCTTGCGCGACGCGCGGGCCGCCTCGCTCGGGCGCATCGAGGCCGGCACCCGCAGCGGGCGCGTCAGGGGCTCCTCGTCATCGGCGGCGCGGTGCTCCGGCCCCGACTGGAGCTCCGACCTGACGCTCTCGACGTCGACCATCTCGGTGGGGATCTCTTCTTCGGGGTCTTCTCCCGGCGGTGGCCTCGCCTCGGGCTCCGGCTCGGGCACCGGCGCGCCGCGACGCCAGCGCTGGGCCTTCTCGATGAACTCGCGCGGCAGCTGCACCGGGCGGCCGCTCTTCACCAGCTCGGGCTCGAAGAGCAGCTCGAGGAAGTGCGAGAGATCGGTCGGCGTGAAGTCGGGGTGGTGCACCGCGAGGTAGCGGGTGAGATCCTGCTGGAACGCCTCGGCGGTCTGGTACCGCTCCGAGGCCTCGAGGGCCATGGCCTTCAAGACGATGGCCTCGAGCGCCTTGGGCACGGCGGGGTTGAGCTCCGAGGGGCGCGCGAACTGGCCTCGCACGATCTTCGTCAGCACCTCCATCATGCGGCCCTGGAACGGCAGCTGGCCGGTCAACAGCTCGTACAGGACGATGCCCGACGCGAAGACGTCGGTGCGCGCGTCGAGGTCCTTCCCGCGGGCCTGCTCGGGCGCGAAGTAGGCGTACTTGCCCTTCACCGCGTTCGAGGTGGTGTCGTCGCGGCTGGCGTTGCGCGCGCGCGCGATGCCGAAGTCCACCAGCTTGATCTGCCCCTCGTAGCTGACCAGCACGTTCTGCGGCGAGACGTCGCGGTGCACGATCTGGAGCGGCCGGCTCTTCTCGTCGAGGCGGGTGTGCGCGTAGTGCAGCCCCCGCAGCATCTCGGCCGTCACGTAGGCGGCGATCTCGGAGGGGATGGTGAGGATGCCCATCGCCCGCATGCGCTTGACGACCTTCGAGAGCGGCTGGCCGTCCACCAGCTCCATCGCCAGGTACCAGTCACCGTCGACGTCGCCGAAGTCGAAGACCTGCGCGATGTTGCCGTGCGAGAGCCCCATCACGATGCGCGCTTCGTTGGTGAACATCGCGATGAAGCCGCGGTTGGCCGCGTAGTGCGGGAGGATCTTCTTGATCACGACCGGCTTCACCACGCCGGGCGCCGGCGAGTAGCGCGCGCGGAAGATCTCGGCCATGCCGCCGGCGGCGATGCGTTCGATCAGCTCGTACTTGCCGAACTGGGTGTCTGACGACGAGGGCACGGAAGTGGCGGCGGCACCGTATTCCCGGTGGGCGCGTGAGTCGATCGACAATCGATGCAGGTGAGTATGCTGCGCGCGTGCTTCGCCTGCTCGCCCTCTGCCTCGTCCCACTGAGCGCCTTCGCCCAGCCGGTGGTGCTGCTCTTCCCCGCGGTGGGCACCACGGCCCGGGTGACGCTGTCGGGGCGGGTGTTGAAGAACGGCCCCTCGGGCGGCAGCTCGACGCTCTCGCGAAACCTGCGGCGGCTCACCACCAGCAACTGGGAAGGCGCCGAGGTAGACGTGCGCTTCCACCAGCAGCAGGCCGTCGTCCGGAGTGGGCACGACGGGAACTTCGCGGTCACCTTCAGCGCGGCCGGCCACCCCTTTCCCCAGGGGCTCCAGACGGCCGAAGCGGCGGTGAAGGGCGCCGAGCCGGGCCGCGCCACCGTCGACGTGATGGACGCCCAGGCCCCGTTCTTCGTGGTGAGCGACTTCGACGACACCCTGGCCGTCACCAACGTCACCGAGCGGCGCAGGTTCGTCGAGAACGTGCTGGCGAAGGACGAGCTGACCCAGGCCGTGGTGCCCGGCATGGCGGCCTTCTATGCGTGCCTTCGCGACCGGCCGCACAAGCCGGTGTTCGCGCTCGTCAGCGGGTCGCCCGTTCAATACACGGCGCGCATCTCGCGGTTCCTGCAGCTGCACGACTTCCCCGTGTTCGGGCTGTACCTGCGCGATCTGGGGCCCTCGACGTTGTCGGACTACAAGCAGCCCGTCATTCGCTCGTTGCTCGAGGCCGTGCCGGGGCCGGTGGTGCTGGTGGGCGACTCGGGCGAGAAGGACCCCGAGGTGTACGCGCAGCTCCGCGCCGAGTTCCCCGAGCGCGTGAAGGCCATCTTCATTCGCAAGGCGGGCCGCGCCGAAGACCCCTCACGCTTCGAGGGCATGACGTTGTTCGACGACCCGAAGCAGGCCGCCAGCCGCGCCGTGGCCCAGGGGTTGATCGAGGCACGCTGCGCCGAGCGCGTGCCATCACCGAGAGACGGAGGTGCACCGTGAGAGCCGTGACGCTGCTGGGCGTGTTGCTGGTGGTGGGGTGTCGCTCGTCGTCGGCCGTCGACGCGGGGCCACCGAAGAAGCCGCTGCCGAAGCTCGAGCCGCTCGAGCAGGTGAAGGCCGAGCTGAGCCCCGACGCGTCGATCGACGAGCGCGAGGCGATCTTCAGGGTGGTGCCGATCGACCTCGTCGGCCCCCCTGCGCCCGGGCAGGCGGTGCGCCTCGAGCTCGACGGCGAGTCGGTGAAGCAGGGCGGAGCGCCGTTCGACCTCGCGACCGTCAAGCAGGACGACGACGTCATCCTCGTGCCGATCGGTGACACCTACCTGGTGCAGATCGCCCCGGTGCTGGCCGCGCTCGACGACGTCGGCGCCGACGTCTTCCTCCAGCACCCCGACAAGCCCATCGCCTGGCCGATCGACCTGCGCGACGAGGCCGTCTTCCAGACGTGGATTGACGACCCCGAGCCCGGGAAGGTGCGGGTCATTCAGCGCGCCGACGGGTTCGAGCTCCAGACCAACCTCGGCAAGCTGCCCGGGCAGGACCCCAACGGCCCCACGGTGCCGGTGCGCGGCGGGCAGCTTGACCTGAAGACGCTCCAGCGCGGGCTCGACAAGGTGGCCCAGTTCTTCCGCACGAAGGACGTCTGCTTCGTGCCCTCGTTCGGCACCGAGGTGGCGCAGATCAGCCGCGCGCTCGCCTCGAACTGGAAGTCGGCCGAGGTGGCCTTCTTCCCGACCCAGTGCCTCGTCTACCCGCGGCCCAAGCCGAAGCCGGCGCCGTGAGCCCGCCGAGGCCCCCCAACCCGGCGCTGCAAGCGCTCGGCGGCATCGCGCTGGGCGTGGGGTGCGCGCTGCTGCTCAAGGCGCTCATCTGGCTGGTGCCGCTGATGATGTTCGTGGGTGACTGACTGGCTCAGATGCCCTCGGGCCCCACGCACACCGGGGTCGCCGACTTCTTCTCGGTCCTGCAGATGTAGCCGGCGCGGCAGTCCGACGCGGTTCTGCAGCTGCGCAGGCACCCGGGCGAGTCGCGGCCGATGGCGTCGTCGACACAGACGCTCCCCGCCGGGCAGGCCGCGCCGCCCGGGTTGCACGCCAGCGAGCAGGCGCCGCCGGGCGTGAAGTCGCGGTTGAGGCAGACCCCCGCGCCGCAGTCGCGCTCGGTGGTGCACGCGTCTCCGATGGTGGCGCCGCAGGCCGAGAGCACGAGGGCGACGCAGAGGAAGAGGGCACGTTGGCAGAGTGACACGCCCACACCATGCTTCCGTCGGCTCCCCGCATCAACTTTCCCACGCGCGCCGTCCGGGCATCCTTTTCCCCCGCCTCCGGTTGAGCCAGAACCACCCCATGCTGCTCTCGCTCCTGCTCGCCGCGGCGCCGTTCCCTCTGCCGACCCCCACCGTCATCGAGAACTGCGCCCGCGCCGCCTGCACCAGCGCCGCCGACGTGAGGGTCTGCAAGTGCCTCAAGCCGACCGAGCAGTCGCAGGACCTGCTGGTGGTCGATCGCCCCGAAGGGCGGCGCGTCATCTGGGCCACCGACAGCCACCTGGGCGAGGTGACCGACTTCCGGGTGTGGCCGGTCGACCTCGACGCCGACGGCCAGCGCGAGCTGCTCGTCGCCAGCCTGATGAGCGAGTCGAGCGGCATGGCCATTCGTTCGTGGGACGTGTCGATCGTCGATGGCGCGGAGGACGTCGCGCTCCACCTGGTGGCCCACGACTTCGGGGGTGACGCCGTGAAGGGCGGGGCGCTCCAGCTGACCGAGTGGGCCTGGCAGGGCGTGGGCGAGAAGGACAGCGCGCTGTTCTTCGTCGCGCGGGAGTACGCGTACAAGCGCGGCGCGCTGGTGCCGACGAAGGCCCCGGTGCTCCGGCGGCGCTACACCCCCGAGTTCGAGAAGGAGCGCCTGGCCGCGCTCCAGCAGAGCGGCGATCTGACGCTCCCCGGCCGCACCTTCCTCGCGCACCCGTCGACCACCCGGAGCGCCGACGAGCCGCCGAGGTCGTTTCGCCTGGGCACGGTGCGGGCGGTGACGCGCGACGAGCCCGAGTACGAGCTCCACGCGGAGGATCAAGAGGGCCAGTTGGTGGCGTTCTCGTCTGACGGAGAGGCCGGGCCCGTGCTGCGCCTGGGCGACCTCAAGAGCAAGCGCCTCTTCCCGCTGCGCTACTGGCCGATGGACCTCGAGGGCGCGCTGCTGGGGCGCCCGGTGATGATGGGGCTGAGCCAGCAGGCGCCGACCGGCCTGGTCTTCGTGCAGTAGCCGCTACTTCATCTGCTCGAGGGCCTCGTCGCCGAAGGCCAGGCGCGCGATCCACGGCGGGTGGGGCAGGGCTTTGAGCGTCAAGAGGTCCTCGAGCATGGTGGCCATCGCCGGCGCCAGGCGCCCGAAGTGCACGCCGACGCGCGCGGGCAGCCCCCTGGCGGCGTCCGGCTCGACGACCCAGACGATCTCTCCGTGCGCCGCGAGCTGGCCGGTGGTCAGCCGCATCTGCACCAGGGCCGGCTGGCCGATCTTCAGGTGGGGCGGGAGCGTGGCCCCCTCGACGTCGAGCCCCATGCCGCCCTGCGAGAGATCGCGCAGCCGGTAGACGGGCGAGTCGGGCTTGTTCTCGGTGGCGCGCACGTGCAGCGGCACCCGCACCGCCCGCCGCCGGGCGTCTGAGGCGGTCGACTCGAAGATGCGCCGCAGCACCGCGTCGAGCCCCTGGCGGTTGCGCGGCGCCTCGTAGCGAATGTGCAGCACGTACCGCCCCGGCGCCGTCTCGGTGACGGTCTGCACCACGCCTTGAACCTCGACGCTTTCTTTGACGCCGACGCTCCTGAGCTCGAAGACGAACTTCGTGCCGACCGGGACCGTCCGCTTCGACTCGATGCGAACGCCGCCGCGGCCGACGCTCTTGGTCAGCTCCCCGAGCAACGTCTCGGGCGTCTTGTACCCAACCTTGAGGCGGATCGGCCCGCCAGCTGGCAACCCCACGGGGCGCACTCCCTACTTCACCTTGTCGCTGGGTACACCCGTCATTGCAGTGGCACGGCACGAGCCGCCGCCAACCGCGCCAAAAGCTACAGGCTCGATCATGGTTTCTTGACCCCTCGCACAACGCCCCGTAATTTCGCCGCCGAAGTGGCAAGAAGTGGTATCTGGCGGATCAGAATCCCATTCGAAGCCCAGTTGGGGGCCAGAGTGGGACGACCCTGAGGCAAGGCGGGCTTCAAGCGTGTTCCGGGGCGTCTACGAGCATCAGATCGACGCGAAGGGGCGAACGAGCTTCCCGGCGAAGCTGCGTGAAGTGCTCGTGGGGCAGTACGACGAGCGGCTGATCATCACGACGTCGCTCGACGCCTGCCTGCACTGCTACCCGGTACGCGAGTGGGAGCAGCTCGAGACGGCCCTGGCGCGGCGAAACCCGATGGAGCCGGGCGTGAAGTCGCTGCTGCGGCTGTACGTGGCGCCGGCGCAAGAGGTGGTGGTGGACAAGCTGGGGCGCGTGCTGCTGCCGCCCTCGCTGCGCGCCCACGCCCACCTCGAGAAGGACGCGATCTGGGCGGGCATGGTGAAGGTGATCGAGCTCTGGTCGAAGTCAGGCTGGGAGGCCGCGCAGGCCGAGGCGCGCACCGCCGCTGACTCCGCCGACGTGATGCGGGTGTTGACCGAGCTGCGGCAGGGCTGACGGCGTTTCTCTTTCGTTCGAGGGGTGAAGACACATGAGCGAGCTGGCGATGATCGAGGCGGTGAGGGGTTCAGCGGCGGTGTCGGGCGGCCCGAGGCCGACGCGGCCGACGGCCATGACGATGGTGATCGAGGGTGAGATCGGCGCCGAGGAGCTCGCCGACATCGGCGAGATGCTGCTGAAGCTGTCGTTCGACGGCGTCACCGACCTGGTGATGGACCTGCGGGGCGTCTCGCACCTCGACTACCGCGGCATTCCCGCGCTGGCGCGGCGCGCCGAGGTGTTCCGTGAGCTGGGCGGCGACGTGAAGCTCGCGGGCCTGTCGTCGTACCTCTTCACCATCTTCCAGGCCGCGGGCGCGAACGACGCGTTCGACTTCTTCGCCGACGTCGGCGACGCCCAGCGCTCGTTCCACGACGCGGTGATGGTGCAGGGCCACTGAGTTGTCCTTCGCGCACCAGACCGTCCTGCTCGGCGAGGTGGTGCGCCTGTTTTCCCCGGGAGTCGATCGGGTGATCGTCGATGGCACGCTCGGAGGCGGTGGACACAGCGAGGCGCTCCTCGAGGCGGGGTTTCGCGTCGTGGGCGTCGATCGTGATCCCCAGGCGCTCGCCGCCGCCACGGCGCGGCTCTCGCGCTTCGGCGAGCGGTTTCGCGCGGTGAAGGGCGAGTTCGGCGACGTGGCGCGGCTGGTGGAAGCGCCGGTCGGTGGCCTGGTGCTCGACCTCGGCGTCAGCTCGCCCCAGCTCGACACCCCCGCGCGGGGCTTCAGCTTTCAGAGCGACGGCCCGCTCGACATGCGCATGGGCGACGAGGGCGAGACCGCCGCCGAGCTGATCGCCCGCCTGCCCGAGGGCGAGCTGGCCGATCTCATCTACCTGTACGGAGAAGAGCGGGCCTCGCGCGGCATCGCGCGCGAGCTCAAGGCCCGCCTGCCCACGACGACCTTCGCGGCGGTCGAGGCGGTGAAGGCGGGCGTGCCGCGGCGGGCCTGGCCGAAAGAGACGCACGTCGCCACCCGCACCTTCCAGGCGCTGCGCATCGCGGTGAACCGGGAGCTCGAGCAGCTCGAGCAGGCGCTATCGGCCCTGCCGGGGCTGCTGGGCGAGGGCGGCGTCGCGGCCATCATCAGCTTCCACTCGCTCGAGGACCGGCTGGTGAAGCAGACGTTCCGGCGCCTCTGCGGCGAGGTGGACGACGCGCCCCGCGGCCTGCCGATCGTGCAGCAGCGCACCGCCCAGTTCGAGTCGCTCGCGCGCAAGGCCATCGTCGCGACCGACGCCGAGGTCGATCAGAACCCGCGCGCCCGCAGCGCCAGGCTGCGCGCCATTCGCAAGCTGTCGGGAGTCACGTCATGAGCGTCGTCATCGAAGCCCGCAACCGCGGCGGCATTCCCCTCTCGGTGATCCTGGGTGAGATCCTCCCCGCGGCGCTGGCGGTGTCGCTGCTGGCCTGCGTCGGCATCGTGCACGTCACCTCGCGCGTGCTGGTGGTGTCGCAGGGCTACGAGCTGTCGCGGCTCGACGCGCAGTCCACCGAGCTGACCCGCGACAACGATCGGCTCAAGCTCGAGCTGGCGACGCTCAAGGCCCCGGCCCGGCTCGAGGCCGTCGCGCGCACCCGGCTGGGCATGGTGACGCCGTCGTCGGCGCAGGTCTTCCACGTCACGAAGTGAGCCCATGCGCGATCTGAAGAACCACCAGCCGTCGGTCGACGCCCCCACGAAGTGGATGCGGGTGCGCGTGTCGCTGATCGGCTTCGCCTTCGTCGCGGTGCTGTGCGGCATCTTCGCGCGCGCGGTGAACCTGCAGATCCACCAGCGCGATCGCCTGCAGGGCATGGCGCGCGACCAGTACCTGCGCGACCTCGAGATCCCCGCGCGGCGCGGCGACATCTTCGACCGCCGCGGCACGCCGCTGGCGCAGAGCGTCGACGTCGACTCCATCTGGGTCGACCCCTCGCTCTTCGAGAACGCCCGCGACACCGCGAAGAAGCTCTCGGCGATTCTGGGCGTCGACCAGAAGGAGCTGCTCGAGCGCTTCACCAGGGGCCGCCGCTTCGCCTGGGTCAAACGCCAGGTGACGCAGACCGAGGTCGAGAAGGTCAAGGCGCTCAACCTGCCCGGCTTCGGCTTCGCCAAGGAGCCCCGCCGCTTCTACCCGCAGCGCGAGCTGGCGGCGCACGTCATCGGGCTGGTCGGCACCGACGCGCACGGCCTCGACGGCCTCGAGCTGTCGTTCGAAGACGAGCTCTCAGGCGACACCGCGCGCCGCGCCTCGGTGCGCGACGCCAGGGGCCGCAAGGTGCTCACCAACGGCGTCGAAGACCCGCTCTCGCGTCAGGGCGCCGCGGTGACGCTGACCATCGACCGGCACCTGCAGTACGCCGCCGAGAAGGCGCTGCTGAAGGCCGTCGACGACGCCAGGGCCGTTGCCGGCATGGCGGTGGTGCTCGACCCCAGGACCGGCGAGGTGCTCGCGCTCGCCAACGCGCCGCGCTTCAACCCCAACGCGCCCCAGGGGGCGACGGCCGACCACTTCCGCAACCGCGCCGTCACCGACGCCTTCGAGCCCGGCTCGACCTTCAAGGCCTTCGTGGTGGCCCGCGCCCTCGAGGACAAGCTGATCACCGAGAAGTCCACCTTCGACTGCGAGAAGGGCCGCATGGCCATCGGCAAGCACGTCATTCACGACACGCACCCCAGCGGGGTGCTCGACGTGCGCGGCATTCTCCAGGTGTCGTCGAACATCTGCGCCGCGAAGATCGGCCAGAAGCTCGGCCGCGAGAGGCTGGTCGAGAACTACCAGCAGTTCGGCTTCGCCGAGCGCTACGGGCTGGGCCTGCCGGGCGAGGCGAAGGGCGTCATTCCGTTTCCCCGGGCCGAGATCTCGCTGGCCACCCAGAGCTTCGGGCAGGGGCTGACTGCGTCTCCGCTGCAGGCCGCGGCGGCCTTCGGGGCGCTGGCGAACCGGGGCGTCTTGATGAAGCCGTACCTGGTCTCGAAGGTGGTCGACGCCGACGGGCTGACGCTGCTCGAGAACAAGCCCACCGAGCTGCGGCGGGTGGTGTCAGAGAAGACGGCGCGCACGGTCGTCGAGATGCTCGAGAGCGTCGTCGAGAAGGGCGGCACCGCGCCCAGGGCCCGAATGGACGCGTACCGGGTGTCGGGGAAGACGGGCACCGCGCAGAAGGCCGACCCAGTGGCGCGCGGGTACTCCGACAAGCACTTCGCCAGCTTCGTGGGCATGGTGCCGGCCGAAGACCCGCGGGTGGTGATCGCGATCTTCATCGACGAGCCGAAGACCGACATCTACGGCGGCCTCGTCGCGGCCCCCGCCTTCAAGGAGATCGCCGAGGTCGCCATGCCCCACCTCGCGGTGCCGCCGTCGCGCGTGGTGCCCGTGGTCGAGGTCGCCGCTGCGCCAAAGAAGCCCGAGCCGCCCGTCAAGAGCCCGGTGGTCGCCGCCATCGAGCGCCTCGACGAGTTGCACGAGGCCGACGAGGGCTCGGTGCGGGTGCCCGACCTGAAGGGGCAGCCTGCGCGCGCGGCGGTGACGCAGGCGCTCACCGTGGCCCTCGAGCCACGCCTGGTGGGGAGCGGGCGCGTCGTCGCCCAGACCCCCGCCGCTGGAACCCTCGTCGAGAAGGGCGCCCGCATCACCCTGGAGTTGGCAGGCAACTTGCCCTCCGTCACACGTTGATGGCCGTGCCGTGCGGCCAGAAGGACACGCGATGAAGTTGACCGAAGTGCTGGCGGGCGTCGCTACCGAGCCAGTGGCCTCTGCGAAGGCGAAGATCGACGTGGCCGGGCTGAGCACCGACTCGCGCAAGGTGAAGGCGGGCGACCTCTTCATCGCCGTGCCCGGCAGCACCACCGACGGCACCCAGTACGCCCGCGCCGCGGTCGAGCAGGGGGCGGTCGCCGTCATCTCAGAGAAGCCGGTGCCCGGCCTCGCGGCGCCGCTCTTCATCACCCCCTCGGCGCGCAAGGCGGTGGCGCTGATCGCCGGCAACTTCTACGGGAACCCGGCGCGCGAGCTGTCGCTGCTGGGCGTCACCGGCACCAACGGCAAGACGACGACGGCCTGGCTGCTCGAGAGCATCATGACGGCCGGCGGGTCGGTCTGCGGGCTCTTCGGCACCATCGAGGTGCGCTTCCAGGGCCAGAAGCGCGCGCCCACGCACACCACGCCCGACCCCATCGCGCTGCACCAGACCTTCCGCGAGATGCTCGACGCCGGCGTCGACACGGTGGTGATGGAGGTCTCGAGCCACGCCCTCGCTCAGGAGCGGGTGCACGGCCTCACCTTCCGCGCGGCGGGCTTCACCAACCTCTCGCGCGATCACCTCGACTTCCACAAGGACATGGAGACGTACTTCCAGGCCAAGCGGAAGCTCTTCACCGAGAACCTGTCGCCCGGCGGCGTGGCGGTGGTGAACGGCGACGACACCAACACCACCCGCATCTACAGCGAGCTGCGCGGCCAGAAGCGCATGGCGTGGAAGTTCTCGCGCCTGGGCAACGGTGAGGTCAGCTGCAGCGCCCCCGAGCTCACCACCAGCGGCATCAAGGCGACGCTGAAGACGCCGGCCGGCGACATCCCCATCAAGAGCCAGCTCGTCGGGGCGCACAACCTCGACAACATCCTCACCGCGGCGGGCCTCGCGCTGGCCGCCGGCGCCTCGCGTCGCGACGTGCAAGACGGCGTCGAGCGCGTCACCCGCGTGCCGGGTCGAATGGAGCGCGTCTCGGGCAAGGGCATCACCGTGCTGGTGGACTACGCGCACACCGACGACGCGCTCACCCGCGCCATCGACTCGGCCCGCCACGTCACCAGGGGCAAGCTGATCGTCGTCTTCGGGTGCGGCGGCGACCGCGACACCGGCAAGCGCCCGCTGATGGGCGAGGCGGCGGCGCAGGCCGACCTGCCCGTCGTCACCTCGGACAACCCGCGCGGCGAAGACCCTGACGACATCATCAGCGAGATCATCCCCGGGCTCGAGAAGGGTGGGCTGCGCCGCATGAGCGCCGCGAAGGCCCGCACCGGTGAGAAGGGCTACCTCGTCGAGGCCGATCGCCGGCAGGCGATCGCGACCGCGCTCTCGCTCGCCAAAGAGAACGACACCGTGCTGATCGCCGGCAAAGGGCACGAGGCCTGGCAGGAGCAGGACGGCCAGAAGACGCCGTTCGACGATCTCGAGGAGGCGCGCAAGGCCCTGGGCTGACCGCGAACGAACTGATGGCCGTGCGATTCTCAGAGACGCAGGTGTGCGAGGCGACGGGCGCGAGGAAGACGCGATCGGGGAGCCGTGCGTCGTTCGACGCCGTCTGCACCGACAGCCGCGCCATCACGCCGGGGTGTCTCTTCGTCGCGCTCAAGGGGGAGCGGTTCGACGCGCACGCCTTCCTCGGCCAGGCCTGCGACGCGGGCGCCGCGGGGGTGGTGGTCGAGGCGGGCCGGGCGCAGGGCCTCGAGGGCCGGGTGGTCGCCATCTTCGAGGTGGCCGACACCCTGCACGCGCTGGGGCGGCTGGGGCGCGCGCACCGGGAGCGGTTCAACTTCCCCATCGGCGCCGTCACCGGCTCCAACGGCAAGACGACGACCAAGGAGCTCATCGCCGCCATCCTCCAGACGCGCGGGCCGGCGCTGAAGACGCACGGCAACCTCAACAACGAGATCGGCGTGCCGCTGACGCTCTTCGGGCTCGAGCCGCGCCACGTCGCCGCCATCATCGAGCTGGGCATGAACCACCCCGGCGAGATCGGCCGCATGACCGACATGGTGCGGCCCGACGCAGGGCTCATCACCATCGTGCAGCCTGCGCACCTCGAGGGGGTCGGCTCGATCGAGGGCGTCGCGCTGGCCAAGGGCGAGCTCTTCGGCGGGCTGGGGCCGAAGGCGACCGCGGTGGTGAACCTCGACGACGCGCGGGTGGCGGCGCAGGCCGCGCGCGCGGCGGGGCCGAAGCTCACCTTCGGCCGAGACCCAAAGGCCGACGTGCACCTCGGGTCGATCGCCGCCCAGGGGCGTGACGGCCTGTCGTTGTCGCTTCGCGCGCTGGGGCGGACCGTCGAGGTGGCGCTCCGGCTGGTGGGCGACCACAACGCGATGAACGCCACCGGGGCGCTCGCGATGGGCCTGGCGCTCGGCTACTCGCTCGACGAGTGCGTGCGCGGCCTCGAGACCGCCCAGGCGCACGCCAGGCGCCTCGAGATCATCGACGGCGCCAACGACGTCACCGTGATCGACGACTGCTACAACGCCAACCCCGCCTCGATGCAGGCGGCGCTGCACACGCTCACCGCGCTCTCGTCGCAGGGCCGGCCGGTGGCGGTGCTGGGCGACATGCTGGAGCTGGGCGCCGAGGAGGCCCGGGCCCACGTCGAGCTGGGGGTGGCCGCCTCTGACGCCGCGCAGCTGATCGCCTTCTTCGGCCCGCGCTCCAGGGCCGGGTGGCTGCAGGCCAGTCGCAAGCTGGGTGAGGCTGCGCGCCACTTCGACGACGTCAACGCCCTCAACGCGTGGCTGAAGCAGGCGCTCAGGCCCGGCGACGTGGTGCTGGTGAAGGGCAGCCGCGGCATGCGCCTGGAGCGCGTGGTCGAGGCGCTCACCGGCCAGGCCGCGGCGGGAGGCCACTGACCCATGCTCTACCTGCTCTACGAGTGGCTCAAAGACGGCGACGCCGGCCGCTACCTGAACTTCCTGCGCTACCCCACCTTCCGCATCGTGGCGGGGTTCGGCTCGTCGCTCGTCATCGGCATGCTGATCGGCCCGCGGCTGATCGAGCGGCTGCGGGTGGCGCAGTACGGCGTCTCGAACGTGCGCGAGGACACGCCCGAGTCGCACCAGAAGAAGAAGGGCACCCCGACGCTCGGCGGCTCGCTCATCTTGCTGGGCATCTTCTTCGGCACGTTGCTGTTCGCCGACCTGACCAGCCGCGTGGTGCTGGTGGCCCTGCTGATGACCGCCGGCTACGGCTTCACCGGCTTCCTCGACGACTGGCTCAAGCTCTCGAAGAAGAACTCCAAGGGGCTGCCGGGCCGCTACAAGCTGGTGCTGCAGACCGTCTTCTTCCTCATCAGCGTCTTCGGCCTGATGACCGACTGGAGCGGCGGGGTGCCGCACCTGCTGATCGAGACGAAGCTCACCGTGCCCTTCATTCCCACCCGGTACGCGAACCCCGAGCTCGGGTGGGTCTACGTCTTCTTCGCGTGGATCGTGGTGGTGGGCACCTCGAACGCGGTCAACCTCACCGACGGGCTCGACGGCCTGGCGATCGCGCCCACCATCGTCGCGGCGCTGGTGTTCGGCGTGCTCTGCTACGTCGCGGGCACCTCGCTCGAGATCGCCGACTACGTGACGGTGAACGGCGCCCGGCAGCTGGCCGGCGTGCCGGTGCACCAGTACCTCGGCATCGCGCGGGTCGAGGGCGGCGCCGAGCTGGCGGTGTTCTGCGCGACCATCGTGGGCGCGGGCATCAGCTTCCTCTGGTTCAACTCGTACCCGGCGAGCGTCTTCATGGGCGACGTGGGCTCGCTCGCGCTGGGCGGGGCGCTCGGCACGGTGGCGATGCTGAGCAAGAACGAGCTCGTCAGCGCCATCATCCACGGGGTGTTCCTCACCGAGATCCTCTCGGTGATGATCCAGGTCGTCAGCTTCAAGACCACGGGCAAGCGCGTCTTCAAGATGGCGCCCATTCACCACCACTTCGAGAAGGCCGGCATGTCGGAGACGAAGATCGTCATCCGCTTCTGGATCGTCTCGGTTCTGCTCGGCGCCGTCGCGCTCGGCTCGCTGAAGTTGAGGTGACCGTGTCTGCCCAGTCGCTCATCGGGAAACGCTTCGTCGTCGTGGGCCTGGGCAAGAGCGGCCTGGGCGCGGCCTCGCTGCTCCTCAACCGGGGCGCGCACGTCGCCGCCTTCGACGAGAACGAGAAGGCCACCGCGCCGTTCTCGAGCGAGCGCTTCAGCTTGAACAAGGGGCCGCTCCCGGCGCGCTTCTGGGAGGGCGCCGAGGCGGTGGTGGTGAGCCCCGGGGTGCCGCTGTCGAAGCCCGAGCTGGTCGCGGCCAGGCAGGCCGGCGCGACTCTGTACGGAGAGATCGAGCTGGCGTGGCGGTTCCGCCCCGAGGGGGCCGGCCCGATGCTGGGCATCACCGGCACCAACGGCAAGAGCACCACCACGGCGCTGCTGGGCGAGCTGATGAAGCGCCACGCGCCGAACACCTTCGTGGGCGGAAACCTGGGCACGCCGCTGACCCGCGCCTACGAAGACCCGGCGCGCGCGCCCTACGCGATGCACGTCGTCGAGCTCTCGTCGTTCCAGCTCGAGGGCATCGTCGACGCCTCGTTCCAGGGCGCGGCGATCTTGAACCTCTCGCCCGATCACCTCGACCGCTACCCCTCGCACGAGGCCTACGGCGCGGCGAAGGCCCGCATCTTCTCGACCCAGTCGGCGAAGGGCTTCGCGGTCGTCAACGCCGACGATCAGCCGGTGGTGGCGCTGGCCCGTGGCGCGAAGGCGCCGCTCTACGGCTTCACCACCGACGCCCTGCGCACCAACGCGGGCTTCACCGGCCAGGCCGTGGGCGGGGGCTCGAAGTTCATCTTCACCTTCGGCGACAAGCCGGTCTTCCACCTGCGCAACCGGGCGCTGCGCGGCAAGCACAACCTCGAGAACGCCATGGCCGCGGCCCTGATGGCGCACCTCTCGGGCGTGCCCGCGGCGACCATTCAAGCCGGGCTCGACGCCTTCCCCGGGCTGCCGCACCGCATGGAGTCGGTCCGCGAGCTCGACGGCGTGGAGTGGCTCAACGACTCGAAGGCCACCAACGTCGACTCGGCGCTGGTGGCGCTCAACGCCCTGCCGGGCCGCGTGTGGTTGATCGCGGGCGGGAAGGGGAAGGGTGCGTCGTACGCGCCGCTGGTCGAGGCCGCGAAGGGCAAGGTGCTGGGCGTGCTCACCATCGGCGCCGACGCGCCCGCCCTCGCCGAGGCGTTCAAGGCCTTCACCGTGCGCCCGTGCCAGACGCTCGACGTCGCGGTGGGGCAGGCGCGCGCGCTCGCGAAGGCCGGCGACCTGGTGCTGCTCTCGCCCGCCTGCGCCTCGTACGACCAGTTCGACCACTTCGAACACCGCGGCGACACCTTCAAGAACCTCGTCAGGAGCCTGGGATGAACGACGCTCGCAGAGCCACCATCGCCTATGACCCCGTGCTGCTGGCGGCCATCTTCGGCCTCGTCGGCTTCGGCCTGGTGATGGTCTATTCGTCGAGCGCCATCACCGCGCAGGACAAGCTGGGCGACGGCTTCTTCTTCCTCAAGCGGCAGGCCTTCGCCGCGGCGCTCGGGCTGGTGGCGATGGCCGTGTCGATGAAGCTCGGCTACCGGCGCATGGCGCGCCTGGCGTACCCGCTGCTGGTGATCGCGGTGATCCTCCTGATCGCGGTGCTCATTCCGGGCATCGGCACCAAGGTGGGCGGCGCCAAGCGGTGGATCCGGTTTCCGGGTGTGTCGATTCAGCCCGCCGAGATCGCCAAGGTGGCCTGGGTCGTCTACCTCTCGTACTCGCTGGCGAAGAAGCGCGAGAAGGTGCAGCACTTCTCGATCGGCTTCCTGCCGCACCTGGGCCTGGCCGGCTTCCTCGTCGTGCTCTGCATGCTCGAGCCCGACTTCGGCAGCTCGGTGGCGCTGTTGTTCCTGATGTTCGTGATGCTGTTCGCGGCGGGCGCGAAGCTCTCGTGGCTGGTCGGCTCGGTTCTGCTGGCGATTCCGTTCGCGTACACCGCCATCGCCACCAGCGAGTACCGCATGAAGCGCATCACCGCGTTCCTCGACCCATGGGCCAACCGCCAGGGCTCGGGCTACCAGGTGGCCGAGTCGTTGATGTCGATCGGCTCGGGCGGCACCACCGGGCTGGGCCTGGGCGACGGGCGCCAGAAGCTCTTCTTCCTGCCCGAGGCGCACACCGACTTCATCTTCGCGATCATCGGCGAAGAGCTCGGCCTCATCGGGGTGGCGGCGCTGATCGGCCTCTACGGCATCGTCATCTGGCGCGGGGTTCGGGCGGCGCTCAACGCCCCGGAGCCGTTCGGCACCTACCTGGGCCTCGGCGTCACCGCGCTCATCGGCTTCCAGGCGGTGGTGAACATGTCGGTGGCCATGGGGCTGGTGCCCACCAAGGGCCTGACGCTGCCGTTCATCTCGTACGGCGGCAGCTCGCTCATCGTGCTGATGGGCGCGGCGGGGTTGTTGCTGTCGATCAGCGGCGCCTCTGACGGCGGCAAGACGCGCGCCCGGGCGGTGAAGGTCTCGAGGGCCGAGCTCTCGATGGGCGGCGCCGAGGTCGCTGCGTGAGGGTCTTGATCGCCGGCGGCGGCACGGGCGGGCACCTCTTCCCCGGCATCGCGCTGGCGGAGGAGATCGTCACCCGCCACCCGAAGAACGACGTCATCTTCGTGGGCACCACGCGCGGGCTCGAGGCCCGGGTGGTGCCCCAGAACGGCTTCGTCTTCGAGGCCATCACCTCGCGCGGCCTCAAGGGCATGGGGGCGCTCAAGCTGCTGCTGGGCCTGGCCACGCTGCCCTGGAGCTTCATCGAGGCGCTGCGCCTGGTGCGCAAGTACCGGCCCGACGTCACCATCGGCGTGGGCGGGTACTCCTCGGGGCCGGTGGTGATGGCCGCGTGGCTCCTGGGCGTGCCCACCGCGATTCAGGAGCAGAACGCGCTGCCCGGCCTCACCAACCGCATCCTCGGGCGCTTCGTGAAGTCGGTGTTCCTCTCGTTCGACGAGACGGTGCGGTTCTTCGCGCGCGGCAAGACGCACGTGCTGGGCAACCCGATTCGCCGGGCGCTGCTCGACAACTTCCTCAAGCCCTCCATCGCGCACGACAAGTTCACGGTGCTGATCTTCGGCGGCTCGCTGGGCGCGCGGGGGCTCAACGCGCGGGTCGTCGACGCGCTCACCCACCTCACCGCCGAGAAGGACTCGCTGCGCCTGGTGCACCAGACGGGCAAGGCCGACCTCGAGACGGTGAAGCAGGGCTACGAGGGCAAGGGCTTCGACGCCGACGTGCGGGAGTTCATCGACGACATGAGCGCGGCGTACCTGGGCAGCGATCTCGTGGTCTGCCGCGCGGGCGCCACCACCATCGCCGAGCTCACCACCTGCAAGAAGGCGTCGATCCTGGTGCCGTTCCCCTTCGCGACCGACGACCACCAGGCCGTCAACGCGAAGGCGCTGGTCGACGCCGGCGCCGCGCTGATGTTCCGCGAGGGCGAGCTGACCGGCCAGAAGCTGGCCGCGGCGATCGTCGAGCTCAAGCACGACCGGGCCCGGCTGACGAAGATGGAGAAGGCCGCCGGCACCCTCGGGCGGCCCGAGGCGTCTCGAGAGATCGCCGACGTGCTCCAGCAGCTGTGCCTGGCGAAGTTCGGCGCGCTGACGGGCCAGAAACGTGAAGGCGAGCCGTTGCGCCCGAAGACGAAGGAGACCAGGCCATGACGATTCAGGCGCCGCTGGGCAGCCGCTTCAAGACGCGCCACGCGGCGCACGTTCACTTCGTCGGCATCGGCGGCATCGGCATGTCG
>JACSRE010000365.1 GCA_014879945.1 Myxococcus sp.
TTCATGGACCGCGTACGTGCGCTGGTGGGCATGGCGCCCGGCGCCGGTCGAGACGGGCGAGACGGTGGTGATGGGGCCGGCGCCGGGCGCCATGCCCACCAGCGCACGTACGCGGTCCATGAAGGCCTGGCTGTCGAAGGGCTTGACGATGTGCGCCGTCGCGCCCGAGGCCCGCGCGCGGTTCTCGTCGAAGGGCTCGAAGGTGCCCGCCAGCAGCATCACCGGCAGGTGCGCCGTCGAGGGGTCGCTGCGAATGGCGTGGGCCACCTCGTAGCCCGTCTTCCCCGGCATCACGCAGTCGGCGATGACGAGGTCGGGCCGCAGCTCGCGCGCCTTGTTGATGGCGTCCACCCCGTTGTCCACCATGGTGACCGAGAAGTCTTCGGTCGAGAACACCATGCCGATGGCCTTGCGCATGGTGATGGAGTCGTCGGCGACCAGAACGCTCTTGGGCATCTTGAAGTGTCTTTCGAAAGCCCGGGAAAGCCCCGGAGAGAATGCGGGCTCGAGTGTAGGAGGCTGCCTCGAGACAGCCAAGAAAAGGAACGCGGGGCCCGCTGAACGCTCAGGCCACCTCGAGCCAGCTGAACCACACCGGGTGGTGCTTGCGGTACCACAGCAGGGCCTCGCGAATGCGCTCGCGGTCGGCGCGGGGCATCAGGTCGTCCTGGACGCGGTCGAAGTGCACGACGACCCGGTCGCCGTCGTGCTCGAGGGCCTGTGAGAGCATGGTCTGCAGCTCGTTGCGAATGCGCCCCGAGTCGCTCACCTTCACCGGCCGCTGGCTGAAGTCCACCCCGCTGATGAAGCGCGTCAGCAGCGGGCTGAAGCACAGGCGCGTCTCTTCGAGCGTCTCGAGCAGGCGGAAGGTGAAGTGGATGTCGGAGCTGGCGTTGTGGGTGGCCAGGCGCGCCGTCACCCGGTAGCGGTTCTCGGCCAGCTGCTGCACGCCCTTCATGCCGGTGTACGGGTCGTCGCACATGTAGCCGGTGCACGAGAGCACCCGCCAGGCGCGCTCGTCGAAGAAGTCGTCGGCGTAGAGCACGCGCTTCTCGAGGGGAATGAGCGACTGCTCCGCCTCGTCGATGGCGCTGGCGTACGTCGTCACCAGCGCGTCGTCGATCGGCTTGCCGCCGTAGAGCCCGGCGAGCTTCGCCTTGAAGTCGGCGCCGTGCGGGTCCAGCCGCATCAGCTGGTACTCCTCGGCCAGCGGCAGCTCGAACTTCGGCGACAGCGGCGCCATCGACACCTCGACGTCGAACACCTGCGAGAGGCTGGCGGCCTGGAGCGCCTCGGCCGTCGCCGCGTAGCCGTCGCAGAGGAAGACGTGATCGCCCTCGGCGTCGCTCCAGCACCGGCACAGACAGGTCGGCGCGTAGGTGCCCGAGTCGGTGAAGACCGGCAGGCCGGTCGGCGCGATCCACCCGTCTTCCACCACGTGGGCGCCCAGCGCGCGCCACTCCTCCCACAGCTTGCTCAGCCGGCCGGCGCGGCTCTTCCCCGAGAGCGTCCACACGTGGATGTTCTTGCGGGGAATGCCGGGGAAGCTGGCCTCGATGGCCTCGACGATGCGCGCGCGGGGCGTGCAGAAGTCGAGCAGCACCGAGCGCTCGGCGGCGGCCTTGACGATGCGGCGCGGCAGCGTGAGGCACGCCATGTACGCCTCGTACGGGCGCGTCACCCGCAGGGGCGCGTCGAAGAGGTGGAGAATGGCCATGGGCCCGGTGCTCTTGCCCTCGGCGAAGCGCGAGGTGTTCTCGAGCGTATCGACGGCGGCCCCCCACACGGTGAGGCCCCGGCTCTTGAGGGCCTCGCGGAACTGCGGCCAGCCGAACCCGCCCTCGTTGAGCAGCCGGTGCACGATGCCGTCGATGGCGCGCGCCACCTGGGGCCGCGCGTAGACGCGCCCGAAGCCCAGCAGCGGGTTCGAGCCCATCTCGGGCGTCTCGCCGGCCTTCGGCATCAGGCCCTCGCCCAGGCTCACCATCAGCGCGTGGTTCTCGGGCAGTTCGCGGGTGAGGTACCAGAGGCCCTCGCTCATCACGTAGGCCGAGATGGCGTCGGCGGCCTTCTTCACCTGGTTGAAGGTGTGCTTGTCGACGCCCACCCCTTCGCCGAACTGCCCGAACAGCCGCGCGCCCAGCGCGGTGGTGGCCGCGGTCATCGCCAGGCACCGGGCCGTCGCGCGCGGGGTGAAGCTGTGCGCCGAGACAGGGTCTTCCTGGGCGCGCTCGACCTCGACGTCTTCGAGCCAGAGGTGAAACCGGCCCAGCACGGGCCTGGTGTCGAAGGCCCACTGGGCCACCTGATTCCGCCGAGCGACGTCGTTCATGGCGCCCAGTCTGCGCCTGCCACGGGCCACAGTCAGCGGAGAAGCGCCGGGCCGCCCACGGCGCCGCCAGAAGTCGCGCCGCCCAGAGGGTCAGCCGAAGGTGGCCACCGCGTCCACGATCTGCGCGTCTCCCAGGGCCTCGAGCGACTTCACCCCGTGCGCCCGCGACGCCGAGAGCGCGACCGGGCCCGAGGCCAGCTCGATCACGATCAGCAGGGCCTCGGCCTCGTTCCCCGTGACGCTGAAGGCCGGCACCAGGCGCTGCTCGTGCATCAGCACCCCCACGAAGGAGCCGACGCCTGGCGCCGCGTTGAACATCGGCCCTTTCGAGGCGACGAACGACACGTCGGTGAGCGGGAGCGCCAGCGCCAGCGGCCCCGAGTCGAAGCGCAGGAAGGGGCCTGGCGCGGTGGTGGTGGCCAGCTCGACGCGCTTGCCCTGCCGGGGCAGCCCGCGCGGCACCTCGGCGGCGTCGAGCTCGAAGGTCAGCCCGGCCTCTGACACCAGGCCCTGCTTCACCACGGGCGCGACCAGGTGCACGAGCCGGTTGGGGAGCGGCAGCACCAGGTGCGAGGCGGTGTCGAAGACGCCCTCGACGCGCCGGGTGCGCGCGGCGACGGTGGGGCTCGAGTCGAGCACGACGACGGTGCCGGGGCGCTCCTCGGGGTCGCCGCCGAGCAACATCGAGAGATCTCGAATCGCGAGGTGGCCGCCGAGCGTCTCGTCGTCCTGCGTCGCGCGCGCCACCTCGACGATGCTGGTCGCCTCGATGGCGTAGCGGGTGAGCCCCGCCTCCAGAAACACACACAGCCGACGCTCTGACAGGTTCACGCGGTCGCGCTCGAATCGAGGGGCGAATTGCCCGGCTGCATCTGGTACGACGAGGGCTCAAACCATGGCGCAGATCCTGTTGGTCGACGACGAAAAGGTCGCGCGATCGCTGTACGCAGACTTCCTCAGCGGGGCCGGGCACGTGGTGGTGTCGGCGTCGTCGACGACCGAGGCCCGGGCGGCGCTGGCGGGGCAGCGCTTCGACCTGGTGGTGACCGACCTCATCTTCCCCCAGTCCGACGGCATGGAGCTGCTGCAGTGGGTGAAGTCCCAGCACCCGGGCATCGAGGTGCTGGTGATCACCGCCCTCGACAAGGTGGAGCCGGCGGTGCGCGCCATCAAGAGCGGCGCCTCGGACTACCTGGTCAAGCCCGTCACCCCCGAGGTGCTGGCCCAGGCGGTGACGCGCGCCTTGACGCAGAACTCGCTGCTGAAGGACCACGAGGCGCTGCGGCGCTACGTCACCCTGCTCGAGGCCGGCCAGCGCATCGCCACCACGCTCGATCGCGAGCGGCTGGTCGAGACGGCCACCAGCGGCTTCCTCGCGCTCTGCGTGGCCGACGCCACCGCGCTCTTCACCCGGGAGCAGGACACGCTCAACCTCGCGGGCTGGGCCGGCGTGCCGGAGGACGAGCGAGCGGCCTTGAGCCAGGCGGTCACGCCGCAGGTGCTGGCGGCCCTCGCCGAGATGAACCGCGCCGGCCACGAGCTCGAGCTGACACAGGTGCCCGGCCCGTGGGAGACCGCCTTCCTGCTCCCCATCATCGACGGCGAGACGCCGCTGGGCGCGGTGCTGCTGCTGTTCGGCGGCGACATTCCCGAGGCGGGCGTCGAGGCCGGCGCGTACCTGGGCCGGCACCTCGCGCTCGCGCTCAAGAACCTGGGCAAGTTCGCCGAGGTGGAAGATCTCGTCTACCTCGACGATCTGACCCACCTCTTCAACAGCCGCTACCTCGAGCTGGTGCTGGACAAGGAGTTCAAGAACGCCACCCGCGCCGAGAAGCCCTTCTCTCTGCTCTTCCTCGACCTCGACTACTTCAAGAGCGTCAACGACACCCACGGCCACGTGGTGGGCTCGAAGCTGCTGGTCGAGGTGGCGCGGGTGCTCAAGGGCTGCGTGCGCGACAACGACGTGGTGTGCCGGTGGGGCGGCGACGAGTACGTGCTGCTGCTGCGCGGCACCGACTCGGGCGGCGCGCTCAAGGTGGCCGAGCGCATTCGCCGGGCCGTCGAGAGCCACCGCTTCCTCGCGCGCGAGGGCTTCGGCCTCAACATCACCACCTGCATCGGCATCGCCACCTACCCCGAGCACGCGACCGAGAAAGATGGCCTGCTCGACTTCGCCGATCGCGCCATGTACCGGGGCAAGAAGGGCACCCGGAACATCATCTACATGGCGTCGAAGGGCCTCGAGGCGACGCCGGCCGCCCGGCACCAGACGCAGCCGCCCGAGGAGTAGCCGCTACTTCTTGCCGGGCTCGGGCAGCGAGAAGATGAACATCACCCCGCCGGCCAGCAGCGCCGCGGCGCCGCCGATCATCAGCGCGTTGGCCGGCACCGCCTTGGCGTTGGCCGAGTTGGCGAAGGCCTGGCGCTCGGAGCGCGGCAGCGCGGTGTTGCGGGCCTGCGCGGCGTCGTTGCCCGAGTCCACCCCCAGGTAGATGCCCGCGCCGCCTGCCGCCACGCCGACGCCCATGGCGATGATGGCCGCGATGCGCAGCACGTTGGCGCTGGGGCCCTCGTCAGACGTCAGCCCCTTCGCGATGGCGGCCTCGGGCAGCGCCTGCTCGGTGGACAGGAGCGGCGGCTGCACCGGCTCGAAGCTCAGCGACGCCACCTGCCCTGCCTTCACCCGCAGCCGGGTCGACTTCTTGCCGCTGGGGAAGACGGCCTCGACCTCGTACTCGCCCGGCGTCGCGAAGAGCGCCACCGGCGCGGCCGGGTACTCACGGCCCTGCACGCTCACCTTCGAGGCGCGGGGCGCGAACACCTCGACCAGGCCCTTGCCCTCGGCGCCCGCCTTGCCGAGGTGGGTGCCCACCAGCTGCGCCAGGCCGGGCGCGGTGGACGCCTCGGGCGCGCGCGCGAGCGCCAGGCGGTAGTAGAGCGTCGCCGAGGCGGCGTCGCCCATCTTGTCGTAGGCCTTGCCCAGCTTCGTCGCCGACTCGGGGGTGCCCTTGAAGCGCTCCGCCTCGCGGTAGAGCGCGATGGCCGCGGCGTCTTCGTTCTTCGCCGCCATGGCCTCGGCGCGCGCGAAGTAGTCGGCGTACCCGGCCTCACCCTCGGCCTCACCGGGCAACGTCGAGACGATGAGGCTCACCAGCAGCGGAACGATCACGAGGCACCTCGACGGCGAACGGCGTTACGGGAGGGGTCGTCTACACGACTCGGGCCCGGTTCCCCAAGCGCTCTGGGGCTCACTTCTTCTCGGCGGGCTTGCCCACCTTGTCGACCTCTTCGCTGTTCGAGATCGAGTAGCGCACCAGCTCGCGCAGAATGCGGTTGCGCTTCACGTTGCCGAGGATCTCTTTGAGGTCTTCGTACACGGTGGGGTCGTTGATGATGCCGCCCAGCGAGCCCTCACCCTTGCTGATCTTCGCCGTCATCGACTTGATGTCGGCGGCGGCCTGCCCGAGGTCGGTCAAGAGCACCCGCGAGTCGCCGTAGACGAGCTGGTAGACGACGCCGTCCTTGCGCGTCTTGGCGTCGTTGACGAGGGTCGCGACCTCTTCGGCCGCCTTGCCGAGGTCGGCGAGCGAGGTGGCGATCTTCTTGTCGTAGATGAGCGCGTGCAGGCTGCCGTCGCCCGTCTTCACGTCGGCCAGCAGCCCGTCGACGCGGGTGATCGCCGAGTCGAGCTTGGCCGCGCTGCCCGCGATCTGCGCGATCACCGCCTTGACGTCGTTGGTGACGCCCTTGTCGTAGACGAGCATGTGGAGCACGCCCTTCCCGGTCTCGACCTCGCGGGCGATGTTGCGAACGCTGGCGAGCATCGCCACCACCTCGGCGGTCACCTTCGGGTCGGTGTACGAGGCCACGCTCGCCCGCACGTCGCGCGAGATGCCGACGGCGTTGTCGACGATCTCTCCCGCCGCCTTCAGCACCGAGGTGATGTCGCCCGACGAGCCGCTGGCGAGCTCGGCGCCGCTGGGCAGCATGTCCTTGCCCGGGTTGCCGATCGAGATGTCGACCGCCTTGTCGCCCAGCACGCCGCGGTTGGTGACGCGCGCCACCGAGTCGGCGCGAATGCGCTCCTCGTACTTGGTGACGACCTCCATGGTGACGATGATGCGCTTGTCTTCGAGGTCGGAGCCGAACTTGATGTTGGTGACGCGGCCGACGTTGACGCCGCCCAGGCGCACCGGCGAGTCGAACTGCAGGCCGTCGACGTTCTCGAAGGCCGCCGTGTAGACGTTGTGCTTGTCGAAGAGGTTGCGCTCCTTGCCGATGACGAACACCACCAGCAGCGACAGCCCGATGCCCAGGGCGATGAAGAGGCCGGCGCGCACGATGATGCGG
>JACSRE010000163.1 GCA_014879945.1 Myxococcus sp.
ACGGTCTCATGATCGACCGCGATCAGCCAAAGTTGCGGGTGGGCCTATTTCGCGACTGCTCTTGAGCCGTACTTCTTCCCCGCCATCTCCTGCACCACCTCGTCGATGGGCGCGTCGGGCGAGACCGTGTACGGGCCCGAGACCATCACGTCTTTGATCGACACCTTGCTCGCGTCGAACCCGTTGATCGACTGCGCGCGGTACAGGTCTCCATCAGACAGCATGCCCACCACCGTCGCGCCTTCGCAGACGGGCAGGTGCCGGATGTGCTTCTCGCGCATCAGGCTGTGCGCCTCGGACAGCACGGCTTGCGGCTCGACGGTGAACGGCGTGGTCGTCATGAACTTGCGAACGCTGGGAATGGATTTGGACATGCTGGGCCCATGAGCATGTGGTGTGCCACCGACGCTCCTCGGGGGCCGGGGGCGCTCGCTGCACCGCTTGCGCCGGGCTCGTCAGAAGGCGCTCCTGCGCGAACTTCCTTCGTCTTCAGGCGGCGCCGATTCGCTGGAGCTCGAGCGAGAGCTGGCTCTCGAGCTCACGAATGGAGCGGTAGACGAGGCAGCGGTGCGCCTGCACGTCGAAGCGCAGCTCCTTCACGTCGCGCACCAGCAGAATGGTGGGCTTGCTGCGGCCCCAGGCGTAGCCGACCTCGAGGTAGACGTTGGGGTTGGCGGTCGAGAGGTCGGCGATGACCACCCGGGCCGTCTCGATGCGCTCCCGGATGCGCTGAATGATCAACCCGTCGAAGGCAGCCTGATCGACGCGCTCGCACAGCAGGCCCGCGCTCTTCACCGGGCCCGCGATGCCGTAGTGGAAGACGTCTTCGAGCTCCGCCAGGAACGGCATGGCGATGAAGGCGTGGGGCTTCTCGTGCGACGCCTGGCCCGCGGTGGCCATCACCGGCGTCTGCCTGAAGGCCACGCTGCGCTCGACCCGGAAGCCCCCGGTCGGCAGGCGGGTGACGCCGCCGGTGCGCGAGAGCCCGTCCTCCAACGTCTGGCGCATTCGTTTGGCGCGACCGGGGTTCTGCTCCACCACCACCACCGCCTCGACGTCGCCGCCGGCGCCCTTCTGGAACGCGTCGATGAAGCCGCCAACCAGCGCCAGCACCGCCTCGTGTTCGTCGAGGCCCGCGCGCACGCCGTGCACCGTGGTGGCCAGGCGCTTGAGGCCCGGCTGGGTCTGCGCGTAGGTGAGCATGCGCCCCGCGAGCAGCCGCAGCTCGTGGTACCGCAGGCTGCCCAGTCGGTCGGTCCCGAAGAACGCGACCCGCGGCGCGGTCAGCGCCCCCGCCGAGTCGAAGCCCTTCACCTCGCCGGCTGCGACCTCGAACCCCGCCCAGCTGGAGCCGGTGCGCTTGGCGATGGCCGACACCGCGGCCTCGTCGGCGCCATAGAACGACTGGGCGTGCTTGAAGCAGGCGAGGTCGCACGGCGTGGTGAGCACGTCGCCCTCGATGAGGTGCACGTCGATGGTGGAGCGCATGAGCGGCGGTGAGGTTACCGCGCGCCACGGACTTCAGAAGCTGAAGCCGACGCCCGCGGTGCAAACGCCTCCCTTCTCACCAGAAAGGGCGCCAGATGCACGGTTGGCGCGCTCGGTGTCTCTGCTCTTCAATGACCGCCGCCCTCGTGAGCCTCTTCGTCACCGCCGCCCCCATCTCCTGGGACGGCCACTCGCCCATCGAGCTGGCGGTCGGCCAGTCGGTCACGGTGGCGCTGCCCCGCTCGGTTCGGTTCGTCTCGACGGGAGCGGGCGACGTCATCGAGCTGGGCGTCTCGCGCGATCTGCGCACCGTCGAGCTCAAGGGCCTGCGCCGAGGCACCCGCACGGTGGTGGCGCACTTCCAGGACCGCACCCGGGCGCCGCTCGAGCTGAAGGTGGTCGCCGCGAGGCAGGGGCGCTGAGGCCTTCGTCCGACTCCGCTTCGATGACAGAGTGCGCGCGTGCGAACGCTCCTGGTGCTCCTGCTCCTCGTCGGCCTCGGCGCCTGCAAGAAGGAGCGCGTGCTGGTCTCCATCGACGGCGTCTCGGCCACGGTGCCGGCCGACTTCGTCCCGATGGACCCCGAGCGGGTCGAGGCGCTGCGCGACGCCGCCCTCGCCGCCGACCCCAGCGTCGAGGTCGCGATGGTGGGCCGAAAGCCACCCCAGGCGCCCATGCCGTGGATGTACCTGCAGCGCACCGCCGTGCGGCCGACGCTGAGCAAGCCCCTGCAGGCTTCGAAGGTGCTCGACGGCACCATCAGCGAGCTCAAGCAGGCGCTGACCGAGAGCGGCCTCGAGACGGTGTCGGCCACCTCGAGCGTGATCGGCGAGTCCCACGAGCTGTGCTTCGTGACGAAGGCCTCGAAGAACCAGGCCGTGCTCAACCACACCTGCCTGCGCATGTGGGTGGGCGCGCAGTCGAAGCGGGTTCACACCATCTCGGTGGTGTGTCTGTCGACCGTCGAGGAGCCCCAGGAGTGTCAGCGCGTGCTCGACAGCAAGGTGGTCACCGTCACCGGCGCGCTCCCGTTGTCGCAGCCGCTCGAGCCCTGGTGACCTCAGCCCCGCCGCATCGGCGCCACGTCGATCACCTGGACGCCCGTGCCTGAGCCCGCGCGCGACGACGCCGGCATCGCCTGCGCGGTCGCGGCGTGGTTCGAGACGTCTCGAGCCAGGAAGGCCAGCGCCGCCCCAATGGCGCCGACGTCGTCGAGCCACCCCAGCACCGGCACCAGGTCGGGGATGAGGTCGATCGGCATCAGCAGGTAGGCGACGGCGCCCACCACCACGAACTTCCTCCAGCCCGGCACCTGATCATCTCGGAAGTAGCGTCGAAGCTGGGCGAGGTTCATGACCCTTCACCACGAAGGGTGGAGAAAACCATTTCACGACGGGCCCAAGGGGCGCACACTCCCGGCCCATGGGCTCGAAGAAGTCGAACAAGGGCAGGCGCTTCACCGACTCCACTCCCCTCTCGTACGACTTCGAGGTGTTCAAGCCCGGCACCCTCGACCTCGACGACGTCGACCTCGAGGCGAAGGCGCCCGACCGCAAGGCCGCCGACGCCGAGATCCTCGACCTGCAGGAGCGCCTCTTCGAGCTCCAGGTGCGGTACTGGCTCGAGAAGCGCCGGGCGGTCTTCGTCTTCGAGGGCTGGGACGCCGCGGGCAAGGGCGGCGCCATCAAGCGCATGACCGCCCTGATGGACCCCCGCGGCTACAAGGTGTGGCCCATCGCGGCGCCTGGTGAAGAGGAGCGCGCGCACCACTACCTCTGGCGCTTCGCCACCCGCATGCCACCGCGAGGCACCATCGCCATCTTCGATCGCAGCTGGTACGGCCGGGTGCTGGTCGAGCGCATCGAGGGCTACGCCACCGAGCCGCAGTGGCAGCGCGCCTACGACGAGATCAACGCCTTCGAGCGCATGCACACCGAAGACGGCTGCACGATGGTGAAGTTCTTCCTGCACATCGACCAGGACGAGCAGCTGCAGCGCTTCAAGGACCGCGAGAAGGACCCCATCAAGAACTTCAAGATCGGCACCGACGACTGGCGCAACCGCAAGCGGTGGAAGGACTACACCCGGGCCTACCAGGACATGTTCGATCGCACCCACCGGCCCGACGCGCCCTGGGTCGCGGTGGCGGCCAACGACAAGCGCCACGCCCGCCTCACCGTCTTGCGGCACGCCATCGAGGCGCTCGACACCTGACGATGGCGCTCGCGCAGGGAGATCTCCTCCTCGACGGCTGGTTCGTCGAGCGCCTCCTTCCCGACGGCGCGGTGCGGTTCTCGCGCGCGCCCTCGGTCGATCGCCGGCGCGCCCTCAGTCGGCTGGTGGTGATGGGCGGCTGCCTCGCCGTCACCCTCGCGCTGCTGGGCGTCAGCGCGCGCGACGCCGACAACCTGTGGGTGCTCACCTGGACCGTCATCGTGCTGTTCGGCCTCACCGCCGGCGTGGCGGGCCTGGCGGCGGTGCGCGATCTCCGCCTGGCGGCCCTGGGCGTCTTCCTCGAGGTCGACCCGCCGGCCGGGGTGGTGCGGGGCGTGCTCGCTGGCGAGGGCGTGCTCGGCCAGTTCTCGGTGAGCCGCGTCGAGGTGCCTCGCGCGTCGGTCGCCTTCACGCTGGTGGCCTTCGACGAGCGGAAAGACGGCTCGGGCATGCTGGTGGTCAAGCGCGCCTCGGGCGGCCAGCTCCTCGCGCCCGACCTCCCGAGCCTCGACGAGGTGCGCCCGCTGCTGGCGCGGCTTTCAGCAGCGTGAAGCCGGGCCGATGGATTCCCGTTCGATGTGCTTGCGGCCTCGCGCGTCGTCTGTTCTTTCTGACAATTGAATGACACACCGGCTCGACCGTCGGTCGGCCGCACTCGCCGTTTCCCCGTTGGAGGATTCACACCATGAAGAAGCTCCTCGCCGTCTCTGCAGCGCTCGTCGCCCTCACCGTCTTCGCCGCGCCGCCCAAGGCCAAGGCGCCCGAGGCCGCGCCCGCGGCGGCCAAGTTCACCATCACCGGCGACCCGGCGAAGGGTCAGGTGAAGTTCAAGGAGCTGTGCTCCGCGTGTCACGGCGAGCTCGGCAAGGGCGACGGCCCCGCCTCGGCGGCCCTCACCCCGAAGCCGGCGAACTTCGCGGACGCGGCCCACGCGGCCTCGGTCACCGACGAGTACATCTACAACATGATCAAGGAGGGCGGCGCCGCCAACGGGAAGTCGGCCATGATGGCGCCCTGGAAGGCCTCGCTCAACGAGGCGCAGCTGATGGACGTCGCCGCCTACGTGCGCTCGCTCAGCAAGAGCGCCGCGCCTGCTGCCGCGCCCGCGGCCGACAAGAAGGCGCCGACCAAGAAGTAAAGCGCGCGACGTTCGCACCAGCGCACCGGGCTCCGGGGTCATCGACGCCGGGGCCCGCGCTGTCTTGAGCGGGCGTGGTTGGGCAGCCCGTGGTTTCGGAGCGCCGCGTCAGTCGGCGAGCTTGCCCAGGGCGGCCATCTCTTCGAGCTCGGTGTCGAGCGGAAAGCCGATGACGCGCCACCGCTCGGGCGTGTCACCGGTGGCCTCCATCAGGTGCGGCACCACCTTGCGCGCCACCTCGAAGGTCGTCGACCAGGTCTTGCCCGGCGTCGCGCTCCTGGTGTTCGGCTGCACGAAGTCGATGCGGTCGGTCTGCGGCAGCAGCGCCTCGACGCCCTGGGTCCACGCGGTGCTGGTGAAGATGTCGCCACCGGGCGTGCGGAAGGCCCGCAGGCTGGCCACGAAGATGGAGTGCCCGTTGGCCTGCAGCAGCGACTCGAGCACCTCTTTCTGGCGCGCGTAGGCCGAGGCGAACGACTGCAGCTGGAGCACCTTGAGCTTCTGCCAGGCGCGGTGCATGCGAACGGGCAACCAGGGCTGCCAGCTCGCGCCGTCCCACCGAAAGGCGTGGGCGCTGTGGGGCTTGGGCTCGAGCAGGGCCTGCTCGCCCCAGGTGGCGATGGCCTCGAGGGCGCTCTCGTCTTCGTCCCCGGCCACCACCACGATGTCGTGGGTGGGCGCGAGCACCACCGGCCGGCCCTTCAGGGGCAGCTCGAGGAAGCGCTCGATCAACAGCATGCGGGTGGCGTCGAAGCCGTCACGGTACGGCGACACGAAGGCAGCCACCGAGGAGTCCGGCTGCTCGAAGTCGAGCCGCGGGCGCTCCCGGAGGTTCTGCACGGCGCGCTCGAAGAGCTCATCGAAGTTCAGGCCGAAGGCCTCGAGGCGGTCGGGGCCGATCTCCATCACCGAGGTGGGCAGGTCGAAGGCCAGGTGCGCGGCGAGCTCGTCGTTGAGCACGCGGTGCGGCAACATCACCTCGTCGATGGCGCCCTCGTCGGCGCCCAGCTCGAGCTCGGCCTGCCGGCGCACGGCCGAGAACCAGGCCCGGTCACGCACCCGCGGGAGGATCGCGCGAATGACGTCGACCTCGGTGGGCGGGCTGGCGCGGCGCACCGAGCTCCAGAAGCGGCGAGCCAGCACCCGCGCCTTGTCGGGCAGCGCGTTGGCCTCGTATTCATTGAAGGCATGGCCCAGCGAGACGAAGCTGGTCCAGTCGCCCTCACCGACGACCAGCTGAAACCGGGCCTCGTCGAAGTGAATGGGCCGGCCCTCGCCCTGGGCGCGCAGGTACTCGCTGGCGAGGCGTGCAAATTCGGCGCGGCTGGTCGTCATTTCGCGCGCGCATCATCACGGATCACCTGCGCCAACGCGACGCCTTTTTCGATCGTCAACCGATTCGGGCCTCTCATCGAAGAGAGCAGCCTGTAACTATCCAGGCGGAGCGTGCGTCAGAGGCGACGCACCCGATTCCGTTGGGGAATTCGCGGTGTTGGGGCAGACTCGACGCTCCGCTTGAAAGGGACACCATGACGTCACTCAAGGCTTTGCTGACCACGGCAGCACTCGTTCTCGCAGGCACGGCGCTGGCCGGTTGGACGAAGACAGGCGAGAGCGTGGCCTCGTTCAAGGGCTCCGGCCCGGCCGGGTTCAAGATCGAAGGCAAGACCCGGAGCCTCGACGTCACCGACGACGGCAAGTCGCTCTCGGTCGCGGTGGGCCTCAAAGACCTCGAGACCGGCATCGACCTGCGCGACCGCCACATGCGCGACAACTACCTGAAGGTCGGCGAGAAGGGGAACGAGAGCGCCGTCCTCACGGTGCCGGTGGACGCCATCACCTGGCCCGAAGACGGGAAGGCGACCAAGGGCGCGGCGAAGGGGACCTTCGCGCTGCACGGCAAGACGAAAGAGGTCAGCTTCTCCTACTCGATCTCGAACGCCGGCGGCACCTACGCCATCAGCGGCGAGGCCCCCATCAACTTCAACGAGTTCGGCATCGAGGTGCCCAGCTACATGGGCATCACCGTCAAGCCCAACATCACCGTGTTCGCGACGTTCAGCGTGAAGAAGAGCTAACCGACGTTCTTGTCTGCTGGAGGGGTCGCCGTTTGAGACGACTTGGCTGGTTGGTGGCCGTTGTGTTCGGCCTGGTGGGCGCTTCCGCAGAGGCATTCCCGTGGATGGTGAAGCACGACTACCAGTCGTGCGCGGTCTGCCACGTCGACCCGTCCGGCGCGGGGCAATTGACGCCCTACGGCAGGGCCCAGTCTGACGTGCTGCTGCGATGGCACCTGAAGAAGCCCACCGAGGCCGAGGCCAGCCCCACCTCGCGGTTCCTCTGGTTCATCGACCTGCCCGAGGTGGTGAACCTGTCGGGCAACTTCCGCGCTGGCGCGTTGATTCCCGTGGGCGGCCAGGTGCGGCCCCTCTTCATGGCGGCCGACCTCTACGGCACCGTGAAGGTCGATCGCTTCGTCTTCCACGCCACCTCGGGCGTCGGCCTTCGCAACGTGGGGCCGGCGGCGATTCTGCCCGTCTGCGGCGGCGACACGCCCTGCGGGGCCCAGTGGGTCGCGCGCGAGTTCTGGGCGGGCGCCACCTTCGCCGACGAGGCGGTGATGGTGCGGGCCGGCCGCATGTTCATTCCCTTCGGCCTGCGCAACAACGAGCACTTCATGTACGTGCGCGACGTCACCAACACCGACACCAACCTCGATCAGCAGGTGGGCATCTCGGCCAGCTACAACGGGGAGCGGCTGCGCGGCGAGGTGATGGGGTTGCTGGGCAACTACCAGCTGGGGCCCGACGCCTACCGCGAGCGCGGCTACGCCGGCTTCGCCGAGTACACGGTGGCCTCGAAGTTCTACCTGGGCGTCTCGAGCCTCATCGCGGGCGCGCGGGCCGACCAGGTGTTCCAGCTGCCTGTGACGCGCCACGCGCACGGCGTCACCGCCCGCTGGAGCCCGACGGAGCCGCTGGCGCTGCTGGCCGAGGTCGACTTCCTCGCCTGGCAACAGCCGACCCGACTCGACCGCCTGGGCTTCGCGGCGCTCCTGCAGGGCGACTACGAGGTGATGCAGGGCCTGCACCTCGTGGCGGCGCTCGAGGGCAAGCACGAGGGCCAGGGCGAGCGCGGGCCGTCGGTGGGCGGCTGGCTCTCGGCGGCCTGGTACGTCTTGCCGCACGTCGAGGTGCGCCTCGACGGCATTCTGCGACGCACCTCGAGGCCGGCGCCCGACCCGGCGACCGTCGCCTTCACGCTCCTGGCCCAGCTGCACTTCTTCCTGTGAGGCCCACCATGAAACTCCACCGGGTGGTTCTTTCGGCGGCGGGGCTCCTGGCGTCGGTCGCCGCGGCGACGCCGACCTACACCGGCGTGATGCAGACCGAGCTGATGATGTCGGGGCCGCCGCCGGGCGTCTGCGCCGTCTGCCACCTCAACGGCGCCACCACCGTCGGCACCGTCACCACGCCCTTCGGACGTGCCCTTCGCATGCAGGGCCTGGCGGCGAACAACGAGGCCTCGCTGCGCTCCGCGCTGGCCGCGCTCGAGACGGCGGGCACCGACTCCGACATGGACGGCTGCGGCGACATCGCCGAGCTCAAGACCAACCCGCCGACCAACCCGAACACCCGCGACTGCTCCATGGGCGGCACCGACGCCGGCGCCACGGGCGGCGGCAGCGCAGGCGGCGCGGGCGGCGGCGACACGGGCGGCGGCGGCGCCACGCTGGGGCCCCTGCGCTATGGCTGTGGTGCCAACGTGGCGCCGGGCGCGCTCGGCCTGCTGGGCGTGCTGCTGGTGCTGCGCCGCAGGCGCTGAGCTGCTCGCCGACCGGCCCGCTGCCCGGCGAGGACCCCCAGCGCGTGAAGGCTCACCACCAACCGCCGGAGCTCCGACGCTGCCGTGAGGCGTGGCGCGGCTGCGCGGTGACTCGATGGGCTCGCCGAGGAAGACCTCGTCGGCGCGCTCGCGTTCGAGCTCATCAGGCCGCGCGCCGTGAGCCTGCGGCCTCGCAGCGCGCCCTTCCGCCCAGCTCAAGAGCTGGCGTCCTCGGGCCCACAGCCGCGGACACTCTCGCTGGGCCGTTGCGCGGACCTCTTCGCTGGGCCTCAACACGTCCCCGGGCCTGCCCTGTACCCGTCGGGGCTTTGTTGGTAACCCGCGCCGTGATGCTCCGCGAGTGCGCCCTGCCCCTGCTGCTGTTGACGGCCTGCTCCCAGCAGCAGAAGCCGCAGCAAGACGGCAACGTCATCGCCACGGTGAACGGCGAGGTGATCGGCAAGGCCGACTTCGAGCGCGAGCTGTCGCGCGAGTCGCAGGCGATGGAGGGCGCGGCGCCGCGCTCGCCCGAGCAGATCGAGCCCTTCAAGCAGGCGCTGCTCGAGACGATGATCGAGCGGCTGGCCCTGCTGCAGGCGGCGCGCGACGCACAGGTGCAGGTCAGCCCTGAAGAGGTCGATCGGCGCGTGCTGGCGCTCACCAGCGAGTACCCGGCCGGCACCTTCGACACGGCGCTGGCTCAGAGCCAGACCTCGCGCACCGAGCTGGCCCGCCGCACCCGCGAGCAGCTGATCGTCGAGCGCCTGCTGTCCGACCAGGTCTTCTCTCGGGTGGCGGTGACCGAAGACCAGATCCGCGCGGCCTACGATGAGAACCCCGACGCGTGGACCGAGGCCGAGCAGGTGCACGCCCAGCAACTGGTGGTGAAGGGGCTCGACGAGGCCAAGCGCCTGCAGCAGCTGCTGTGGCAGGGCAAGAAGTTCGCCGACCTGGCGCGGCGCTACTCGTTGTCGCCCGACGCGAAGGTGGGCGGCGACCTCGGCTTCTTCAAGCGGGGCGAGCTGCCGCAGGCCTTCGACGACGCCATCTTCCGCCTCAGCGCGGGGCAGGTCAGCGACGTCGTCTCGACCGACTACGGCTTTCACCTCTTCAAGCTCATCGAGAAGAAGCCGGCCCGGAAGCGGGAGCTCACCGAGGTGCGCGGCGCCATCGAGCAGAAGCTGCTGACCGACCTGCGCGCCCAGCGGCAGACGGCCTACGTGAAGGCCCTGCGAGAGAAGGCCCAGGTGAAGATCAACCAGCAGGCCCTGCTCGCGGTGTCGGGCCGGCCGCTGGGGGGCTCGACCGTCGAGCCCTGAGGGCCCGCACGTCTGGCGGGCGCATTCGATTGAGCGGCGGGGCGTCATGGGGCTATGCCCGACGCCGTGAAGCGCCTGCCCCTGCTCTGCCTCTTCGTCGCGGTCACCTCTCACGCCGAGCTGGTCGATCGCGTCGCGGCGGTCGTCAACAGCGACATCATCGCGCTCTCCGAGGTCGAGACCCGCGCGGCGCCCGAGCTGGCGCGGCTGCGCGGTGAGCCCGACGCGGCGAAGCGCACCGAGCTGCGCGCGGTGCTGATGAAGCGCGTGCTCGACGGCCTCATCGGCGAGAAGCTGATGGACGCGCAGGTGCGCGAGCTGAACATCGACATCACCGAGGGCGAGGTCGACCTGGGCGTCGACGACGTCAAGCGGCAGAACAACGTGGACGGCGCGCAGTTCGACCAGCTGCTGGCGCAAGAGGGCTACACGCTGCCGGCCTTCCGCGCGTTCATGAAGAAGCACCTCTCGAAGCTGAAGCTGGTGAACCTCAAGGTGCGCTCGAAGGTGAAGGTGACCGACGAAGACCTCAAGGCCGAGTACGCGAAGGTCTCTCGCGACGAGCTCCAGGACTTCGAGGTGCGGGCCCGCCACATCCTCGTGCAGGTGGCGCCCAGGGCGACGCCCGAGCAGGCCGAGCAGGCGCGGCTGAAGGCGGTGGCGCTGATGAACGAGGCGAAGAAGCCTGGCGCCGACTTCGCGGCCCTGGCCAGGGCGAAGAGCGAGGGCCCCTCGGCGTCGGAGGGCGGCGACCTGGGCTTCTTCAAGCGCGGCATCATGGTGGCTGAGTTCGACAAGGTGGCCTTCGGGCTCCCCGTCGACGGCATCTCGGAGCCGGTGCGCACCAAGTTCGGCTGGCACGTCATCAAGGTCGAGGAGCGGCGCGCCATGGCGGCCAAGCCCTTCGAGGAGCTGCGCGACGTGCTGCGTGAGCGCCTCACCCGCATGCAGCTCGAGAAGTACACCGAGCAGTACGTGCAGGAGCTGCGGGCCGCGGCCACCATCGACGTCAAGCTGTGAGGCGCGCGCGCGTCGGCATCTCGCTGGGCGACCCCAGCGGCGTCGGGCCCCAGGTGACGGCGAAGGCCCTCGGGCACCCGCGGGTGAAGCGCCGCCTCGAGCCGGTGCTCTTCGGCGACGAGGGCGATCGCTCACGGTTCGCGCCCGGCCTCGAGTTCCACGCGGTCTCGGCGTTGAAGCAGGCCGACCGCAAGCCGGGCGCGCCGTCACGCGCGGGAGGCCGGGCCCAGTACGACGCCTTCATGGCCCTCATCGACGCGGCGAAGGCAGGCGAGCTCGACGCGATGTGCACCGCGCCCGTCTCGAAGGAGCAGATCAGCCGCGCCGGGGTGCCCTTCATGGGCCACACCGAGGTGCTGGCCGAGGCCTTCGACGTCGAGGTGGTGATGCTGATGAAGGGCCCGCAGCTGTCGGTCGCGCTGGCCACCAACCACCTGCCGCTCGCCGAGGTGCCGGCGGCGCTGACGGTGAAGGGCCTGGTGAAGACGCTGGGCATCATCGACCGGGGCTTGAGCGCGGTGCTGGGGCGCCGGCCCGTCATCGCGGTGTGCGGCCTCAACCCGCACGCCGGAGAGGGCGGCCTGCTGGGCCGGGAGGAGCTCGACGTCATCGCGCCGGCGATGTCGCGCGCGCGCCGCGCCGGCCTGCGCGTCACCGGCCCGCACGGCGCCGACGGCCTGTTCGCGCACCGCCGCGGCTTCGACGTGGCCCTCGCGATGTTCCACGACCAGGGGCTGGTCGCGACCAAGACGCTCGACTTCGTGCACACCGTGAACGTCACCCTGGGCCTGCCGGTGGCGCGCACCTCGCCCGACCACGGCACCGCGTACGCGCTGGCGAAGACGGGCCTGGCCGACGAGGCGCCCATGGTCTCGGCGCTCCTCGAGGCGGCCGCCTTCGTGGCCTGACGGGCGGGGCGTGCCCCGTGCTTTCGCCGCCAGGCGCTGCGTGCTCACATGCGCGGTGGGAGGAGGTCACCGTGCCTCGGGTTCGCGTCGTCTGTCAGCGCTGCAACACCGGCCTCGAGCGTGAGGTGCCGACCAGGCCCGTGCGCCCGGGCGAAGGGCTGGTGCCCCCGCTGCTGACGCGCTGCCCGAAGTGCCGCGAGGTGGTGCTCGTCGATGACCCCAACCTCGGGCACGTCGTCAACGGCAAGTGGCGGCTCGAGGAGCGCCTGGGCTCGGGCGGCATGGGCACGGTGTACCGGGCCGAAGACCTGAGCGTGGGGCGGCCGGTGGCGGTGAAGTTCCTCCACGCGGCCCTCTTGAAAGACGCCGACGCCGTGCAGCGCTTCGAGCAGGAGTCGCGCAACATGGCGCGGGTCGATCACCCCAACCTCGTGCACCTGTACGCGGTGGAGCGCGACGGCGCGATGCCCTGCATCGTCATGAAGTACATCGACGGGCGGCGGCTCTCGACGCTGTTCCGTGAGAAGCGGCGCCTGGCGCTGGCCGAGGTGCTGCCGCTGGTGGTGCAGATCGGCGGCGCGCTCTCGGCCCTCCACGCCAGCGGCTTCATTCACCGAGACCTCAAGCCCGGCAACGTGATGGTGGCGGGCGACGGCTTCGCGACGCTGCTCGACTTCGGGCTGATGCGCGCGATGGACACCAGCATGACGCGCCCGGGCACCATTCTCGGCACGCCCCACTACATGTCGCCCGAGCAGGCCGCGGGCAGCACCAACCTCGACGCGCGCAGCGACCTCTACTCGCTCGCGGTGCTGACGACCGAGCTGCTCGCGGGCCAGCTGCCCTTCGCCATCGAGCCCACCGGCGAGATGTTGTCGTCGCGGGTGACCGAAGACCCGCGGGCCCCGCACCTCTTGAGCTCGCAGATCTCTCGCGCGGTGTCCGACGTGTTGATGAAGGCGATGAGCCGCAAGGCGGCCGACCGGTTCGACGACGTCGACGCCTTCCTCGACGCGCTCATCGACGCCGCCAGCGTCGGCCCGGTGGGGCTCCCGCGCAGAAAGCCGGCCGAGCTGAAGCTGGTGAGCGGGCGGGTGCAGGCCTGGCCGCGGGTGGCGCCGGTGCTCTCGACGGCGCAGCTCGAGGAGCTGGGCCTGTCGATGCAGGACCTCTCGCAGGTGCCCGACGCCGACGTGGTGTCGATCACCGACCCCGGGGCCAGAGGGGCCGACGACGTCACCCAGGCCAGCTCGCTGCCCGACCTCAAGGGCGCCCTCGAGGAGCGGCCTCCCCTGCCCTCGTCGACCCAGACGACGACGCCAGCGCTCAAGCGCGTCAGAGAGCGATCTGACCCGGAGAACCCGTTCGACGACGAGCTCACGGTGCGCGCGCCGCGCCGTCCTGGCCCGCGCCCACCGGCGCCTCCAGACCGCCCCGTGCCCGTCTGGGCGGCGGCGCTGCTCTCGCTGGCGGTGACGCTCGGGGCGTTGGTGGCGTGGCTGGTGACGCGGTAGCGACGAAGGAGCCCGATGGCAGACGCAGGCACCCTCAACCCGGCGGTCAAGGCCAACCTCGAGAAGGTGCTGGGCGAGGAGCAGCGCAACGCGGCGCTGCGCATGGCGCAGATCCGGCTGTTCCTCTCGATCATCGCGGGCGTCATCGTGCTGGCGCCGTCGCAGCGCAACAACCCGGCGCTGGCGCCGACCGTGTACGGCACGGTGGTCTTCGCGCTGGTGAGCGCCGTCGTCTACGGGGTGACGCGGCTGGTCCCCAGGGTGGGCAAGTGGGGCACGCTGGCGGTGGCCTTCGTCGACGTGCCGATGTTGGCCTTCATCCAGCACCTGCAGGCCGATCGGCTGCCGGTCGCCTGGTACGGCGTTCCGACGGCGGTGGCGCTCCCCTGCGGGCTGGTGGCGCTCTCGGCCCTCTCGCTGTCGCGCACGGTCATCGCGCTGACGGCGATGATGGCGACGTTCACGATTCTGCGCCGGCTGCTCTCTCTCGAGCTCCCGATCGCGCCCGTGCTGCTGACGGTCATCGTCCCCCCCGCCATCGGCCTGGTGGGGGCGACGGTGGTGGGCCGCATCCGCGCCCTGGTGCACGCCGCGCGAAAGAAGGACCTCGTCGGGAAGTACATTCTGGGCGAGCGCCTCGGGGCGGGCGGCATGGCCGAGGTGTTCCTGGCGACCTACAGCCCCGAGGGTGGCTTCGAGCGCAAGGTGGCGGTCAAGCGCATCTTGCCCACCTACGCCGAGCGCCCCGAGTCGATCGCCCTGTTCCGTCGCGAGGCCGAGCTGGGCGCGGGGCTGGCGCACCCGAACGTGGTGCAGGTGCTCGACTTCGGCGCCGACGGCGACACCTGGTTCATCGCGATGGAGTTCGTGGACGGGCTGCCGCTGAGCCGGCTGTTGTCGCACGCCCGGAAGCAAGGCACGCCCCTGCCGCTCCCGGCGTGCGTCTACGTCATCGAGCAGCTCGCCGAGGCCCTCGACTACATTCACACCCGCACCTCTCCGACGGGCAGCGCGCTCGAGCTGGTGCACCGCGACGTGAACCCGCCCAACGTGCTCGTCTCGCGCATCGGCGAGGTGAAGCTCAACGACTTCGGGGTGGCGCGCGCCGCCGGCAAGGAGCAGCTCACCGAGGCAGGCATGCTGCGCGGCAAGGTGGGGTACGCCGCGCCGGAGCAACTGCTGGGGCAGCCCTACGACACCCGCGCCGACCTGTGGGCCCTCGGCGTCACCGCGTTCGAGGTGCTGCTGCTGCAGAAGCCCTTCACCGCGCCCGACGACGTCTCGCTCTACCGCGCCTGCCTCGAGGCGCCGATTCCGTCTCCGCGCGCGCTGCGGGCCGACCTGCCCGAGGCGCTCGACGAGGTCGTCATGGGCCTGTTGGTCAGAGACCCGCGCGCGCGCTTTCAGACCGCCGCGCAGGTGCTCAAGCGCCTCGACGGCCTCGACCCCGCGCTCACCGATCGGGTGCTCGGTCGCAAGCAGCTGGCGACGTGGATCAGTGACACCCGGAAGACGCTGAGCGCCTCGGCCAACGCCTTCGTGCCCACCCCGCACGCGCCGCAGGCCGACCCGCAGGCGGCGACGATGACGCACGATCTCCGCATCGCGCCACCGCCGGCGACGAAGGACGGCGAGCGCTGAACCGGCTGGAATTCCTGGGGCGTTCGGCCCGGTGAAACAACCAGGGCCCTGGGGACATAGAGGGTTGCGATCTGCATCGCCGTTGGTCATCTTTCGCCGCCGTCACGTCCCTCCAAGGAGCCTCTGCATGAAGCGCATCATCCTGTCCTCCGTTCTCGCCGCCTCGTTCGTCATCCCCTCTGCCGCGCTGGCCTGTGATGGCGCGGAGCACGCGTCGGTGGAGCCGAAGAAGGTCACCGTCGCCGAGGTCGCCTCGTGGTCGAAAGAGAAGAAGAAGTTCACGCCGGTGGACGCCAACGGCAAGTCCACCCGTGAGAGCCAGGGCGTCATCCCCGGCGCGGTGCTGCTGACCTCGTCGTCGGGCTACGACGTGAAGGAGCTGCCGGCCGACAAGGCGAACAAGCTCGTCTTCTACTGCGCCAACGAGTCGTGCGGCGCCTCGAAGCAGGCCGCGCGCAAGGCCATGGAGGCCGGCTACACCGACGTCGCCGTGCTGCCCGAGGGCATCGCGGGGTGGAAGAAGTCGGGCCAGACCACCGCCAAGCCCAACAGCTGACGCGTCGTCACCGTCGGGCCCACGAGGGCGTCTCTTCGGACCGAAGAGGCGCCCTTCGTGTTTTCAGACCGCGCGCACCAGCGTCACGCAGGTCACCTCGCCGCGCGGCCCGATGCGGAACGGAGGGCCCCAGTAGCCGGTGCCGTTGCTGGTGTAGGTGGGCACGCCCCACAGCGTGGCGAAGCCGCCGATGACCGGCTGCTGGAGCTTCACGAAGAACATGAAGGGGAAGATCTGCCCGCCGTGGGTGTGGCCGCTGAGCATCAGATCGACGCGGGTGCCCTTCACCCGCTTGGCGAAGCGCGGCTGGTGGGCCAGCAGCACCCGCGGCGCGTCGGGGGGAGCGCCCGCGAAGGTGGCCGCCGCGTTCGGCTCGTGCTGCGCCGAGAAGCGGCCGCCCTCGACGTCGGGCACGCCGCCGATGACCAGCTTCGCGTCGCCGCGCTCGATGACGACGTGCTGGTTGTGCAGCACCGTCATGCCCAGCCGCGCGCCCTCGGCCTCCCAGCTGGAGCCGCCGTGGTAGTACTCGTGGTTCCCCGTCACGTAGAAGACGCCGTCACGCCCGCGCAGGCCGGCCAGCGGCGCGACCTCGTCACGCAGCTTCGCCACCGAGCCGTCGATCAGATCGCCCGTCACCGCCACCGCGTCGGCGTTCAGCGAGTTGACCGTCTGGGTCACCTGCTCGGCGAAGGCGCGGGTCAACGTCTCGCCGATGTGCACGTCGGTGATCTGCGCGATGCGGTAGCCGTCGAACGCGGCCGGCAGCCCGACGATGGGCACCCGCACCTGCTTGATGGCCGGCGCGCGCGACGAAGAAGCCGAACACCAGCGTCGGCACCACCACCGCCACCACGGCCAGCGCGCGCAGCGGCAGCCAGGACGGGTCGACGACGGTGAAGCGGCCCGCGACGGCCAGCACGAGGTCGGAGAGGCCGGTGGCGGTGAGGAGCAGCCCGAACGCGCCCATCCACGTGAAGCCCACCCACTGCAGCACCCTGGCGATGGAACGGGGCAGCAGGCGCCCGCCGATGACGCCCGCGAAGATGGCGCCGAAGCACGCCCAGAGGGCCGCCCAGCCGACCGTCGCCAAGGGCTCGGGCAGCCCGGCGTCGCGCACCAACCGCGCGCCCAGGTACCAGTGCAGCCCCACCACCAGCCCCATGATGACGCTCAGGAGCGCGAAGCCGCGAATGAAGAGCAGCACGGGCACTTCGTTGAGGGTCGCGGGCCGGGCCTCGACGGGTGGAGATGACACTTCGGCTTCTGCGACCACCTCGGAAGGGTCTGCCATGGATGACTGCACCGTAACGCCCGGGCCCGCTTCACGCCCCCTCGACGAGCGGCCTTCACCCTTCTTGACGGGCCGACTCGAGCGATCTCGTGAAGCCAGAGGCCGCGCCCCGGCACTGGAGCCGCCATGCGCTCGTCCATCGCCCTCGCCTGCCTCGCCGTCACGGCCTGCTTCAGCCCGATTCCCGAAGCCCAGACGCAGTTGGGCCCCGTGGTGGTGGCGCCGGCTCCAGCGCCCGCCGCGCCGCGGCCCGAGGTCGTCGCGCCCTCGACGCCCGTCACCGCCGTCATCGACGCCCTGGCCCCCAACCCGCCAGCGACCGTCACCGAGACCTCGGAGCTGCCCGTCATCAGCCACTGCCGCGGCGACGACTACCTGCGCGACGTTCGCCGCCCGCAGCCCTGCGTCGACGTGGGCTGCCTCTTCGCCATCGGCAGAGACCGGACGCCGCAGGTGCTGGAGGTCGGTGGGGGCGGGTTTCAGGTGCTCGCGACCGACGGGCCAAAGACGGCGTGGCAGCGAATACGCGGGCAGACCCGCGCGGTGATGGTCGCTGATGGAGCGGCCGCGCCGCGGCAGGTCGCCTCGCTCCTCGAGGGCGCGCCGGTGGTGAGGTTCGACGGTGACGACCTGCTCGTGGTGGAGGCGGTCTCTTCGGCGGCCTCCCCATGGTCGCGCGTCACCCGGTACCCGGCGGACCAGCCCGAGTCGGCGCGGCAGCTGGTGATGGAGGTCCCCGGCCGCCTGCGAATGGAGCGGCCGCTCGCGGTGCACGCGGCGACCGGGCGCGTCTTCGTGCTGACCTCAATCGGCCTGTTCTTCTCGCCGCCGAGAAGGGAGCGAGGCCTCGCGGGGGAGCTGGCCCTGCCCCGCGGAGCCTCACCCACGGCGTTCTCGCTGCTGCCGTCTGGGGGCGTGCTGCTGGGCGTCGGCGCCGACGTCTGGTGGGCGGCGTCCACCACCTCTGCGCCGGCGCACCTCGCCACCCTGCCTGGCCAGGCCGTCGTCCAGGCCATCGCCCCGTACGGCACCGGCTTCGTGGCGGTCGCGTCGTCGCAGGTCTTCGTGCTCGAGGGCGCGGGCCCCATTCGCCGGGTGCTGGCGCGGAGCGACGCGAGCCCCTACCAGACGACCGAGGCCGCGGTGGTCGTCTCGGGCCGCCAGCTGCTGCTCAGCACGCTGTGCCTCTCGTGGTCGTCGTACCCGGGCTACGACGTGGCGGTGCTCGACCCCGACGCGAAGACCGCGCGGTGGTGGTGGGAGGTCTACCCGTCGCAGTGGGACGTGCCGGACTTCCCGGTGAGCCGCGCGAACGTCGGCGGCAACCAGTGGTCGAGCGTCGAGGTCCACCGCTCGAGCCGGGGCTTCGTCACCAGCTCACTTCCGTGAGAAGGCCAGGAAGTACTGGTCGGGCAGGAAGGCCCACGACGACGCCGGCGCGAAGCCCGCCTCGGCCAGCTCAGCCGTCACCTGCTCGGGCGTCAGCTTCTCCGAGTCGGGCGGGCCGCGCTTGGTGCCCTTCTTGAAGTCGATGATGGCCAGCCGCCCACCGGGCTTCAGCGAGGCCGCGAGCTTCGTGAAGTAGGCCGGGCGCTCCTCGATGTGGTGGTAGGTGTTGACGATGAGGATGCAGTCCACCGGCTGCGGCAGCTTCGCGTCGTCGTAGGCCGCCAGCACCGTGACCAGGTTCTTGAGCTTCTCGTCTTCGGCGCGGCGCTTCAGGTAGTCCACCATCGACGACTCGACGTCCACGCCGAAGACCGTGCCCTGGGGCAGCGCGCGCGCGAAGCGCACCGAGAAGTAGCCGGTGGCCGAGCCGAGGTCCGCCAGGCTCGCCGTCGGAGGCAGCCCCAGCGCCGCGATCACCTCCGCTGGCTTCTGCCAGGCATCGCGCGTCGGGTCCTCGAAGCGCGCGGCCCACTCCTCGGCCTTCTCGAAGCGGTGGTGGCTGTGCGCCTCTTGAATCTGGTCGGCGGTGCGCTTGGGGCAGCCGGTGGTGGCGGCGAGGGCGAGGGCGAGGACGAAGAGCGGAAGACGCATGCGCGCGCTCTACCGCAGAACGCCAGCACGCGACGACTCCTTCAACAGGGCCCGCCTTCACGGCTAGCGTGGCGCCACATGGCTGACCTGCACCGCCTCGCCGCTGGGCTCTTCGTCATCGGCTTCCCCGGCACCGCGCCCGACGACGACGTCAAGCGCCTCATCGACGACGGCGTGGCCGGCGTCATCCTCTTCAAGCGCAACGTCGGCACCCCGGAGCAGGTTCGTGGCCTGGTGCAGGCCCTCAAGCGCCACGCGGGGCGCCCGCTGCTGGCGTCGGTGGATCAAGAGGGCGGCCGGGTGGCGCGGCTCCGCGGCGGGCCCTTCACCTCGCTGCCGTCGATGCGCGAGCTGGGGAAGAACCGCGACGCCGCCCTGATGGAGCGGGTCGGCCGGCTGCTCGCCTTCGAGACGCGCGCCTGCGGCTTCGACTGGGACTTCGCGCCCGTGATGGACGTCGACACCAACCCCGCCAACCCCGTCATCGGAGACCGAGCGCTGCACCGCGACGCGGCCGAGGTCGCCAGGCTGGGCGTCGCCCTGGCCCAGGGCCTCGAGGCCGGCGGCGTCGCCTCGTGCGCCAAGCACTTCCCTGGGCACGGCGACACCGTGAAGGACTCGCACCTCGACCTGCCCTCGCTGCCGCACGCCATGGAGCGCCTCCTTGCGGTCGAGCTGGTGCCCTTCGCCGCCTACGCGAAGGCGGGCCTGGCCTCGGTGATGACGGCGCACGTCATCTTCGAGGCCCTCGAGAAGGGCGTGCCCGCCACCTTGAGCAAGCCCGCGATGACGGGGCTGTTGCGCGAGCGGCTCGGCTTCGAGGGCGTCATCGTCTCTGACGACCTCGAGATGAAGGCCGTGGCCGACCACTTCGCCATCGAGCGCGCCGTCGTCGACGGCCTCGACGCAGGTGTCGACTGCTTCCTCGTCTGTCATCACGCCCAGGTGCAGCGGGCCGCCATCGACGCGCTGGTGGCGGCGGTGAAGTCAGGCCGCCTCGAGCAGGCGCAGCTCGAGCGCGCGCACGCCCGCGTCGCCGCGCTGACTCGGCGGTTCGCGCGCGGCCCTGAAGCTGGGAGCGCAGCCCTCGGCTCGGCCGAGCACCTGCGCCTGGCCGAGGGGCTCGACGTCGGCACCTTCGTGGGGCGCGACCCGACCGAGGGCTGATCACACCTTGCCGGCGTTCACCGCCTTCGCTTCGCGCCACCCATCGATGGCGAAGAAAGTGTTCATCACCAGCACGGTGCCGAACATGATGGGGTACAGCGCGGGCGCCTCTTTCTGAAGCGAGAGCTCGACGTAGGTGAGCGAGAGCGCCCCCAGGGTGAGGACGGCGCCGAGCAGCTTGCGCTGCCCCACGTAGAGGGTGCCGGGGCCCATGAAGAAGAAGTTGAGGAGCGCGGCGAGCCAGGGGTGCTTCATCGGGGTGAGCCTTTCGTGAGGGTTCACCGCTGAGACTGCGCCTCGCGACAGAACTCATCGGTGCGGCCCAACACGCCCTGAATCCCAGCGGTTACGCCCGGCGACGCCGGCGCACGCCCAGCACCAGCAGGCCCGCCAGCAGCGAGGCGTCCACCGAGGCGCAGCCACAGCCCGGCTTGGTGACGATGTTCGTCGCGCCCCCGCCGCCCGCACCGGAGCCGGCGCGTTCATCGAGGGTGAACGAGCACTCCACCCACTCGGTGACGTTCTGGCCGTCTTTGGCGCGCATGCGCACGCGGTACTTCTGGTCCTCCTCGAAGGTGACCGAGGCGAGCGAGACGCTGGTGGCGTCCATCACGTTGGTCATCACGTCGGCCTTGAAGAGCGGCGTCGAGAAGGTGGTGTCGTCGCCCTTCGTCACCTGCACCTCGACGACGATGGGGTCCTGCTCCACGTCGAGCAGCGGTGGAATCGCGATGGAGGTGGGGGCGGTGGTGAAGACCTGGTCGGCGCACAGGCCCATCGCGAAGGGCGCGCCCGGCGTCGGCACCATCGGAGGCAGGTTCGCGCGAATCGAGAAGGCGTTGGCGGGGCCGGGCTGGCTGCGGGCGCCGCGCGCGTCGATGGCGGTGGCGCGCGCGAAGTAGGCGGTGCCCCAGTCGAGGTCCTGCGTCACCGTCCACATGGTGGCGGTGCTGGCCACCGCGTCGGGCACGCTCTGGCTGAGCACCACCACCTGGCTGAAGGTCGAGTTGCGTGAGACCTCGAAGACGTACGAGACCGCGTCGCCCTCGGGGTCGAAGGGCCGCAGCACCTCGAGCGTGGGCCGGCGCACCATCACCGTCTCGCCGTCGGCCGGCTTGAGCAGCAGCGGCGGCGCGGGCGGCTCGTTGGTGACGTCGACGACGAAGGGGCGCTCGGCGCTCCACGGGCTGTAGCCGTTGACCAGGTCGCCGTCGAAGGCGCGCACCCGCCACTGCAGGCGGGCGTTCTCGGGGAGCGAGGGGGTGGTGAAGCTGATCAGCCCGAAGACGCCGCCGTCGGGGTCGACGCCCGCGTCGTTGCCCTGCACCGAGCCGTTCGCCAGCAAGAGGCCGCCGTCGAGCCACGAGACCTCGAAGTCGTAGCGCAGCGGGTCGAGGTCTTCGTCGACGGCCTCGCGGCACACCAGCGCAGGGGTCGAGGTGGTGACGACGTCGCTGGCGTCGGGCGTCACCTGCTCCGGCACCGCCGGGGGGGCGTTCACGTCGCGCACCACGATGAGCACCGTCTTGGTGGTGGTGAACTCGGCGTCGGCGGCGGTGAGGGTCAAGGTGTAGGGGCTGCGGCGCGCGGCCACCTGCGACGGCGCGAAGGGCACCGCGCCCATTCCGCTCGCGCCGTTGAAGGAGCCCGCGCCGAGGGACTGGTTGGTCGAGTCCCTCAGCTCCCAGGCGGCCATCACCGGATCGCCGTCGGGGTCAGAGAAGGTGACGGCGAAGGTGACGAGGCCGCCCTCGTTGGCCTCCACCGCGGCAGGCGGCGTGGGCGTGGGCGCCCCGAGCGCGGTGGCCGCGAGCAGCGGTGGCCGGTTCCCCAGCTCGAGGCGCACCAGGTACGGGCCAGCGGAGCCCTGGTTGGCGCCGCTCCACTGGGTGTCACCGAAGGTGCTGACCGCCGCGCAGACCTGGCCTGGGACCGCCACCACGCCGGTGTCGAGCCGCGCCTCGAAGGGCCTGGGGCCCGAGTCGTCGTCTTCGGCCACCTTCACGCCGTCGCGCCAGAACGACACCACCGGGTCGACCCACGGGCTCACCCGCACCCCGCCGTCGGCGAGCGCGCCCAGGGTGCCGACGGCCGAGAGGAAGTACCGGTCGCCGGCCTCGGCGCTCCAGCAGAAGAAGTCGACGTCGCCCGAGTTGCGGGGGCCGATGGCGCCCGTGCCCTCGAGCGCCTGCGGGGGCACCAGGCGCAGCGGGGCGACGTCGACCGGCGTGCCCGCGTCGAAGCGGTTGTTCGGCTCGTTGGGGTCGCTGGGCGCGAGCGGAATGGTGAGGGCGCCGCCGTCGCGGACGCTGTTGGAGGTGATGGAGAACGCGGGCCCGATGACGTCGGCGCGCGTGTAGTTCGGGTCGTGCACCACCAGGCGGGCCTGCAGCGGCGGCATGCCCCGGAAGGACGCCTCACCCAGGCGCGCCGCGGGGGTCGTCTTCGAGACGTCGTTGTGGTGGTTGCGCACGTCGGCCACCGACTCGAGGCGAACGAAGAGGCCTCCGAGGGCCAGGGCCGTCGTCGACACCGTGCGCGCCTCGACCCCGCCGTTCACCTCGACGGCGATGTCCACCCCGGTGCGAACGTCGACGCCGGCCAGCACCAGCTCGTCGGCGTCCTCCTGCAGGTAGCCGTTCGAGGTGGGCGGCGCGACGTCGTACCAGCGGTCGCCCAGGTTCGCCGACAGCGCCGTGCTCATGCGCGTGTCGAGCTTGTAGGTGCCCGCGGCGATGCCGGTGATGGTGTAGGCGCCGGTGCCGTCGGTGGTGACGAGGCGCCCGTTGGGTGGCTGAAAGCTGTAGCCCTTCGCGGTGCGCGCCCACAGGCGCACCTCCATGCCCGCCACGCCCACGCCCGCGCTCGTGACGCGGCCCGAGACCGACGCCGCCATCGCCTGAGAGGCCAACACGCTGAGGAGGAGGACGACGCGCACGGGAGGCTCCAAGACTCGCACGGGACGCGGGGCCCCCACCAGCGCACCCGCACCGCTTCGCCATGGTGCTACCCCACGCCCGCGGTTCACCGGTACAACCGTGTGCGTGTTCGCCCTCGAGGAGCTCCGCCGGCTTCGCGCCTTCGCGTCACGGCGCCTGCAGAACCCGCACGGGCAGCAGCTGGGCGCCTACCTCGACACGGTGGACTGGACAGCGGCCCTGAGAGACCGGCCGCTGGTGCCGTGGGACATGAGCCTGGGCTTCTTCACGCCCTTCTGGGCCGGGCTCACCGAGGAGCAGCAGCTCGCCCTCAACCACTGGACGTACGCGATGATGTACTTCCGCATCGGCGACGGGGAGCGCTTCGTCGTCAACACCAACACCGTCGTCGCGGACGTGGTCGAGGCGTTCGAGCCCGAGCTCGCCGGCCTGCTGCGCCTCGAGACGCACGAAGAGGTCGATCACATCGCCGCCTTCACCCGGGTCTTCGCGGCGGTGCAGCAGCGCCACGGGTTCGTCGCGGCGAAGATGCCGGTGAAGCCGCTGCGACCGCTGTTCATCTCGAGGCCGTTCCTGCGGCTCCTCGTCTCGGCCTTCGGCGCCGACTTCGTGGCGACGTATTACCTGGGCCGCGGCCTCGTGAACCACATGGGCAAGGCCTTCGAGACGCGCGTCGCCTCGCTCGGCGAAGGCAGCCCGGCGTTGACGAAGCTCTCGCTGCTCCACACCGTCGACGAGAACCGGCACATGGCGGTCTCGCGCATGATGGCGGCGGCCTCGTACGAGCTGCTCCACCGCCGGCGGCGCCGGAGCGCGCTCTACGAAGCGGCCAGCCGGGCCATGCAGCGCACCGTCGTTCGGTACACCTTCTCCGATCGCATCACCACCAACCAGGAGCGCGCCATGTCGCTGCGCATGCTGCCGCAGATGCGCTCGCTCTCGGCCGTGGCGCCTGAGGTGCTGCGCGGGTGCATCGCCGCGCACTTCGACGGCGTCACCGGCATCGAGCACGCCAAGAACGCCTTCATGCCCAGGTTCAACCAACGGCTGATGGAGCGCGCCTGCCTGTCGGGCCACGAGAAGCGCATGTGGTTCGACCTGCTCAACTCGCTCCAGCGCAACCTGCAGTTCTTCCCCGAGGGCTGGCGGCCTGGCGACGGGCTCGTCACCGAGGCCTTCGACGACGAGCCGCCCGCGGGCTCAGCGCCGGGGAGCGGAGGGGCTGGGCCGGGGCGGCGTGACGACCGACTCCCGCTCTGAGCCGCCGGGCACCCGGATCTCGAAGGTGGTGCCGCGCTCGGGGTTGGCCCGGGCCGACACCTCGCCGCCGTGGCTCTCGACGATGCGCTTGACCACGGCGAGCCCCAGGCCCGTGCCCGTCGCCTTGGTGGTGAAGAAGGGCTGGAACATCTTCTCGGTCGCGCGGGTGCTCAGCCCGAGGCCCTCGTCGCACACCTCGATGATCAGCCAGGGCACCTGCCCCTTGCTCTCGATGCGCGCGCTCACCGTGACGACGCCGCCGCGCGGCATCGCCTGGCCCGCGTTGACGACGAGGTTGATCAAGGCCTGCCGCAGCAGGTGCGCGTCGATGGGGAACGGCGGCAGCTCGCGGTCGAACGTCGTCACCACCTTCAGCGGCACCGAGGCGGTCATCACCTGCGCCGCCGCGTCGACCGCGCCGGCGACGAAGGGCTCGATGGCCACCGGCCGCTTCACCAGCTCGTACGGCCGCGCGAAGTCGAGCAGGTCGGCCACGATGCGGTTGAGCCGATCGGCCTCTTCGCCCACCATGTTCAGCAGCATCTCGGCGTCACCGGTCGGCCGGGTCAGCCGCTTGAGGGTGGTGAGCGAGTTGAAGATGACGCCCAGCGGGTTGCGCACCTCGTGGGCCATCACCGCCGCGAGCTCGCCCAGGGCAGCCAGCCGCTCGTGCCGCACCACCTCGGCCTGCGCGCGCGCCAGCTCGTCGTAGCTGGCCTTGAGGTCGGCGTAGAGGCGCTCCGAGTGCAGGTAGAGGCGCTGGCGCTCGAGCAGCGACGCCATCTGCAGCCCGAGGATCTCGGCGCTCCGCAGCTCGGCGTCGTCGAACGGCTCGGGCGTGCGGCGCAACAGCGAGAGCAGCCCGACCCCCTGCTCCTCGAGCACCAGGGGCACGTTCGCGATGAAGCGAAAGCCCTCGGCCAACAGTGCCTCGCCCCCCACCGGCAGCGCCTCGACCGCCATCGTCATCAGCGGGAGGCTCTGCATGCCGTCGGGGGTCTCGAAGCTCCGGAACACCTCGAGCAGCGGCCCCGCGTAGCCGTAGGGCTCGCCCAGGAGCGAGAAGCGGGCCGTCGCCTGATCGAACTGGTGCACCGTGCCCGCGTCGGCGCCCGTGGTGTGGCACACCACCTCGAGGGCCTGCTGGCAGAGCTCTCGAAGATCCGACCGCGTCGATGAGAGCGCCAGCCGATGCACCAGCTCGAGCTCGGCCGTGCGCCGGGCGAGCCGGGTGACGCCGTTGAGCGCGGCCAGGGTGCTGCCGACCTGCTGCGCGAAGAGGCTCAGCAGCGGCACGTCGGCCTCGCAGAGGTCGTCGTGCATGAAGACGAGCCTGCCCCAGAGGCCCTCGTGAATCGGCACCGGCGCCACCACCGCCGCCGCGCGCACCACGCGCTCGATCGCTTCGTCCAGCCTTTCGGTCGCGCCCATTCGCGCGAGCCACCCGCGCGTGGCGGCCTTGAGGTCGGCGATGAACGACGCCTGGTCCGCGATGACGCCCTGCCCCGCCCAGCTCCCCGACAACTGCACCGGGAGCCGCTGCGCCAGCTCATCGAGCGGCCCCCGACGCGACAGCGACCGAACGCGGTACCGGTTCTTGGTGAACTCGAGGAACGCCACGTCGAAGCCCAGCGCCTCCAGCCCCTGGGTCGTCGCCGACAGCGCCTCATCGAGGGTGCGCGCCCAGTACAGCGCCCGGCCGACGGCCACCAAAGCCGCCGGGAGGGCGTCGCGCTGTAAAGCCGGTTGCGTCACGAGCGCCCAGTATCCACCAAAGCGGGCCTCTTCCTCTTGAACTATGAGAATTCAGGTCTGTATTCGATAGGTTACGCACCTTCGTGGTGCCCACTGCCGATACCACCTCATGGTCACGCTGATCCGCTCCCTGGTCGTCTCCTGTCTGGTCGCCTCAGCGGCCCTCGCGCAGCCGTGCACCGAGCTGCCGATCCTCTTCATCGTGCAGGACAAGTCGGGCTCGATGGCCGGGGCGCCCTCGGGCGGCGCAGCGACGGCGAGCAACCCCTCGAAGTGGAGCATCGCCTCGCAGGTGGTGCCGCAGATGGCGGCGCAGTTCGCGAACCGGTTTCGGTACGGCGTGATGATGTACCCCGGCGCGTCGACCTCCTTCGCGTGCACGACGGGCTCGGTGGTGCAGTCGGTGCCGGGCACCGCGGCCCAGGTGACGGCGGCCTTCAGCGCTTCGGGCCCGGGCGGGGGCACGCCCTCGGCGGCCAGCCTGAGCGCCGCGCGCAGCTACCTCCAGACGCTCTCGACGACGGCGCCCATTCACGTGCTGCTCATCACCGACGGCATGCCCAACTGCAACCTGGCCCTCGACCCGGCCACCTGCGCCACCACCACCGCGGGCTGCCTCAACACCAGCACCTGCGCCGGCTCGTCGTGCTGCGGCCTCGGCGCGAAGGACTGCCTGGATGATCAGGGCACCGTCGCGGCCGCCACCGCCCTGCGCGCGCTCGGCATCAAGACGTGGGTGGTGGGCTTCGATCAGGCCCTCACCGGCGGCAACAACAAGGCGGTGCTCGACGCGGTGGCCGCGGCGGGCGGCACCGGCTCGGCCTACGTCGCGTCGAACCAGGCGGCGCTCACCACGGCCCTCAACCAGATCGCCCAGAACACCAGCACCTGCTGCCAGAACGCGTGCACCCAGGGCGCCAACCGCTGCGCGGCGAACGGCCAGCGCGAAGAGTGCCGGCTCGACGCCACCACCCAGTGCACCAACTGGGTCGGCACCACGTGCCCGCCGATGTCGGCCTGCACCAACGGCGCCTGCGTGTCGTGCACCAACCAGTGCACCCTGGGCGCTTCGCAGTGCACCTCGAACACCGAGCGCACCTGCGTCACCGGCGCGGGCGGCTGCACCGAGTGGCGCACCGTCAAGACGTGCGGCTACGGCGAGGTCTGCAACGGCGCCACCTGCGGCACCTGCCAGGCCTGCAGCATGGGGGCCAGCCGCTGCACGGCGTCCGGCGTCGAGGAGTGTCAGTGGAGCATCCTCTCGGGGTGCACGCAGTGGGTGCAGCGCGCCTGCCCCTCGGGGAGCGTCTGCACCAATGGCAGCTGTGCCTCGTGCAACAGCACCTGCACCGCGGGCGCGACCCGCTGCACGGGACGCAACGTCGAGACCTGCGTGGCCGACGCGAGCGGCTGCACCTCGTGGCAGTTCAGCCAGACCTGCAGCACCTTCTGCTCCGGCGGCGCGTGCGGCACCTGCGGCACCTCGTGCACCACCGGCGCGATGCGCTGCAACGGCAACGGCATCGAGACCTGCGGCACCGACGTGAACAGCTGCCCGGTGTGGGGCCCGGCGCAGAGCTGCCCGCCGAACAACCACTGCGCCAACGGCAACTGCGTGGCCTGCGCGACGACCTGCACCCAGGGCGCCATCCGGTGCACGGCGGGCGGCGCGGTCGAGACGTGTCAGCTCCAGGCGACCGGGTGCCGCGCGTGGGTGACGAGCTCGCAGTGCGACGTCGGCGCCGGCGAGCGCTGCGACATGGGGTACTGCATTCCGCCCTGCCAGAACGCGTGCACCAGCGGCGCGCGGCAGTGCACCGACAAGAACGTGCGGCGCTGCGAGGTCGGCCCCACGGGGTGCACCATCTGGCGTGACGAGCCGAACTGCCGCTCGGGCACCCGCTGCATCGCGGGCGACTGCTTCGAGCCGTGCGGCACCGATGAGCTCGAGACCTGCGCGCCCGCGGGCACCATCTGCACCGGCCTGCCAGAAGGGAAGTTCTGTCTGCCGGGCGCGGGTCTGTCTCTTATACACATCTGACGCTGCCGACGACGGAGAGAGTGTAGATCTCGG
>JACSRE010000261.1 GCA_014879945.1 Myxococcus sp.
GCAAGCGCGGGGCCAGCCGTCGTCACGCAGAGAATCGGCGGTTTGGCCTGCGAGCGAAGGCCCTCGCAGGGGCGATCGCGTCACCGCCTTCGCCGCGCTTGGCCACGCGTGCTCTGCCCCCGTCGCCCCCGAGCTCACCGGGGGACGATGGTGGACGACCAGCGCAGCCCTGCGTCGGGCTCACCCACCTGCAGCTCGAGCCGCGCGGGAACGCCGCGGTAGCCAGGCACCTCGTCGGTGTTGTCGAAGATGAGCACGTCGCGACGCCGCGCCCACCCGCACGGCGCGTCTTCGAGCGACAAGGTCGAGACGTCGAGCACCCGGGCGCCGAGCTCCACGCCCGACTGGGAAGAGACGGCCCAGCGCAGCTTCCCGGCGCGGGGGAGCCCGGTGGTCTCGACGCCGACGAAGAGATGAAACCCGCCCTGCGGCCCGGCGTGCACGCCGAGGTCCTGGCCTTCGGTGAAGGCTACGAAGCCCCCGTCTGGGGTGTCGGTGGTGCCGGGGGTGAAGGACGCCACGCACAGGCCCGCGTCGCTCGAAGGCGGCAGCGGCGCGCCACAGCGCATCAGGAGCATCACCAGCACCAGCGCGCGGCCAGACGTCATGGAGGCAGACGCAAGGTGTAGCCCTCGGTCATCGACGCGAACGTCGAGGTGCTCAACCCGCCGAAGACGTAGAGGGTGCTGGTGGCCTCGTCGAGGCCCGCGGCCGAGAACCCACGGCTGCTCGGCGCGCCGGGCACCGTCTGCTGCTGGAAGGTGAGCGTGGCGGGGTCGATGACCCAGAGGTCCTGGAAGTCGTCGGCGTCGTTGGTGCCGCCGAAGAGGAGCCACCTTCGATTCGCCACGTCGTACCCGGTCGCGCCGTAGCGCCGCGGCGAGGGCCGGGCGCCCAGCATCGAGGCCACCGTCCAGGTGGTGCCGTCGAAGCTCGCCACGTCGTCGAGGTACGCCTGCATCAACCGCACGGCGCCGCCAAAGAGCATCACCTGGCCGCTGACGGGCTCGAAGATGCTCATCGCGTCGCGGCGCGCGGCGGGGCTGGTGGCGGGCTGGAGCTGGGTGAAGGCGCGCGCGCTCGGGTCGTACGCCCAGGTGCGGTTGTTGACGCCGCCTGTCCCTTCACCTCCGAAGACGATGGCGCGGCCGAGCGCGGGCACCCAGTGGGCGTTGCAGCCGATGCCGCCGGTCGGCACCGGGCCCGGCACCTGCGTCCACTCCATCGTCGCCAGGTCGAGCGTGTAGGCCGAGTCGACGGTGGTGTTGGTGTTGCGGCCGCCCGCGACGAGCACCTGGCGCACGGTGGGCAGGTAGGTGGAGCAGTGGCAGTACCGGTACGGCATCATCGCGCCGCTGGTGGTGAGCTTCGTCCAGGTGCCGCTGGCGATGGAGAAGCTCCACGTCTCGTTCTGCACGCTGCCCATGGGCGCGCGGTTGCCGCCGTGAAGGATGAAGCGGCGGTCCACCGCGTCGAACGCCAGCACCGTGCCCCACAGCCCCACCGTGCCCGGCGCGTTGGCGGTGCGCGCCCAGCCCATCGGCACCGTCATCACCACGCCAGCGTCCACGCCTGCGTCGGCGCCGCCGTCTGGGGTCGCCACGCCGCTGTCGGCGCCGTCGAACAGCCCGGCGTCGGGCGTCGGGGCGCCGGCGTCGGGCGCCACGCTCGCGGCGGGAGAGCAGGCGGCCAGCGTGAGCAGCCACAGCCACTGCCAGTTTCTGCTCGGTGTCGTCATGGAGACGCGCGGCCGTGCAAGGCGTACACCAGCAGGGCGCGCGCGCCCCGCCGGCTCACTGGCAGACGCCGAGGATGGTGCAGCGCTGGGTGCCCTGGCAGGTGGTGGTCGAACAATCGAGGCCGCTGACGCCGCAGGTGGTGCCGCCCAGCAGGTTCGGGTTGCCGATGGTGGCGCAGAGGCCGAAGCCCATGAAGGGGAAGCAGCAGTCGCCCGCGCCGCAGCCGCCAGGGAAGCCGGGGATGCAGAGGGAGCCGAGGCCGGCATCTGGGAGAGGTGGGAAGCCGCCACCATCGAAGCCTCCCGACGAGCAGCTGCCAGTGCCGGTGTCACAGAACCCCGAGGTGCAGGTGGTGCAGAGCGCTCCCGCGGTGCCGGTGCCGCACTGTTGGGCGGTCTGCTGCGCGCGCTGAACGCACGCGCCGGTAGCCGAGTCGCAGCAGCCCGTGGCGCAGCTCTGCGCCGTACACGAGGGCGCTCTGACGCAGGCGCCCGCCTGGCAGACGAGGCCCTGTTGCGAGCAGCTCGAGCAGAACGCGCCGCGGCTGCCGCAGTGGGTGTCGCTGGTGCCAGCCAGACAGGCGCCGGTCGAGATGTCGAGGCAGCCGGTGCACGCGACGCAGGCGCCCGAGACGCAGGAGGAGCCCGACGGGCAGGCGGTGCACACCGCGCCGTTTCGCCCGCAGCGCGCGCTCGTCGCCGTCTCACACTGGCCCGTCGCCGAGCAGCAGCCGTTGGGGCACGTCGGGGGGCCGCAGTTGGCGTTGCCGCCACCGGTGGCCCCGCCTCCGCCGCTCGCGCCGCCGCCTGCTGCGCTCCCGCCGCCGGGGCCCGCGCTCAGGCACACCCCTCCAACCCCGAGCGCCGTGCAGCTCTGGCCGAGCGAGCACGCCGTGCAGGTCGCGCCGGCGCTCCCGCAGGCCTGGTCGGAGCGCCCGGTGAAGCACTGCCCGGTGGTGCTGCAGCAGCCAGGGCAGTTGGAGGCGTTGCACGAGACGCTGCCGCCGCCGGTGGAGCCGCCCGCGCTGCCGCCGCCGGTGCCCGAGAAGCCGCCGCCGGTGCCGGCGTTGCCCGCGCCCGTCCCCGTCACCGAGCAGGCGCCCGACAGGCACGTCTGCCCGAGGCCGCAGGTGCCGCACACCGCGCCGCGCGTGCCGCAGGCGGAGTTGTCGAAGCCCGAGCGACACTGGCCCGAGGTGTCGCAGCAGCCGGTGCAGTTCGTCGCCGTGCACAGGCGCGTCGGGCCGCACGACGACGCCAGGAGCGCGCCGAGGAACAAGCCGATGGCCAGTGAAGGAAGGAGCCGAGTCATGGTGTCTCCGCGTGTTGCTCGAAACTGAAACGGGCTACCGGAGTCGCCTCCAGTAGCCCGTACAAGACCAACGTCACCTTGAGGTTAGCGGCACATGCCCGAGGCCATGTTGCACGTCCGGGGGAACGTGCAGGTGGCACAGACGCCGCCGTTGAGCCCGCACGCCGTGAGCAGCGGCGGGAGGCCCTGGCCGATGCCGACGCAGGTGCCAACTGCGGTCAGGCAGCACTCGGTCGGCGCGCACAACATGGTGACGCCGTCGCAGCCCATGGGGAAGATGCCGCCGTCGAGCCCGGGGAAGCCGCCGCCCGCGCCGCCGCCGCCGGTGCTGCCACCGATGCAGGCCCCAGCGTCCACGGTGGTGTCACACATGTTCGACGCGCACGAGGTGCACAGCGAGCCGGGCACGCCCTGGCCGCACTGCTGGCCGCTCTGCGCCGCCTTCTGAATGCAGGTGCCCGAGCCCTGGTCGCAGCAGCCGTCGGCGCAGTTGGCGGCGTTGCAGCCCGACATGCTGCCGACGCAGATCTGGTTGGTGCAGGTGCCGTTCGAGACGGTGCAGTTGGCGCAGAAGTCGCCGCTCTTGCCGCAGAGCGCGTCGGTGCCGCCCGTCTCACAGCGCCCGTTGGCGAGGTTGACGCAGCCGTTGCACGGAGCGCAGGCGCCGCTGACGCAGGTGGTGCGGCTGGGGCAGGCCATGCACGCCGCGCCGCCGGTGCCGCAGCGGGCCGTCGTCGCCGGGTCCTGGCAGGTGCCGTTGGAGGAGCAGCAGCCGTTGGGGCAGTTCTGCGCGTTGCACATCGCCGTGCCGCCGCCGCTCGAGCCGCCCGCGGAGCCGCCGGCCGTGCTGCCGCCGCCCGCCGCGCCGCCGCCGCCGGTCGCCGAGCCGCCGCCGGTGCTCCCACCGGGCAAGCAGCGCCCGCCGGAGCCGGCGTCGGCGCCGCTCGACGACGAGATGCACGTCTGACCCATCGGGCACACCGCGCAGGTCGCGCCAGCGGTGCCGCAGGCCACGTCGGCCAGGCCGGTGAAACACTGCTGGTTGTCGTCGCAGCAGCCGGGACAGTTGGCCGCGTTGCAGGTGACGGGCTTTCGAACCGGGCCGCAGGACGGCGTGAGGGACGTGACTGCTCCGACCAGCACGCCAAGGACGAGCGCCTTCCAGACAGCAGCAGACAGCTTCATGTGTCGTATCTCCCATTGAGGAGAGGCGAGTAGGCCCCTGCCTCTCCTGCACGGCCGCAGACCTCGGTCGTCTACACAGCCTCAGCCCCCCCGACAAGTGGGCTGGCTGGGCAACGGCCAACCGCCTGTCCACTGGCGGTGACACCCCGCGTTGACACACATGTTGATCTACAGGGCGCACCTGAGCATCCTCCCGCCCCGCTTCAGGCCGGAGCGCACACTCTCGTGCACAGTTGAGGTCCTTGTCATGGTTCGAACCCCGTCAACGCACACCCTCTTTGGGGGTTTGTTCCTCGCGCTCATGGCGGCCGGCTGCAACTGCGGCGGCCCCACCGTCACCACGCGCTTCGGCGACCTCCAGGTGGTGTGGAGAGACGGCGTCACCGGCGAGGTGGTGAATTCGCGCGACGCGACCTACGACTTCGGCACGCTGCTGGTGGGCGAGACCAAGCCGCTGGTGATGACGGTGCGCAACGACGGGCAGGGCTCGTTGACGCTCAACCTGCTCGACCGCACCGAGGGTGACGCGGTGTCGATCGCGCCCGACAAGGAGCAGGCCGGCGCGCCCTTCTTCGTCGACTTCAAGCCCGACACCGTGATTCCGCCGTCGGGGCAGGCCGAGTTCCGCATGACCTTCAGCCCCACGGCGCTGCAGGGCGGGTTCCTCTCGAAGCTCAAGCTCATCTCGTCGGGCACGCGCACGGAAGACTCCGAGGCCGTCATCACCCTCAAGGCCCAGGGCGAGAAGGGCGCCTGCGAGATGCCCAACCTCATCGACTTCGGCAACGTGCCGGTCGGCGAGACGCTCTCGTACGACGTGGAGTTCCGCAACACCACCAACGTCGCCGCGCGCGGTGAGGTCGGCGCCATCACCGGCAACGACGCCGCGGCCTTCGGGTTCAAGAACGCCGGCCTGCCGGGCTCCATCACCGTGCAGCCGATGTCGTCGTTCACGGTGCAGATCACCTTCACCCCGACCGAGAAGCGCGAGTACCAGGCGCGCATCGTGCTGCAGGGCGCGGGCGGTTGTCCTCCGGTGGACGCGGTCATTCGCGCGGTCGGCAGCGACGACGTGCTGACGTGGACGCCGGAGCGCCTCAACTTCGGGCTCGTCTCGCCCGGCTTCGAGTCGGTGAAGGAGGTCATCTTCACCAACACCTCGAACGTGCCCATCACGCTCACCCAGGTGACGGCGTCGATGCCCACCGACTACTTCCACCGCGTGCCCGCCGGCGGCGACGCCACCAGCTTCACGGTGCCCGGCCGTGGCGTGCCCACCCCGATGAAGGTGTCGTGCAGCCCGTCTGGCCTCGGCGCGCGGCCCCCGTCGACGCTGAGCTTCCGCACCGGCCTCAACAAGATCCCGATGGGCACCATCACGCTCGAGTGCATCGGCGGTGGCCCCAAGATCCGCGTCACCCCGCGCCCCAACGTGGCCTTCGGGCGCGTGGGCTTCTTCGCCGCGAACCCGACGTTCCAGGTCAACCGCCGGGTGAACGTGCAGAACGTGGGCGTGCCCCCGCGCATGCCCGACCCCAGCTTCAACCTCTTCCTCGGCTCGGTGGACATGACGAGCGGCATGGTGGGCGTGCCCCCGCTGTTCGAGCTCACCCCGAAGAACGCCATCACCGAGGCCGATGAGTTCTCGGTCAGCCTCTTCAGCAACTACGACCCGATGGTGGGCATCGCGCCGATCGCCGGCCAGAACTCCCTCGACCTGGTGGTGACGCTGCGCCCGAAGTCCATCGGCCGCAAAGAGGCTGAGCTCGTCATCTATTCGAACGACGGCGCCGACGCCGAGGTGAAGCTCCAGGTGTCGGCCGACGTGGAGGAGCTGCCGCCCTGCAACTACCGGGTGACGCCGATGTCGGCGAACTTCGGCCTCGTCACGCCCGGCACCACGAAGGACCTGCCCATCACCATCACCAACCTGGGCACCGCGGCCGGCGACAAGTGCTTCCTCTCGGGCATCGACCTCGCCGCCGGCAGCCACCCGGCGTACACGCTGGTGGGCGGACCGGTCGCCGAGAAGGAGCTGCTGCCGCAGGAGTCGTGGCAGGTGGTGGTGCGGGTGACGCCGCCCGGGCCGGTGCCGACGACCATCACCACGCTCAGCGGAGAGCTGCAGTTCAACATCACCTCGGCCACCGCGCCGCAGGCCCGCGTGCCGCTGCGCACCTCGGTCGGCCCCTCGTGTCTGGCGGTGACGCCTGACCCGCTCGACTTCGGCACCGTGAAGTACGTGGCGCCGCCGGGCATGCGCTGCTCGAGCGCGCCGCGCACGCTCACCGTCTACAACGTGTGCAGCACGCCGGTGACCATCAACCCTGGCGGCATGATGAGCTTCTCGCTGCAGGCAGCCGGAGGTCAGCAGGCGGGCGGCCCGAACTGCGCGGGCGGCGCGGCGTGCCCCGAGTTCTTCATCACCCAGACGCCGCCCTCGACCGAGTCGTTGTTGAGCCCGGGCCAGCTCGTCACCTTCCAGGTGCGCTACTCGCCCATCGACATCGGGGCTGACACCGGCGCCGTCTCCATTCAGGTGCGGCAGAGCGGGCAGACGGTCACCTACCTGGTGGGCCTGCAGGGCCGCGGTGACCCGAGCGGCGTGCAGACCGACACCTTCATGCAGGACACCCAGCCGAAGGCCGACATCTTGCTCGTGGTCGATGACTCGGGCTCGATGGGTGACAAGCAGCGGAGCCTCTCGACGAACTTCGGCTCGTTCATTCAGTACGCGGCGTCGGCCGGCGTCGACTATCAGATCGGCGTCATCACCACGACCGCCGATGGCAACACCTGCCCGCCGGGCTTCCCGGTGTGCCCGCCGCCGCCGTCGACCCTGGGCGAGGGCATTCTGCGCACCATCAGGCCCGGGCAGGCCAACCAGATCGGCCCGATCCTGCGCTCGAACACGCCGAACGTCGGCCAGGCCTTCCAGTCGCTGGTGAACGTCGGCACCGACGGCTCAGGCACCGAGCAGGCGCTGGCGACCGCGGTGATGGCGCTGACGCCGCCGAAGATCGTCACCGAGAACGCCGGCTTCCTGCGCACCGACGCCAACCTCGCCATCGTCATCGTCTCTGACGCCGGCGACCAGTCGAACCAGCCGCTGAGCTACTACGAGAACCGGCTCATCAACGTGAAGGGCTTCAACCGGCTGTCGATGTTCACGCTGAGCGCGATCGGCCCGTTCCTGTCGAGCGCGCCGACGGGCTGCACCTACGACGGCGGCGGCGACGCGCAGCGGTACCTGACGATGGTGACCCGCACCGGTGGTGTGCGCGAAGAGATCTGCACCAACAACTGGGCGACGGCGCTCCAGGGGCTGGGCCGCACGGCCTTCGGCTTCCGCACCATGTTCTTCCTCGCCACCTCGCCGGACTTGACGGGCGGCCGCATGCTGACGGTGCAGATCAACAACATGCCGGTGGCTGGCGGCGGCGCGTGCATGAACGGTCAGCCGGCCTCGGGCGCGTGGTGCTACGACGCCGCGGCCAACGCCGTGCGCTTCACGCCGATGACGACGCCGGCCGCGGGGCAGACGTTGACGGTGCAGTACGAGACCGCCTGCTTCTGACGAGCCGTTCATGAGAGCGCTCCGCGGCCCGCTGCCCCTCGTGGTCGGCGGGCCGTGGTGCTTCGGCGAGGTGAAGGCCGACGACACCGCCGTCGCGCCCGGGGAAGCCGTAGGAGCGGTCGTACGGCCGCACCATGGTGAGGAACTGATCGCCGCTCCTGCACCAACGCCTGCTCACCTGCGAGAGGTCGTGCAAATCACCTGCACCGTCTTGCCCAGGGCACGCGGTGAGGCCGCACGGGGCCGTCGAGCGCGAGTCACCGGCGGAGCGCGAGTCACCGGCGGAGCGCGAGCTACACGTCGAGCGTCTCACGTGGCGAGCGTCTCACGTGGCGAGCGTCTCACGTCGCGAGCGTCCTCATGTCGCGAGCGTCCTCATGTCGCGAGCGTCTCGCGTTGCAAGCGTCCTCACGTCGCGAGTGTCTGCTCGCGGCCGAGCGTCGTTCCGGCTCGCCGCCACCCGTGCGGTGTTCGCGCTCAGCGACGACGAGCGTGCGCCAGCGTCAGCTGCTGCTCGAGAAACGCCCGAAGGTCTCGACCCGCCGCCGCGAGCTGCTGGGGAATGAAGGACGCCTTCGTCAGCCCAGGCAGGGTGTTGATCTCGAGGAACACCGGCCCGCCGTCGGTGAGGATCATGTCGGTGCGGGAGTAGCCGCTGCAGCCCACCGTGGTGTGCGCCAACACGCCGAGCGCCTGCGCCGCCGCGCGCTCGTCAGCGGCGATCGGCGCGGGGGTGAGCTCCTCGGTGCCCTTGCCCAGGTACTTCCCGGCGTAGTCGAAGGCGCCTCCGGGAATGAGGCGCACCTCTGACACCGGGAGCGCCGTCGGACCGCCGGCGTCATCCACCACGCCCACCGTCAGCTCGCGGCCTTCGATGAACGCCTCGGCGAGGTAGCGCAGGCCCACCGAGGCCAGGGTCCTGGCCGCCTCGGGCACCTCGGCTTCGCTGCGCAGGTGCACCAGCCCGACGCTCGAGCCGTCAGCCACCGGCTTGAGGACCCACCGCGGCGCGCGGGCGAAGAGGGCGCTGAGCTTCGGCTCCAGGCTCGTGGCGCCCTGCGGCTCGAGCACCTCGGCCGGCGCCAGGCGCGCGCCCTTCGCGCCCACCAGCGCCTTGGTCACCGCCTTGTCGAACGCGCGCGCGCTCGACGCCGCGTCGGAGCCGGTGAACCCGAGGCCGCGCTCCTCGAAGCGCGCCTGCAGCGTGCCGTTCTCGCCTTCACCGCCGTGCAGCGCCAGGAGGAAGACGAGCCCCTTCGCCTCGGGGGCGTCGAGGGCCGCGTCGAGCGAGGCGTAGAGCGCGCGGGACCTCGGCGTGAACTCCACCTCGAACGGCCGCGCGTGCCCCGCCAGCTCGTCGCTCGCGACGTCGTGGACTTCGCCGCGTGGAGAGAGGAACCACCGCCTCGCGTCGGGGAGCAACGACGAGACGTTCTGCGCCGAGGCCACCGAGACCAGGCGCTCCGACGAGCTGCCGCCGAAGAGGATGACGACGTCTGAAGCCATGGCCCGCGTCGTAGCGCGGAACGCGGAGCCCTCGGAAGTTTCAGCCAGCTAGAAGAACGCGACCCCGGCGCCCGCCACCGCCGTCACCTGGGGCACCTCGGTGCAGCACGCGCCCGGCAGCGCCCGGTACCGCACCTCGGCCTCGAGGAAGAAGTGCTTGCCGAAGAACACGTCGAGCCCGCCCGCGCCCACCACGCCGATGCTCAGGGCGTTGGGCCGCGAGTCCGCCATGGTGCCCGAGAGGCTCGCCGAGAGGTACGGCTTCACCTTCCAGTCGGCGCCGGCCAGCCACACCTTGGCGCCGATGACGTCGAAGGAGCGGCTGTCGTTGCGCAGCTCCACGTCGCTGCGCAGGGCGAACCACCGCGACAGGCGCGCCTCGAGCCCCGCCGAGTGGCTGAAGCGCGCGCCGGTGAAGCCGACCGCCCCCGGCGCCGAGGTGAAGACGCCCGAGAGCCCCGGCGTGTACTTGAGGCCAATCAAGGCTGGCCGCTCCGGAGCGGGCGCGGTCACGGTGCGGGTCACCACCTGCGGCGCGGGCTGCTGCACCACCACCGGCGCCGGCGCGACGTAGACCGGGGCCGCCTGAACCATGGGCGGCGGCGCCATCACCACGGGCGGCTGCTGGTACACCACCGGTGGCGGCTGCACGTAGACCTGCGGCTGCACGTAGACCGGCGGCGGCGCCACCACGACTTGACGCCGCGCATGGTGGTGCACGCCGAACCCGAAGCTGAGCGTCGAGCTCGAGCCGAAGAGGTTGAGCTCGACGTGGCTCTGCGCGCTCGACGCGCCCGCGCTCAACAGCACCGCCGCAACCATCGCTGCCTGCAAGACACGCATGGGCCGCTCCTCGAGGGCGAACGCCGCCCCACGGTGAGCTTGGTTGCCGGGCCCGTGAGAGCTGATCTCCGTCAGGGTCGCTTTTCTTCGGCGCGATGCTGGCGCACAAAAAACGGCGCGCCGACTTCACCCCCGCGGGAAGCCGGCGCGCCTGGGTGCATCGATGAGTCGATGCCTTTCCGGGCCGCCAAACCTCCAACTCCCGTACCAACGGCGCGCAGACCCTAAGTGGCTGAAGTCTCCTCACGGCGCGGTGGCGACCAGCGCAACTTCTGCGAAACCCGCCCGCCGACCTTCCCAACCTGCGCGACCAAGAAGGCGTGAAAGCCGTCGGGAAACACCCTAGAAGGCCGTCATCCCGACGTACTGGGGCGTCGTCTAAGGGTAGGACATCAGACTTTGACTCTGAGTATCGTGGTTCGAATCCACGCGCCCCAGCTCCTCCCCGCTGCCGAGTTGCAACGCAGCGCGTACCTTTCCCTTCTTTTCCTTCGGTGACGGCGGGAACAGACCCGGTACACTGGCCGGTGCGTCACGCGTTCACGCCTTCGCGAAGTGTTCTCGATGGGGGAGCAGAATGGCAGCGGGCAAAGAGCTGCAACTGGTCGCGGTCGGCTCCGTCTCGGCGGCGGCCCTGCGTGAACTCGAGATTCCCATTCAGCAGGTGCTGACGCTCGGCACCTACCTGGGCAAGGTCAACCTCGGCACCCCGAGCTACGCCTTCAACAAAGACCGAAACCAGTTCCACACCACCGCCATCATGCGGCGGCTGCTCACCATCAAAGAGCCCGGCGCGGTGCACGTGATGGGCGTCACCGACGGCGACCTCTTCACGCCTGACACCCCCTTCGTCTTCGGGGAGTCCGACCGTGACTCGCACGTGGCGGTGCTGTCGTTGTTCCGCATCAAGGGAGACTCCGAGACGGCGCGGCGGCGCATCGCCGTCGAGGCGGTGCACCAGGCCGGGCACCTCGTCGGCCTCTCGTACTGCGAGGACCCGCGCTGCATCATGTCGCTGGCCACCAGCCTCGCCGAGGCCGACCGCCGCCAGATGCAGCTGTGCAACAACTGCCGCAACGAGCTGGTGCGCATCCGGCGGGTCTGACCGCTCCCCCTTGCGTCTGGCCCCGAACGTGAACATGTGACGGCTGCGGCGCGTCGGTGGCCGCGTGTTCCAGTCTTCCCGGGAGCTTGAATCAATGCGTCGTTCACTTGGGTCTGTCATCGCTGTCGTGGCCTTGGTCTTCACTCTTCAGAGCTGCGACCTGCTCGGCGGAGGCGGCGGTGGTGGTGGTGGCGGCGGAACGGCGACCTTCAACGGCGGCTTCGCCACCGTGCGCAAGGACGACCGCAACCTGATTCTCACCGATGAGCGCGACGTGAACGCGCCGGTGCAGCTGACCTCGACGGGCGGGGTGTCGATGCCCTCGTTCTCGAAGGACGGCCGCCAGGTGGTGTTCGCGCGCAAGGCCGGCGCCGACTCCGAGCTGCTCCTCCTCCCCGTCACCGGCGGTACGCCCTCGACGGTGCTGCGCAGCTCGCCCACCCAGTCGAACCTGCGCACGCCCGTGTTCTCGCCCGACGGCACCCGCATCGCCTTCGCCTACGACGAGAACGCCACCAGCTCGAGCGTGGGCGTGGTGAACGTCGACGGCTCCGGCTTCCGCAAGCTCATCGGCGGCAGCGCCCTGGCCTACGCCTCGCCCTCGTGGTTCCCCGACGGGGCCTCGCTGCTCGTCTCGGCCGGCAACGCGGGGCTGATGCAGACCCAGGTGGAGCGCGTGAACGTGGCCACCGGCGCCCCGACGCCCATCACCAACACGCTCGGCCTCGAGGCGCTCGCCATCGCCAGCCGCATCGTGGTGTCGCCCGACGGGCAGAAGGCCGTCTTCGACGGGCGGGTCTCGAGCGGCGTGACGCGCATCTTCGTGCTCGACCTCACCACCCGCATGGTGACGCGGCAGCGCAACCCGGCGAGCGCCGCGGTGAACGACAGCGCGCCGTCGTGGGTGAACGCCTCGAGCTTCGTCTTCTCGTCCGACGAGGGCGGCAACGACCAGGTGTACCGGCAGACGGTGGGCTCCACCAACGCGACGCTCGCGGTGCCGCTGGCCATCGAGCCGGCCTACGTGGCGCCGCCTCCTGCCGCCGCCGATGCTGGCGTGAGCGACGGTGGCGTCGACGGTGGGCCGTGACGACTGCCGAGTCGGTCGGGCGCGCGTGGCTCGACGCCTTCAACGCACATGACGTCGAGCGCCTGGTGGGGCTCTACGCCGACGACTGCACGCACACCTCGCCGAAGATCCGCGCGCTCCACCCCGAGACCGGCGGCAAGCTGGTGGGCAAGGCCGCGCTGCGCGCCTGGTGGGCCGACGCCAACAAGCGGCTGCCGGGGCTGCGCTACGAGCTCGAGCGGCTGACCGCCAACGCGGAGCGCGTGGTGCTCGAGTACCTCCGGCACGCGCCGAACGAAGCGCCGATGCCGGTGGCCGAGGCCTTCGACGTGCGCGATGGGCGCATCGTCGCCAGTCGTGTCTTCCACGGATGAAGCGGCGGAGCGCTGCCCGTCCGCCCTCGAGCGCGCCTGCTGACGTGCTCCCCGACGTGCGTGACGGGTTGACCCGCCTGGAGCGCCTGGTGCTCGAGACGCTGGCCAGCTGCCAGCGCGAGCTCGAGGGGCGCTCGGTGCCGACCGCGCTGCTCTACGGCCGCCTGTCGGAGCGCATCGACGTCTCGCCCGAAGAGCTGGTGCGCGTGCTGGCGCGGCTGGCGCGCCGCTGAGGCGGCGGTCGCCAGCCGCTCGCCTGGCTGGGAGCGAAGGCCGCGCAGAGGGAAAGAGGGGGCCTGGCGAACGTCCTGCGCTATGTCGCGCGCATGAGTCTGCTCCGTTCGCGCCGCCGCCTCGCGCTGCTGCTCTCGACGCTGACGCTGGCCGTGGCGTGCACCCGGCGGGTGGCGCCGCCGACCGAGGCGCTCGACGACGCGCTCGCCGACGTCGCTGACGGAGACGCGAAGGCCCGCTCGTGGGCGCTGGCGGGCCTCCACGCGCTCTTCGCGGCCTCCGACGCCGAGAAGGCGCGCGCGATGCTCGACACCGCCGTGCAGAGAGACGCCGGCGACCCGTGGGCGCTGTGGGGGCAGTGGCTGCTGGCCGAGCGGCAGACGCGCTCCGACCGCGCCATGGGCATCGCCCTCGACCTCATCGAGCGCAACCCCGGGCATCCCCTCGCGGTCGCCGCCGCGCGCTTCGTGCTCGACCGGGCCACGCTCTCTGCTCAGGGCGATGACACCGTGCTGGCCCGCGCGGCCGTCCTCCTCGAGCGCCCCATGCTGGCAGACGCCGCGCACCTGCTCCGCGCCGCCGTCGCGGCCATCGCCGAGGCCCGGCAAGACGACGCGCGCGTGAAGGCGACGCTCGAAGACATGGGCGTGCCCACGGGCGTGACGATGCTGGGCCCGCTCAGCCCCTGGCACGTCATCGCGATGGGAGACGCGACGGCCATGGAGAAGACCGGCGACCTCTCGTCGCCCGGCGCTGGCCCGTTCGGCGCGCTCTCGGCCCGCACGCTGGTGTTTCCCGATGGTCGGCTCTCGTTGTCGGGTGAGCCGCCGCAAGGTGACGTGTACCTGTTCGCCGTCGACGTCGAGGTGCCGCAGTCCGGGCGCTACGTGCTGCGCACCATCACCTCGATGGACCACGTGGCGATGCTCGACGGCACGGCGGTGCTGACGCGGCACACCTGGCAGCGCCCGGCGTCGACGCTCTCGGCGCGCGCGGTCAAGCTCTCGGCGGGCACCCACCGGTTGCTGGTGCGCGCCGCGAGGGAGGACCAGGTCGGTCACCTGCAGGTCGCGCTGCAGCGGCTCGACGGCCTGCCCGCGAAGCTGAGCTTCAAGCCCGCCGCAGGGCCCGCGGCGCGGTGGAGCGGCGTCACCGTGCTCGACGACGTCGAAGGCGTGCTCCCCACCGCGGCGCAGCTCCACCAGGCCCTCGTCGACGAGGGCTCCGACGCCCTCGCGAGGGTCATCGCGGCGCGAGACGCCCTGGGCCGCGACCGCGATGGCGCCCGGCGGGTGCTCGCGGAGCTGGCGCCTGCGCTCTCGGGCGCGATGGTGCACCTGCTGCGCGCGGAGCTCGACCTCTCGGACCGGCTGCTGGCGCCCAAGGTGGCGCGGGGGCGGGCCACGCGCGACCTCGAAGCCGCCCTCGGCAAGGACCCGGACCTGGTGGCGGCGCGGCTGCTGACGACGCAGCTGGCCCTCGACGACGCGCGCTCCGTCGACGCCCTCGAGCTGGTGCGCAAGGCGCGCGGGAGCCACAAGCCTGCGTCGGCGGCCGTGCTCTCGCTCGAGGCGCGCATCGAGCTGGCGCTGGGCCTCGAGGCGCAGGCCGTCATCACCGCGAAGGAGGCCGAGGCCGCGTGGCCGGGGCACTGCGAGTCGCTCCAGCTCCAGTACGACGTGGCCCGGCGCCGTGACGCCGTCGCCCAGGCCGACGCGCTCCTGGGCACGATGAAGCACTGCCCCAACGGCGCCTGGCGCCAGGCCGAGCACGAGCGCACCCGGGGCCGCATGGAGGCGGTGGCCGCCATCTGGAAGGCGCAGCTCGACCGCGACGAGAGCCAGAGCCAGGTCGCGGCGTCGCTGGCCTCGGCGCTGGTGGCGCTCGACCGAATCGACGAAGCCGTGGCTGCGCTCCAGCGGGTGTCGAAGGTGTGGCCGCGCAACGCGCAGCTGAAGAAGCAGCTCGGCGACGTGCTCGAGCAGGGCGGCAAGCCGGCCGAGGCCCTCGCCGCGCGCGAGCAGGCGCTGGCGGTGGACGGCGCAGACCTCTCGCTGCGGCGGGCGGTGGAGCGCGCGAAGACGGGCAAGGAGCTGCTCGAGGCCCACGCCATCTCGACCGAGGCGGCGCTCAAGGCCTATGAGGCCGCGCCGGGCGCCGAAGAAGCGAACGCGGCGTTCCTGCTCGACGCCGCCGCCATCGAGGCCTTCGCCGACGGCACCCAGGTCGACCGCATCCACATCATCCAGAAGGCGCTCGACCAGGCCGGCGTGCAAGAGGTGGCCGAGGTGCAGCTGCCGCCGGGGGCGGTGGTGCTCAAGCTGCGCACGCTCAAGGCCGACGGCGCCACGCTCGAGCCCGAGAACTTCGAGGGCAAAGACGCCGTCAGCCTGCCGGGCGTGCAGGTCGGCGACCTCGTCGAGTACGAGTACCTGCTGGCGCACCCGACGAGGGGCCCGGGGCAGCCCGGCTTCACCGCCTCGAGCTTTTATTTCCAGGTGGCGCGCCAGCCGAACAACTGGAGCACCTACACGGTCATCGCGCCGAAGGGCGCGGGCATGGCGGTCGACGCGCACAACCTCACCGACGTCGGGCCGGTGAAGACGGTGGGCGACCGCGAGGTGTTCTTCCACGAAGAGAAGCGGGTGCCTCCGTACATCCCCGAGCCGATGGGGCCGCCGTCGGGCAACGAGTGGCTGCCCTTCGTGAGCGTCGGCGCGGGGCAGCGGGGCAACGAGGGCGTGATGCGGGCCTACGCCGACGCCTTCGTCGACCGCGGCGTCGTCACCGACGAGGTGGAGCGCTTCGCGAGAGAGGCTGCGGGGAGCGCGACCGGGCTTGGCGCGGTGAAGGCCGTCTACGCCGCGGTGATGAAGAAGCTGTCGGGCCGCGACGCGGGCCTGGGCATGTCGGCCGCGGCCAGCGTGGGGCAGGACCGCGGCAGCCGCACCTGGCTGATGGTCGCCGCGCTCTCGGCGCTGGGCTTCGACGCGCGCCTGGCCGCGGTGCGGGGCTTCACCGCCGACCCGGCCCCGTACGTCTTCCCCGCGGAGTCGCTCTTCCCCTACGTCTGCGTGCGCGTGCTGCTCCCCACAGGCCAGGCGGTGTGGCTCGACCCGATGGTGCGCTTCGCCCCGTTCGGAGAGCTGCCTGAGTTCGCCCTCGGCGAGCGCGAGGCGTACCTGCTCCCGCTGCCGGGCCGGCCGCTCGAGAAGGTGACGACGCCGAAGCTGAGCGAGCGGCCCTCGAAGACGGTGACGCTCACCGCGGCGCTCGACGAAGAGGGGGTGCTCAAGGGCAGCGGCGACGAGACGTACCAGGGCTTCGAAGCGGCGCAGCTGGCCGAGGCCCTGGAGCAGCTCTCGGTGGAGCAGCGCAAGCAGGCGCTCGAGCAGGCCCTCTCTCGCATGTTCGGCGGGGCGGACCTCGAGTCGGTGGACGTCGACATTCGCAAGGAGGACGGCGCGGAGGTGAAGGTGTCGTACCGCTTCACCGCGAGCCGCTTCGGTCGTCGCGAGGGTGACTCGACGCTGGTGATGGGGCCGCTGACGTTCCCGTGGAACCTGGGCCGCCGCTACCTGGTGCTGGGGCAGCGGGTGACGCCGCTGTTCATCGAGTCGAGCGAGTCGACGAAGGCCGTGGTGACGCTGACGGTGCCCGAGGGCTGGCGCCTGAAGGACGCGGTGCCCACCGCGAAGACCGAGTGCCCGTGGGGCCGCTTCACGCGCAAGGAGTCGCAGGCCGGGCGCACCATCACCATCGAAGAAGACGCGCGGCTGGTGCAGAGCCGGGTGCCGGTGAAGTCGTACGAGCGCTTCGGCCAGTTCGCGGGCGAGGCTGACCTGCTCCAGGGCAGGGACCTGCTGCTGACGAAGTAGCGGCCGCGGTTGTCAGGGGCTTTGGCATTTCCGACGGCCACCGCGCCCTCGGGCAACGCGAGAATGGGTGCAAGGCCCTCCTCAGGAGTCGTTGCGCCCATGCCCATTTCGAACGCCACCTCCGTTGACCGCGCGCTCGTCGCTCCCCGGCCGTCGCCGCCCATCACCAGCACCCTCCGTCGCGGCTCGAGCGGAGAAGACGTGCGCACGCTCCAGCGCTCCCTGAACGAGCGGGGCTACGGCCTCGAGGTGGACGGGCGCTTCGGGCCCGGCACCGAGGCCGCGGTGCGTCGCTTCCAGGCAGCGCAGGGCCTGTCGGTCGATGGCGTCGTCGGCCCCGCCACCCTCGGGCGGCTGCGCGACACGCCGGCGACGCCGGTCGATGGAATGGACCCTCCGGCGCGGCCGCTCCCGACGACGCCTGCGCCCGGGTCGGTCTCGGGCGCGCTCACGCCGGGCACGGTGCAGACCCGTGGCGGGCCGGTGCGGGTGCGAGAGGACGTCACCGCCGCCGCGCTCCGTCGGCAGAGCCCCGAGCACGCCCGGTTGGTCGACGACATGCGCGCGCAGGGCTTCTTCCCGGTGCGCACCGCGAACGGCGGCCACGTCTTCATGTCGAACCCCAGCTACGCGGCCGACCCTGATGGGCGCGGGGTGAGCAGCCGCGAGGCGCTCAGCTACGCGGCGCAGCACGGGCTGCGGTTGCCCACGCGCGCCGAGGCCGATGCGTTCCGGGCGCAGGCTCCGGTGGTGGTGCAGTTCCAGCCTGGCCCGACGCCTGGCACCGCGGGCGCCATCTCTGCCACGCAGCAACAAGCGCGCATCGCCGCCCGGCTGCTCGAGGCGGGGGTGCCTGCGTCGGGAGTGGCCATCGCAGGCGCCACCAAGGTGTGGGCGTTGGAGCCCGGCCAGCGTCCGGGGCTCAACGGCGCGGTCACCAACGTCGGCAGCGGCGCCGCCTTGCAGACCTATTCCACGGTGCACGGGCCCGACTACGAGGACTACTCGCAGGCGGCGCAGTTCGTTCACGCGGTGCGGGTCGCGCCAGACGGCACCATCGTTCGGTGAGCCGCCGCCGAGCGCGCGTCCCAGGCAGGGCATGGCGCCATCCACGGGACCATGCGCAGTCGACACCGAATAAATAGGCGCGTCTGAAGGCTTGTGGCCGCTGGTTGGCTGACTATCGAGCGCTTATTTATCCTTCGCTCGCGCAAAAGTAGGTCAACGGGCTTGACGCGCTGCGCCGAGGCTGGCTTCTTCGGCCGCATGGAAGCGACAGCAACGCCGGCGGTGTTCGACTCCGGCTCGACCGCGTGGATGTTGACCAGCTCGGCGCTGGTGCTGCTGATGGTGCCGGGCCTGGCGCTCTTCTACGGCGGCATGGTGCGGCGCAAGAACGTGCTCACCACGATGATGATGAGCTTCGCCGCGATGGCGGTCATCGGCGTGCAGTGGGTGCTGGTCGGCTACGCGCTGTCGTTCGGCACCTCGGTCGGCGGCGTCATCGGGTGGGACTCGACGCTGCTGGCGCTCAACGGCATCGACATGACGAAGCCCTTCTCGGACAAGGGCATCCCCGAGCTCGTCTTCGTGATGTTCCAGGGCAAGTTCGCCATCATCACGCCGGCGCTGATCAGCGGCGCGGTGGCCGAGCGCATGCGCTTTCGCACCTTCCTCGTCTTCACCGTGGTGTGGGCGACGCTGGTGTACTGCCCGCTGGCGCACTGGGTGTGGGCGGCCGACGGCTGGCTCTTCACGCGCGGGGTGCTCGACTTCGCTGGCGGCACCGTGGTGCACATCGCGGCCGGCGTCTCGGCGCTGGTGCTGGCGCTGATGGTGGGCCCGCGGCGTGACTTCAACAAGCGCGGCGCGGCGATTCTGCCCAACAACCTGGTGCTGACGCTCACCGGCGCTGGCCTGCTGTGGTTCGGCTGGTTCGGGTTCAACGCGGGCTCCGCGGTGGCGGTCGAGCACCCGGCGGGCGCGACCGCGGGCCTGGCCTTCACCACCACCCAGAGCGCCGCCGCCGCCGCCGGCCTGGCGTGGATGGCGATGGAGCGCTGGCACCACGGCAAGGTCACCTCGCTCGGCCTGGCGTCGGGCTTCGTCGCGGGGCTGGTGGTGGTGACGCCGGCGGCCGGCCACGTTCGCCCGGGCTGGGCGCTGGTGATGGGCGCCCTGGCCAGCGTCGTCTGCTACTGGGCGGTGCAGCTCAAGCACCGCTTCAACTACGACGACAGCCTCGACGCGTTCGGCGTGCACGGCGTCGGCGGCATTCTGGGAGCGCTGCTGACCGGCGTGTTCTGCTTCTCGCCCGTGCAGGGCGTCTTGAGCGGCGACTTCACCCAGCTCGGCAAGCAGGCCCTGGGCGTCGGCGTGGCCATCGTCTTCGCGGGCGGCGCGACCTTCCTCATCGCCTCGGTGCTCAAGGCCACCATGGGGCTGCGCGCGACCGAGCAGGAAGAGCGCGACGGACAAGACCTGCACGTGCACGGTGAACGCGGGTACCATTTCGACCAGACGTGAGCCTCGGAGCGAACCCATGAAGATGATCATCGCCATCATTCGCCCCGAGCGGCTCGAGGCCGTCGAAGAGGCGCTGGGCGCCGTGCTCGACGAGGGCGACAACTTCCGCATCACCACCGACACCGTCGAGGGCCGCGGCCGGCAAGAGGGCGAGGTGGAGCTCTTCCGCGGACACGAGGTGCACGTGCGCAACGTGCAGAAGACGCGCATCACCCTGTGCGTGAACGACGAGTACGTCGAGAAGACCATCGCGGCGATTCAGAGGGGCGCGCGCACCGAGCCCAACGGCGCGGTGGGTGATGGGAAGATCTTCGTGGTGCCGCTCGAAGAGGCCGTGCGCATTCGCACCGGAGAGCGCGGCGGCTCGGCCATCTGAGTCGTTCGCCAGGGCGGCTGCCGAGCCGGTGAAGAACCCGCCACTGCCACTGGCGTGGGAGCGTCGGCACCAGCTCGAATGGCGTCGCGAGCGCGGAGGTTGTGACGAGGTGGGGCGCCATGCGACGAAGGGCCATGCGCTCAGGAATCGTCGTCACCTGTTGCTGGCTCGCGCTCTCGACCTGCTCGCCCGGGCCGACGTCGACGCAGCAGTGTCTTCCTTCGAGCTGTAGTGGGTGCTGTGACCAGGCCGGTCAATGCCAGGCTGGGGTGTTGACCTCGGCGTGCGGCGCGGCCGGGCGCGCCTGCATCGAGTGCTCCCCGGGGTTGGTCTGCGCCCTCGGGTCGTGCGCTCCAGTGCAGACCGGCGTCGGTGGTGGTGGCGCCGGTGGCTCCGCGGCAGGTGGCTCCGCGGCAGGTGGCTCCGCGGCAGGTGGCTCCACGGCGGGCGGCTCGACGGCAGGCGGCTCGACGGCAGGCGGCTCGACGGCGGGCGGCTCCGCGGCGGGCGGCTCGGCTGGAGGGGCCGGTGGAGGACAGAGCGGGCGCGACGCAGGCGCCGACCCACGCTGCAGCGGCACGCTCGTCTCGTGTGGCCCAAGCTGCGTCGACCTCGACGCCGACTTCAACCACTGCGGCGCCTGTGGACGTGCGTGTGGCCCCGGCCTGGTGTGCAACCTCGGCGTCTGCGCAGCGCTGCCCGCTGACTGCGTCACCGGCGGAGGCTGCGCGCCGGGCTACTTCTGCAACCCCACCTCGCGCACCTGCCAGACGGGGTGCCGCCTCACCAGCGACTGCCCGCAAGGCGCCTCATGCGCGGCCGGCGTCTGCACCTGCCCGTCGGCCCAACACGCCTGCGGCCAGGTCTGCGTGTCGAACAGCGCGCCGACCAGCTGCGGCACCCGGTGTGAGGTCTGTCCGCGCAGCGACGCCGGCGTCTCCACCTGCAGCAACGCCACCTGCGGCCTCACCTGCAACCCGGGCTTCCGGCTGTGCGGTGGCGACTGCGCCGCCTGCGCCACGCCCGCGAACGCGACCGAGACGTGCTCCGGGAGCAGCTGCGACTTCACCTGCAACCCGGGCTTTCACCGCTGCGGCGCGCAGTGCCTGCCCAACACCTCACCCAATAGCTGCGGCAGCGCCTGCACGCCGTGCGCGCCTCCCGCGAACGCCAGCGCCACCTGCGACGGCGGCGCGTGTGGCTTCGAGTGCAACCCCAGCTTCAGGTTCTGCGGAGGCGCCTGCGCGGCCTGCACCACCCCGGCGAACGCGGTCGCGGTGTGCGCGGGCAGCCAGTGCAACTACGCCTGCAACACCGGCTTCCACAGCTGCACCGGGCAGTGCCTCTCGAACACCAGCCCTGCCAGCTGCGGCACCAGCTGCGTGCCGTGCCCCGCTGCGCCCGCCAACGGGTCGGCGACCTGCACGGCCGGCGCCTGTGGCTGGCGCTGCGACGTCGGCTTCTTCGAGTGCGGCGGCGCGTGCTGCCGCGCGACCGACCTCTCCGTGGGCTGGGACCACGCCTGCGTGCTGCTCACCGACGGGAGCCTCTCGTGCTGGGGCTCGAACGCGCGGAGCCAGCTCACCGGCACGACGCCCACCGAGTCGACCGTGGCGCGGCGGGTGGGCGCGTTGAGCACCGAGGTCGTCGCGGTGGCCGCCGGCGGGTACACCACCTGCGCCGTCGCCAGGGACGCGGGCACGTACTGCTGGGGCGAGAACGACTACGGCCAGGCGGGCGCCGGCGGCACGGCCATTCGTTCGTCTCCGACGCGCATCACCGCGCACCAGTCGCCCATCGTCGAGCTGTCGCTCAATCGCAGCCACAGCTGCTCGCTCACCGCCTCGGGCGCGGTGCGGTGCTGGGGTGACAACGCAGACGGCCAGCTCGCCTTCGGCGCCATCACCTCGGGCGCGTCGTCGGTCGCATCGGGCGCGTACCACAGCTGCGCGGTCGTCTCGGGGCAGGTGCGCTGCTGGGGGCGCAACGCCTCGGGGCAGCTCGGCGCGGGCGACACCATGTCCCGGCCGACGCCGTTCACCGTGCCGGGGCTGCAGGCGACGGCGGTGACGGCCGGCTCCTACCACTCGTGCGCGCTGCTCTCGACTGGTGGCGTCTCGTGCTGGGGTGAGAACGTCTTGCCCGACGGCGGCACGCTCCTGAGCCCCGGGCCGGTGGCGCTGGGGCAGAACGCGTCGGCGGTCGCCTCGCAGGTCGGCCACAGCTGCGTGGTGACGGCGGCCGGCGGCGTCTCGTGCTGGGGCTGGAACCTCGATGGCCAGCTCGGCGATGGCACGCTGATTTCCCGCAACCACCCGATGCCGGTGACCGGCCTCGGCTCCGGCGTCGTCAAGGTGAGCACCGGCTTCAGCCACTCCTGCGCGCTGATGGCGACCGGCGCGGTGAAGTGCTGGGGCCGCAACACCACGGGCCAGGTCGGCGACGGCACGAACACCTTCCGGCGGCTCACGCCGGTCGACGTCGTCTCGGAGTAGGCGTAGGAGCGGCTCGCTCATGCGCAGCGCGGCTCTGGCACTGGTGGCGGGCTCCCTCGTGGTGATGACCGCGTGCGCTCCGGCGACCTGTGATGGCGGCGCGTGCGGGGCGCCGCTCGACGCTGGCGGCCGCGCCGATGACGCGGGCGCTGGCCTCGCCGACGCTGGCGGACTCGACGCAGGCGGAAGCGACGCTGGCGGACTCGACGCAGGGCCCGTGGACGCCGGCAGTCACGACGCAGGCTGCGCCGCCGACTGCGCCACGACGGACCTGCTGGTCCGGTTCGGCGCGCGCACCGCCACCTTCGAGCGGGCGCAACACGGGGTCGAGGCCGACGGCCGGCTCTACGTCGAGGCGCACGCTGGCGGCGACCCTGCGTGTCCCACGATGACCTCACCGACTCCCCTGCGCACCCTGGTCATCGCCGGCCTGCGCGTGCTGCCAGACGGCGGCGCGAGCACCTTCGCCGACGGCCTGCGGGTGACGCTGCTCGACTTCGGCGGCGCGGTGACGACGGCGCCGCTCGAGCGGGCCCACGACGAGCGCGCGACGGCGAGGTGGGTGGAGCCGGGTCGGTTGGTGTCGTTTCAGCTCTCGGCGACCTTCGACGGGGGCACCTTGAGCGGCGGCTTCTCGGCGCCGCACTGCCCGTCGCTCGACCCCTGAGCGCGGTCAGAAGGTGCCGATGGGCACGAGCGTCGTCGCGTCGAGGGGGGCCTGCCTGGTCGACTCGATGAGCGCGTGGCGTTCGGCGACGAGGGCGGCGCGCTGGGCCTCGATGCGGCTGGTCGTCAGCCCCGCCACCATCGCCACGCCCAGGCCGATGGCCGCCGCCACCCAGCCCCAGACGGGCACCAGCGTGAGCCCGGTGAGGAAGAAGCCGGGGAGGGTGTAGAACGAGAGCAGGAGCGTCACCGCCGCGTAGCTGGCGAGCTCGGCCACCACGAAGACCGCGACGCCGGCGGCGAAGGCGAACGGAGCGCTGGCGACGACGCCGCCCAACACGCCGAGCACGCGCCAGGGAAGCGTGCTCGAGCTCTCGAGCTGGGCGTCGATGGCGCGAACGCGGCTCAGTTGCTCGTCGGTGAGCAACCGCGCGGCCCGGCCCTCGGCGGTGACCATCGGCGCTGGCCCGAAGTCGCTCTCGGGCCGCGCGGCCGCCGCCGTCACGCGGTCGGCAGGGGCGGTGAAGCCGATGGCGCGGTGAGGGGAGCCGTCGAGGTCGGCGGGTGAGAAGGCGAGGGTGAGGGCGATGAGCGAGGTCAGCATGCGGCTGCCTCAGAGCAGGGCGCGGGCCAGTCGAACTCAGAGCAAGAACGGGCGGTTGTTCGAGCTGCCTCACCTGCGCGCGATGCACAGGTGTGCGACCGGTTGCACACAGGCGCTGGGCCCGTGCGAGAACGCGCCCATGACCTTCCTCGACCAGATGCAGGGCTACTTCCGCGGCGAGCGCGTCGAGGCGCTGTTCTTCATCGCGCCGGCCGCGCTCCTCCTCTTCATCCTCGCCGTCACCGCCATGAAGTCCGAGGGCGGCGCGTTCGGCGTCGGCATGGCGGTGCCGTTGGTGTTGTTCGGGCTGGCGGCCCTGGGCACCGGGCTCGTCGTCGGCCTGCGCACGCCTTCGCAGGTCTCGGCGCTCGAGTCCGCGCTCGCGTCGTCTCCCAAAGCGATGGTCGAGCAGGAGCTGCCCCGCATGCGCAAGGTGAACGCGAACTGGCACCTCTACCTGCGCACCTGGGCGGCGTTGGTCGTCATCGGCGTTCTGGTGCGCTTCGCCCTGAAGGCGGAGTGGGCGCAGGGCCTGGGGCCCGCCTTGATTCTCGTCGGGGCGATGGGCTTCTTCATCGACGGCTTCGCCGAGCGCAGGTCGCGGCCGTACACCGCGGCGCTCGAGGCCCTGGCGGCGCAGCACGGCGTGCCGCTCGAAACGAAATAGCGCGGGGGGTGGGTGCGAATCGTTCACCGAGCGGGCAGGCTCCAAGCCACCATGAACGACCTCAAGAAGACGCTCGCGATGTCGTACGACCAGGCGATGGCCCGGGTCCCCGAGGCTCTGAAGGCTGAGGGCTTCGGGGTGCTGACGACCATCGACATCAAGGACACCCTCAAGAAGAAGCTCGACGTCGACTTCCGGCGCTACACCATCCTCGGGGCCTGCAACCCGCCGCTGGCCCACGAGGCGCTGACGACCTCGCTCGAGGTGGGCACGCTGCTGCCGTGCAACGTCATCGTCTACGAAGAGGGCTCAGGCGCGGTGGTGCAGGCGGTCGATCCGCTCCTCTCGGTGGGAGGCCTCGCCGACCCGCGCTTCAAGCCCGTCGCCCAGCACGTTCACGACAAGCTCGCGCGCGTCATCGCCTCGCTCTGACGCGTCATGAAGAAACCGTGAAGCTCCGCTGAGACCCCGGTGCCACACTGGCCTGGCCGCTGAACGACCATGCCGGCAACACCCCACCGGAGGTCTCACATGACGACCAGCACCCGCCGCACCCCGCTCAGCCGCCCCCTGACCGCCGCCCTCGCGCTGGTGGTCACCGCGTGCGGGCTCAGACAGTCAGCACCCCACCACCGCGCCAACGAGCTTCAGGTGCTCGCGTCGACGAGCGAGCAGCCGGAGCAGGCGGAGCAACCGCGCACCAACACCCGCGTGCCGGCGATGGTGCTGAAGGACTACGGCGTCAACCCCACCATCGAGACGACCGCCGAGCCGGTCAGCACCTTCGCGGCCGACGTCGACACCGGCTCGTACACGCTGACGCGCGGCTACCTGGAGCGCGGCGTGCTGCCCGACGAGGCCGCGGTGCGCGTCGAGGAGTTCGTCAACGCCTTCGACTACGGCTACCAGCCGCCGAAGGAGCAGGCCTTCGCGGTGCAGGTCGAGGCCTTCCCGTCGCCGAACCGCAAGGGCTACCACGTGCTCCACGTCGGGGTGAAGGCGCGCGAGGTCTCGAAGGAGAACCGCAAGCCCTCGCACCTCGTCTTCACCATCGACGTCTCGGGCTCGATGGCGATGGAGCGGCGCCTGGGCATGGTGAAGCAGGCGCTGGCGCTGCTGGTGAACGAGCTCGACGCGCGCGACAAGGTGTCCATCGTCGTCTACGGCACCACCGCGCACACCGTGCTGCCGCCGACGCCGGCCACGCAGAGAGAGAACATCCTCGCGGCGATCCACGCGCTCAAGCCCGAGGGCAGCACCAACGTCGAGGCCGGGCTCGACCTCGCGTACGACCTCGCGATGAAGGGCTTCGTGCCCGGGGGCAACAACCGCGTGGTGCTCTGCAGTGACGGCGTCGCCAACAACGGCGTCACCGAGGCCGGCGCGCTCTGGCAGACGGTGAAGGGCCGCGCGAGCGAGGGCGTGACGCTCACCGCCGTGGGCTTCGGCATGGGCAACTACAACGACGTGCTGATGGAGCGCCTGGGCGACATGGGCGACGGCCACTACGCGTACGTGGACAAGCTCGACGAGGCGCGCCGCATCTTCGTCGAGCACCTCACCGGCACGCTGCAGGTGGTGGCGAAGGACGTGAAGCTGCAGCTCGAGTTCAACCCCGCCGCGGTCGAGCGCTACCGCCTGCTGGGCTTCGAGAACCGGCTGCTCGACAAGCGGGACTTCGCCAACGACCGGGTCGACGCGGGTGAGCTGGGCGCCGGGCACGCCGTCACCGCCATCTACGAGGTGAAGCTCAAGGCGAAGGCCGACGCCGCGTCGTTCGCCACCTTCCGCGCGCGCTACAAGGCGCCGCAGGGTGGGGCGTCGGAGCTCCTCGAGAAGGCGCTCCCGACCTCGGTGATTCGCCAGGAGCGCCACGCGGCCTCGGCGCCGGCGCGGCTGTCGCTGGTGGTGTCGGGGTTCGCCGAGAAGCTCCGCGGCAGCTACTGGGCGCGCACCCTCACCTGGGACGCGCTGCTGGCCGAGCTCGCCGAGCTGCCGCCGGGCCTCGCGCAGCGCCCCGACGTGAAGGAGCTGGCCGGCCTCATCCGCACCGCGAAGTCGCTCGACCACCGCCCCGACCGCTTCGAGGCGAGGGCGCCGGTGGCCTCGATGGACTTCGACCGCCTGCCCGTCATCGAGTGACGGTGGCGAAGCGGAGCGCCAGCGGCCGGAGGACCGCGCCCTTCGTCGCCGGCCTCGTCGTGCTCGGCGCTTTCCTCGCGGCGCTGGTGGGCGTGTTCCTCGACGAAGACCAGGCACGCGCGCGCGACACCGATGGGCAGCGCGCGGCGCTCGAGGCGTACGCGTCGGCCACGCTCCGGCGCGCGCTCGATGACGAGTGGCGGCTCGGCGTCGCGCTGATGGAGTCGGCGCTCGCCGACCCGCTGCGCGACGACACGCGGCTGCTGCTGGTGAGCGACGGCGAGCGCCTGCTCCCCCGCCGCGCGGCCGGGGCCGACGAGGGGGTCGTCGTCGAGGTGGCGGCGCTCCTCTCGGCGCCCGAGGCCGACCCCGGGTCGCCTGCCGGCGAACGACGAGCCTTCGTGCGCGCGCTGGCCGCCGCGCTCGACGCCAAGCACCCCCCCGCCATCGAGGCGGCCGTGCGCGGGCTCCTCAGCCACCGCCGCCAGTACCGCCTGGGCCCGAGGGACGACCTGTCCACCGCGCTGGCGATGGTGGAGCTGCTGCAGACGCGCACCACGCCCGCGCGCGTGCTGCTGGAGCGCGTGCTGCGTGACGGCTTTGGCCCGGGTGAGCCGGGGCTTCAGCGTGAGGTGCTGCTGGCCAGTGCGCGGCTCTCGCCCGAGGCCCTGCGGGCCGTCTGCGCCGTCGTCGAGCAGCAGAGCCGGCGCGCCCAGGTGCCGGTCGACGACTTCGTGGAGCGGTGTGTCGCCGTGCGACGAGGCGACCCGCCGCTGCCCGCTGAGGCGCCCGAGGGGCTCTCGTGGAGGCCCGGCTGGGTGCTCCGTGGGGGCCGGGAGCTCCGCGGCGTGGCGGTGTCGGCCGAGGCGCTGCTGCGCGCGCAGGAGGTGTCGATGCGGGAGCGCGGGCTGCTGGGCGCGGGCGATGGGCTCGACGTCGCGTCGCGCGCGGGCCTGGTGGCGGACCTTCAGGTGCAGGTCCAGTCGCCTCGCTGGAGCGCCGCCGCGACCAGCCGCGCCACTGCCCTCCGGTTGAAGCTCGGCCTGCTGGTGCTCGCCTTCGGGCTGGGCGTCGGGCTGGTGGGCCTCGCGTTCGTCGTGCAGCGCCGGGAGCAGGCGCTCGTCGAGGCGAAGCACGCGCTGGTTGCCACCGTCAGCCACGAGCTGCGAACGCCGCTGGCCTCGCTGCGGGTGATGGCCGAGACGCTGGAGCGAAAGCTGGAGCGGGTGCCCGAAGCGAAGGACTGGCCGCGCCGCATCGTCGGCGAGGTCGACGGGCTGACGGCGCTGGTCGAGAACATCCTCTCGTTCAACCGGCTGGAGCGCGGGCGTGAGGTGCTGCACCCGGTGCCCTGGCGGCTGGCCGAGGTGAAGGGCTGGCTCGACGCAGACGCGGGCCCCGAGGTGCAGCTTCGGGTGACGGGCGCCGAGGGCGTGGTGCTCGACGCGGACCCGACGTGGATGAAGGTGGCCTTCCTCAACCTGTTGCGCAACGCGCGGAAGTACAACGAGCGCACGCCGGTGACGTTCGAGGTGCACGCGCGCAGAGAAGGCCCGCGCGTCGTCATCGAGGTGCGAGACAACGGCATCGGCATTGCTCCCCAGGCGTGGCGCGAGGTGTTCGAGGCCTTCCACCGCTTGCGCGACGGCCGGGGACGCGGCGGCGGCGGCAGCGGCCTGGGCCTCGCGCTCGTCAAGCAGGTGGTGGAGG